>NZ_CP014145.1:2459817-2767294 GCF_001542775.1 Microterricola viridarii
GCGTTCCTGCTGCCCGGGCTGGTCGACGTGCACAACCACCACGCACTGGCCGGGAAGACCGACCTGTACGAGCTGTCGTTCTCTGCCACCGCGTCGCTCGAGCAGATCCTCGACGCCGTGCGCGACTATGCGGCCGCGCTGCCGGCCGACGGCTGGGTGCTCGGCGGCAGCTGGGGCTCCGGGTTGATGGACGCATTGGCGACGGATGCCGCGCGCGCCCGCCTCGACAAGGCATCCGGCGGCCGCCCGGTCATGCTCAGCGACGACAGCAAGCACAACCGCTGGGTCAGCAGCCGGGCGCTGGAGCTGGCCGGCATCACCGCCGCGAGCGACCCGGGCGCCGGCGGTGTGATCCTGCTCGACCCGGTGAGCGGCTCCGCGAGCGGCGTCCTGCTGGAGGCAGCAGGCATCCCCGTCGAGGCGGCCCTCTCGCGCACGCATTCGCTCACCGCCGAGCAGCACCGGCGCTGCTCGCAGCGGGGCATCGAGATCCTGGCCAGCCACGGCGTGACCGCGTTCCAGGATGCCGCCGCTTCGCTGCCGATCCTGCAGTCACTCAAGTCGCTCGACGACGCGGGTGAGCTGAACTCGTGGGTGGTGAGCTCGCTCACGGTCAACGACCAGATCTTCGGCTATGACCCGGTCGGCGAGGAGCTTGTGGCCCGCGGCGAGGAATTCCGCAGCGAGCACCACCGGCCCGACTTCGTCAAGATCTTCCTCGACGGCGTTCCGCCCGCCCGCACCGGCGCGTTCCTGGAGCCGTTCCTGCCGGATGACGAGCACGGCGCCCACTTCTGCGGCACCACGACGATGCCGCCGGAGGAGCTGCTCGGCTGGCTGCGCAGCACGGCGAGCCGCGGGCTCTCGGCCAAGATCCATTGCACGGGCGACGCCTCGGCCCGGCTCGTGCTCGACACCGTCGCGCAGCTGCGCGCGGAGGGCTTCACCGAGACCCGCTACCAGATCGCGCACGGCCAGTTCGTGGCTGAGAGCGACCTCGCCCGTTTCGCCGAGCTGGGCGTCGCCGCCGACATCTCGCCCTTCATCTGGTTTCCCGGCGTCATCCCGGATGCCATCGCCAGCGTGCTGCCGGCCGAACGGGCCGAGCGGATGCAACCCAACCGCAGCCTGATCGACACCGGCGCGCTCGTCGCGGGCGGCTCGGACTGGCCGGTGAGCGAGTCGCCGAACGCCTGGGAGGGGATCCAGGGCCTGGTCACCCGCGCCGACCCGCACGGCGTGTTCCCCGGAACGCTCTGGGCCGAGCAGGCCATCACACTGGAGGAGGCGATCGCCGCGTTCACGATCAACGCGGCCACCGCCATGGGCCTCGGCGCCGAGACCGGATCGCTGGAGGCCGGCAAGTCCGCCGACTTCGTGCTGCTCGACCGCAACCCGTTCGAGTCGCCGATCGAGACGCTCATCCAGGCCCAAGCGTTGGAGACGTGGTTCGCCGGGCGCAAGGTGTTCGACCGCGGCGGGGCCGCGGCTGGCTGACCCTCCGCGCCGTCGCGCGATGGCGCAACACAGACCGTCTACACTTGTTGACTGTCTGCGCGCTCGCTGAGCATGCAGAATGGATGCCAAGCCGAGCCAATGGAGGTGCCTGCATGCCCAAGGTGATCGACCACGATCAACGCAGACGCGACATCATCGAGGTGACCCGCGGTCTCATCATCCAGGGTGGCATCGAGGCGGCCACCATGCGTGAGATCGCCGCGGAGGCCGGATTCGCCAATGGCGCGCTCAAGCACTATTTCCCCGGCAAGGACGACATCATCCAGGGCACCTACGAGCTTTCGCTCGCCCAGATGAGCGAGGTCGTTCGGTTGGCGGTCGAGGGCAAGCGCGGCCTCGCGGCGCTCCGCGGCATCAGTGAGGCGTCCCTGCCGCTGGATGCCGAGCGGACCACCGCCGCCCGCGTGCTGCTCTCGTTCTGGGAGCGGGCCGCCTCCAACGATCACCTGCACGAGATCTACGTCGACCACCTCGTCATCTGGCGGAAGGCGCTGGCACAGTTCATCACCGAGGGCCGCGCCGATGGTGACATCCTGAGCAACACCCCGGACGAGCAGCTGATCCAGGAGCTCGTCACGATGAACGTCGGCGCGACCCTGATGAGCGTGATCAACCCGGAGCAGAACACCCCGGCACTGCAGCAGGCCCAGCTCGACGGCTTCTTCGAGCGGCTCGGGCGGCCGTAGGGCTTCGCCCTGCTCGACCAGCGGGGCGTGGTTTCGACAAGCTCAACCAGCGGGAAGCCGCTCTCCACCGTTGGCTCGAGGGAGCGCCAGCGACCGAGGCCGACGCCCGCACGAGCTCGCTGCGCCAGTTGGGCGGGAACCGCGCCAGCTCAACGGGCGCGGACCCGCCCGAATTGGCGCGGAAGCCGATCACGCGGGCTGCCGGGCTTCAGGGGCTGCGCTGCTCGTTCCTCACGGCGCGGCCCCCTCTAGCCAACGTGCAGATACACACCGCCCCGGGGTTTCGACGAGCTCAACCAGCGGGGCAGGCTCAACCGGCGGTGGCGGCGGGGCGGGGCTCCCGGAAGGTGAGCGCTCTGGCGGGGTTGTCGACCATGATGGCGCGGAGGGCGTCGTCACCCACGCCGAGCCGGCCGAGCGCCGGCAGGAAGTGCTCCGAGATGTAGCTGTAGCCGTGCCCGCCGTAGCGCTTCAGCTGCACACGCTGGCAGACGTCACCGCCGAGCACGATCCGGTCGGCGTGGCCGTCGTCGACGAGCGCGGCGATGCCCGTGGCGACCGCGCGGTCGGTGAAGGGCCAGAGGGTGCCCCATGGGCTGCCCGGCGTGCCGAGGAAGTCGAACTCAACGAGGACACCGCGTGCCAGCAGCCGGCGCGCGAACGGCAGGTCGTCTCCGAGGGTGCCGGCGTGACCCATCACCACATTCCGGAAGTCGACGCCCTCCTCCTCGAGGATGTCGAGCACCCGGAACTTCTCCTCGCCGAAGCCACCCTGGTGGAAGGTGATCGGGGCGCCGGTGATGCGCGAGGCGCGCCCGCTGGCGCGCACGCTTTTCAGCTCGTTCGGCGTGAGCGGGTTGCCCTCGACGCCGACCTCGCCGATGACGCCGGAGCGGATCGTGGTGCCGTCGACGCCGACGGCGATATCGCGGACGATCTCATCGCTCATCTGCTCGACGGTCTTCTCGTCCATGTCTGCCGGGTGGAAGTTCTTCTCGTACCAGCCGGCGCCCATCACAATCTGCAGACCACTGGCCCGGGAGAGCTTGGCCAGCGAGCGGGCGTCGCGGCCGAGCCCGGTGTTGGAGACCTCGACCATGGTGCCGCCGCCCAGGGTGCGGAACTCCCCCACCTCGGCCAGCATCTCGTCGAAGTCGCCCAGCAGGTCGTTGTGCTCAATGATGCGCCCCCGCCGCACGGCGGCGAGGTTCGCGAGGCTGAGCGGCTCCGTCGACTCCGGGGTGCCCCAGCCCGGCCGGGGGTTGTGCAGCGGGCGCCGGATGTCGATGAAGATGTGCTCGTGCATGAGCACCTGGCCGAGCGACTCCGGGGGCACCGGGCCGCCGACGGTGAGCACCTTTCCGGCGATGTTCGGGATCGCGGCGCTCACGAGCGAGTCCCCTGCGCCGGGATGCTGAGCCAGCGCTGCGGGTTGGCCTCGGTCAGGGCCGCGAGCAGGCCGTCATCCGCCCCAAGCATCCGCAGGTAGGGCAGGTACTGCTCGAGGAGGAAGCCGTAGCCGTTGCCGCCGAAGGCGTTCAGGTCGATCTTGCGCCGCACGCCCTGCGAGATCAGCAGCTGCCCGGCCACGCCGCGGGCGGCGAGGCCGAGGACCCCCAGGGCGATGTCGTGGTCGCTCACCTCGGTGAGGATCGTCGGGATGTCTCCCAGCTGATCGAACTGCGTGTAGACGCCGCGCGCCAACACGGCCTCCAATTCATCCGGCCGGGCCAGGAGCGGCGCAGAGTCTGCGACCGCGATCTGGGATGCGGCCACGCCCTCGGCCTGGAGGATGTCGAGCACGGCGAGCGTGTCGGCCGTGCTCGCGGAGCGGGTGATGCTCACGGGCGCCCCGGTCTGGCGGGCGGCGGCGGCGACCGCCAGCAGGAGTCGCCGCTCCGCCTCGCGGGCGGGATCGATCGCACCGACCCGGCCGATGAGTCCGGCCCGGATGCCGTCGACGCCGACCTCGATCTCCGCCGCGATCTGGGCGGCGAGGCTCTCGACCGTTCTCCCGGCCAGTTCCGGGGACCAGACGGGGTGGTGCCATCCGGCCCCCATCACGACGGCGAGGCCGGTGGTCTCGGCGATCCGGCGGAGGGCGCGTGGGTTCCGGCCGAGGCCGATGCTCGTCTGGTCGACGATGGCCCCGCCGCCGAGCCGCCCGAACTCGCCGGCCTCGGCGATGGCCAGCAGCTCGTGGTCCAGGCGCATGTTGTCGCGGTTCGGGGCGCCCAGATTGAGCGCGCCCAGCATCTCGATGCCGACCGCTGCCCCATAGAAGGCTGCCTCGGCGGCGGCCGTCGGGCGCGTGCGGCCGATGCGGCGCCAGCCCTCATCCGACTCCTCCGGCGTCGCGAAGTTCGCGATGAGGTGCTCGTGCGGGAGGGTGACACCGAGTGCGTGCGGCGCGCTGGGGCCGCTGACGGTCGAGACGAACATTGCGCTCCTTGACGGTTCTGGGGTGCACTCCGCCGGCCGGGCAAGGGTGCCCGGCCGGCGAGTGGTCGTGCGCTCGGGCGGAGCGCTCGGGCGACTAGACCGCCTCGGCCACGAGGATGCGCGGGCTGCCGGGCAGCGCGATCGTCTCGACGGGCTTCCAGCCGGTCGCGGCAAGCCACTCGGCCACCGTCGATTCCGGGTAGACGACGGTTCCGTCGATGTTGAAGTACTCGCCGGCGTGCAGGGCGTCGATCTTGCGCTGCACCGGGTTGTCGTCGAGGAAGAAGTCGAGCACGACCAGGTGCGCGCCCGGCGCGGCCGCGGCGCGCGCGTTGGCGAAGATCACGCGGTTCTGCGCGTCGTCGAAGCGGTGGATGACGTGGTTCACGAGCACCAGGTCGTGCTCGCCGCCCGGCTGCGCGGTCTCGGTGTCGCCGCCCTCGACGGTGGAGCGCTCGGCCAGGCCGGCCGCCTCGACGGCCTGCTGCACCGAGTCGGTGAAGTCGGGGGCGAACACGAAGCGGGTGTTCAGCTCGGGGTTGGCCTTCATGCCGTTCACGGCGAAGGCAGGGCTGAGGCCGCCGAAGTCCAGCGCGTTGCGGTAGCGGGAGAAGTCGAAGTGGGCGGCGAGCTGCTCTGCGTGCAACTCGTTGTAGGTCATGACGCCGGCCATGAAGTCACCCCAGCCGGCCTCGTCCAGCTCCAGGGTCCCGGCTTCGCCGGAGTCGACGGTGTCGTCGTAGCGCAGCCACTGCTTGTAGCTGATGTCGTTGAGGAAAGCGAGGAAGGGGGTGAGGTCGATGCCGGCGCCGTCCGCGGTGAGGTAGGCGGCGGCATCCGGGGTCAGCGCGTAGCGGCCGGCCTCGCGGGTGAGCAGGCCCTGCGCCGTCATGCTGTCGGCGAGGATGCGCAGCTGCTGGGCGTTCACGCCGGTCGCCCCGACGAGCTCCTCGAGCGAGCGGGGGCCCTCGGCGAGCGCGGTGAAGAGGCCGACGCGGCTGGCGGCGAAGAGCTGCTTGGCCCCCATGAAGCCGATCGCGATGTCGAGGATCGCTGCGGGGGTTGATGCGGTGGTCGGCTGCGTTGCCGTCATGGTTTTCTCCTTGAGTGCGGGGCCGGCGTCGTCGCTCGACCCGCGTCTGGTCGCGGTGTACGGAAACTCTACAAGCGTTGACAATAAAAGTGCAATCTTCTTTCGCCCATCGATGCCTCAGTTTCAACACGCGTAGAATAACGAATGGCGCGACGAGGCGCCCCGAGCGAATGCGAGTGCGACATGCCCCTCTCCCAGCAGACCTTCTCCCCCGCCGGCGCGAGCACCGGCGCCCCCGTCGTGCTCATCCACGGCTTCGCGTCCTCCGGCGACGCCGACTGGGTGGCCGCCGGCTGGCCGGATGCCGTCACCGCCGCCGGGCGCACGGCGGTCGTGATCGACCTGCCCGGCCACGGCGACAGCACTGCGGCCATCACGGAGGGCGCGGAGACGAGCGCGGTCGTCCGGGCACTCGGCGAGGCCGTCGACGCGGCGGTCGCGGCATCCGGTGCCGAGCACGCCGACGTCGTCGCCTACTCGCTCGGTGCCCGCCTGGCCTGGGAGCTGCCCGCGGCGAGCCCGCGCGTGCGCCGGCTCGTGCTCGGCGGCATCAGCCCGTTCGAGCCGTTCGCGCAGCTCGACACCGCCGAGCTGCGCGCCGTCGCCGCCGGCAGCGCCGAGCCCACCTCACCGCTCGTCGGCATGATGGCGCAGATGGTAACGGCCCCCGGCAACGACAGCGAGGCGCTCATCGCCCTCATCGACGGGCTGGCGAGCGAGCCATTCCTGCCGGGCGCGCAGGCGGACGACGCCACGCCGTCCGGCGCACCGCGGGTGCCGACGCTGTTCGTGGCCGGCAGCGACGACATGATGACGGGCGGCATCGATGGCCTCGTCGCGCTCGTGCCCGACTCCGCGCTGCTCCGGGTGCCCGGCGACCACCGCGGCGCGCTCACCTCGCCCGAATTCCGCGCGGCGGCGATCGCCTTCCTGGGCTGAGCGGCTACCAGCTGCCGTCGGCATTGACCCCCCGGTCGAGCCAGAGCTCGGCCGTCGCCGAGCGGATCGCCTCGGCGCCGATGCGCTCCAGCAGCGCCAGGGCGCCGAGGTTGTCCTCGAGCTGCTCGAGCCGTGACACCCCGAACAGCACGTTCGCGGTGGCCGGGTTGGCCAGGCAGAAGGCGATGCCGAGCTGCGTCGGCGTCGCCCCCAGGCCCGTGGCGATGCGCTCGACCTCGGGGTACGCGGCGACGATCTGCTCCCGGATGCCGCCGACGTCGGCGCCGATCTTGCGCGCGGGGACGAGCTTGCCGGCCAGGATGCCGCCCTCGAAGATGTCGGACGCCTGCAGCGCGAGCCGGCCGGAGCGGAACAGCTCACCGTAGTGCTCCCCCTCTGCCATGGTGCGCCGGACCAGCCCGTACTTCAGCTGTGCAAAGGTGGGCGGCGTCAGCCCCTCCGCCTCGGCGAAGTCGAGGGCGAGGGTAATGTCGGCCGCCTGCCAGTTGTTGACGCCCCAGCTGTCGAAGCGCCCGGCCGCAATCTCGGCGGCGACGTCGGCGACGACCTGCCGCACGTCGATCGGGCTCATGTAGTCGCCGACGACGACCGTGTCGGCCTTGTCGATGCCGATGCGCGAGAGCGAGGTCTGCATCTGGCTGGCGAAGCTCGTGGTCGGGTACTCCCAGAGCCAGAGCTTGCCGCAGAGTAGGTAGTCCGCGCGGGCCAGGCCGGCCGCACGCACCGCCTCGCCGAAGATCAGGTCGGTGCGGGCGTTCTCGGCGTGCGGGCCCATGTTGTAGTGCGCGACGTCGAAGAAGGCGGCACCGACATCCGCCGCGCGCCGGATGAGGGCGACGGAGTCGTCGAACTCCATCCGGTCCCAGGTGCTCCAGGAGCCCAGCGCGAACACCGGCACCTGGGGGCCGACCGGGCCGAGACGGCGGGTGGGGACGGTTCCTTCAAAACTCATGGGGGCCTCCTCGAAGCGACATCGCTTTATTTTCTACGTTCGTATAATATAACCCCATGCGCGCCGAGGTGGCGTGAGACAAAGGAGTTTCCATCGTGACCACATCCCGTACCGTGCTCATCACCGGCGGAGGCGGCGGCATCGGCCGCGGCATCGCCCAGGCGTTCCTCGACCAGGGCGACCGCGTCGTGCTGGCCGACGTGAACGCTGACGCCGTCGCGGCCGTCGCCGCCGAGATCGGCGCGGCATCCGTCGCCCTCGACATCACCGACCCCGCGGCCGTCACCGGCGCGGTGGCCGCGGTGGCCGAAGAACACGGCCCCATCGACGTGCTCGTGAACAACGCCGGCATCCTCTCGGTGCACGGGGCCATTACCGAGCTGGCGGCCGAGGCGTACCGCTCGATCGTCGACGTCAACATCGTCGGCACGTTCAACGCGACCCAGGCCGTCGCGAACCACATGATCGCCGCTGGCACCCGCGGCACGATCGTCAACATCTCGTCGATCGGCGGCAGGCAGCCGACGCCCGGCATGGGCGCATACGAGTCGAGCAAGGCCGCCGTCGACTCGCTCACCCGTTGGGCGGCGATCGAACTGGCCGGCCACGGCATCCGCGTCAACGCCGTCGCCCCCGGCCCCGTGCTGACCCCCATGCTGCAGATGGGCATGCCGGAGGGCTCGCCTGCTCGCACCGCCTGGGAGGCGCGGGTTCCGCTCGGCGTGCTCGCCGCCGTCGAGGATGTCGCGCCCGCCGTGGTGTTCCTCGCCGGGCCGGGCGCCGGTCACATCACGGGCGTCAGCCTGCCGGTCGACGGCGGGCAGCTGCTCGCCTGACCTCCTCCCGCAACGCCGACGGCCCCCGCAGTTCGCGGGGGCCGCCGGCGTTTGGGGCCCAGCGTCAGCCGATCAGTGCCACCGCGCGCTCGAACACGACATCGCCGTCGACGACGGTCATGTCGATCGAGACGCCGGGGAGGTCGGCCGGCGTGAGAGTCAGCGGGTCGGCCGAGAGCACGATGAGGTCGGCGACCTTCTTCGGCTCGAGTGTGCCCTTCCAGGCGTCCGCGCCGTCTTGGCGTGCAGGGGCGACGGTGTACGCGTGCAGCAGGGCGAGCATCCGCTCCTCCTCCGCGCCCGGGGCGGCCGGACCCATCCAGGCGTCGGCCGCCGCGGCGCCTTCGCGCCAGTCGGGGCTGAGGATGGGGGCGTCGGAGCTCAACGACAGCGAGACGCCGGCGGCGAGCGTGTCGGCGAGCGGCCACGCGGCGGCGGCCACCTCCTCGCCGAGCACCCCGGCCACCCAGGCCGAGGTCTGCACGGCGATGCCGGCCTGCACGTTGAGGCCCATGCCGAGGCGCGCCATCACCGCCAGCGTCTCGCCGGTGACGAGATCGCCATGGATGACATAGTGGCGCAGCTCGGTCGGCTCCTCGGCCATCGCCTCCGCGACGGCATCCGCTGTGACCTCGATGGTGCGGTCGCCCGTCGCGTGCACGCCCACCTGGAAGCCGGCCCGGTGGGCGGTGCGGATCATCTGGCGCAGATTCGCCTCGCGCTCCGCGGCATCCAGGCCGGTGACGAGCAGGCCCCCCGAGGATCCGTCCGGATAGCTCCGGCGCGTCCAGGCCTGCAGCATGGGCGGGATGCCGTCGGCGAAGATCTTCACCCCGGCGATCCGGAGCCAGGCCGGGCGCTCGGTCTCGCGCACGGTGGCGCGCAGTCGCGAGCTGAAGCTGTGCAGTTCGCTCGGGCCGTCGAGCACGCCGAAGAGCATGAGCACGTTGACCCGCGCGGTGAGCGCCCGCTCCGCCTCGAGCACGATGTACTCGTCGAGCACCGCCTGGCTGAAGCAGCCCGTCGCCCCGGCGTCCTCGCCAGGGCCGAGGCCCGGCTCGGTGTAGCTCGTGATGCCCAGGGAGGCGGCGAGCTCGCCTGCGCGGAGGATCGCCGCCCGGATCTCGGCGGCGCTGCCGACCAGCGGCGCGGCGGGTGCCGCATCGTGCGGGTCACCCTCGAAGGCGGGCGCGCCGGCCTGCGCGTCCGCGGCCCCGAACACGGTGTTCGGCCACATGGCGCCGAGCCAGGTCGCGTGCAGGTGCGAGTCGTTGATGCCGGGGATGACGGCACGACCCTCGAGCTCGACCACTCGGGTGCGGCGCCCGATGAGTGCGAGCACCTCGTCATCGCCGCCGACGAGCACGATCCGCCCGTGCCGCACAGCGACCGCCGTCCCGCGCGTGCCCGCGGCATCCAGGGTCAGCACGGTCCCGCCGCGGAACACCAAGTCGGCTGGGGCATCGGATACGTCCCGATCAGTTCGCAGCACATCTCCTCCTTGAGAGGTTCGCAATTTATGTCAACGTATGTAGAATATCCCAAACCGGCGGCGGGGTCGACAGTGTTGCGATCCGACAGGCCGGACAAAGGAGCATTCAATGACGATTTCCCTTCCGACATCAACCCGTGCGGCCGTGCTGACCGCCCACGGAGAGGCTCTCACGCTGCAGGAGATTCCACTCCCGGCCGAGATTGAGGCCGGGGCGGCGCTCGTGCGCGTCGCCTGCACGACGCTCTGCGGCACCGATATCGAGATCTGGCACGGCAAGATGACCTTCCCGGGCATGCTGCCGATGGTCCTCGGCCACGAGATGGTCGGCGAGATCGTCGCGCTCGGCCCCGGAACCAGCGACGCCCTCGGCCGCAGCCTCGCGGTCGGCGACCGCATCGGCTGGTCCGAGTCCACCTGCGGGCAGTGCTTCGGCTGCACCGTGCTGCGCGAGCCCGTCGCCTGCTCGAAGCGCGGCTACGGCTTCCTGCAGCGCTCGGATGTCGCGCCCTATGCGACCGCGGGGCTCGCCGAGTACGCCTACGTCACCCCCGGCGCGGCCAAGCTGCTGCTGCCGGAAGAGGTCAAGGACACCTGGGCGTCGATGGCCGGCTGCGCGGCGAAGACAGTGCTGCGCGCATTCCAGCGGGCGGGCGGCGTGCGGCCCGGTTCGCGCGTGGTGGTGCAGGGCTCCGGCGCCCTCGGCATCTTCGCGACGGCCGTCGCGCACCTCTCCGGTGCCGGCACCGTCATCACCGTCGGGGCCCCCGCCGAGCGCCTGGCCGCCGCGCGCCGCTTCGGCGCCGACGCCGTCGTCGACATCGCCGACGGCTCGGAGGCCACCATCGCGCGGGTGCTCGAGCTCACCGACGGGCAGGGCGCCGACCTCGTCCTCGACTTCGCCGGCGCCCCCAGCGTCGGGCCGGAGGCCATCGCGATGGCCGCCCAGCGCGGAACCGTCGTCGTCGTCGGCTCGACCGGCCCCACCGGCCAGCCGATCACCCTCTCGGCGATCATGGGCAAGGAACTCACGCTCGTCGGCTCGCTCAACGGCGACATTTCCGACTACTACCGGGCCATCGAGTTCTTCCGCGCCTTTGCCGAACGGATGCCCTGGGACGAGCTGTTCAGCGAGCCCGTCGGCCTCTCGCAGGCGTCAGCCAAGATCGCCACCATGTCTGCCCTTGGCGAGATCAAAGCCGTCATCGACCCCCGCCTGCCCTAGCCGGCCGCGCTCAGAAGAAGGAAGAGCACCATGACACCCACCGCCCCGCCCACCGCGGCGCCCGTCATCCCCCGGCGCGGCATCGGCACCTCCGGCATCGAGGCCTCCGTGCTCTCGCTCGGCTCGTGGCACGCCTACGACCGGATGCACTTCGAAGACGCCGTCGGGCTCGTGCAGACGGCCATCGCCCGCGGCATCAACCTGTTCGATGTCGGCGTGTACGCCTTCCCCGGTGGGCCGCCCGCCTTCACCGATGTGCTGTTCTCCGCCATCGTGCGGGCCGCGGGCATCAACCGCGCCGACTACCTGCTCTCGGAGAAGCTCTGGGTCGAGGGATTCGGCCCCGACGGCTTCCGCCCGCAGCTGGAACGTGCCCTGTTCCGGGTCGGCACCGACTACTCCGACCTCGTGATCCTCGGCGACCTGCGCCGCGACGACCTCGAGCTGCGCGACCTCGTGCACGACCTCGCCGGGCTGCAGGAGTCCGGGATCATCCGGGCCTGGGGCGTCAACAACTGGTCGGCCACGAACATCCAGGCGCTCCTGGACATCGCGGCGGCCGAGGGGGTGCCCGGCCCGCAGATCGCCCAGTTGAAGTACAGCGTCTCCCGCCGCTCCATCCCCGATGGCGAGCCGTTCTCCCGGCTCTGGGAGCAGGGCATCACCATGCAGGCCTCCGACGTGATGGAAGGCGGCATCCTCGCCGGCAAGATCGCGCCGGAGCGCGAGGTCGGCCGCGACCCCGGCGGCATCCGTGCGGCCATCATCGACTCGGTCCCGGCCGTCACCGCCCTCGCCGAGGAGCTGGGCGCAACCCCGGCACAGCTGGCCATCGCGTTCACCCTGACCCACCCCGCGAACACCACGACCCTGTTCGGCGCGACGCGCCTAGAGCAGCTTGAGCAGAACTTCGCGGCCATCCACCTCGTCGAGCGCGTCGGCGCCGACGCCCTCCGCGCCCGTGTCGCGCCCTTCTGGGCAGACAACGGCATCGTCGATCCCGAAGGGCCGTGACCGCCATGACGACAACAGACCGCACCGTTCCGGTGCCCGTTCCGTTCGACCCCGAGATGCTGCCCGTGCTCGAGTTCATGGCCGCCAACCCGCAGCCGCCGCTCTCCTGGGAGACGCTGCCGGCGACCCGCCCCGGCCTGGCCACCGCCTTCCCCGCCCCGGCCGAGGCGATCGGCGACCGCCCCGTCGACAGCGAGGAACGCGTCATCCCTGGCCCGGCGGGCGCGCCCGACCTCGAGATCACCGTCTTCCGGCCGCGCGGCCACAGCGCGGCCGCCCCGGCGCTGCCCGGCCTGTTCAACATCCACGGCGGCGGCATGATCATCGGCCACCGACACTGGGAGGCTGAGCGGCTGATCCAGCTCGTCGTCGAGCTCGGCGTCGTCGCGGTGAACGTCGAGTACCGTCTCGCCCCCGAGCACCCCTTCCCCGCCGGCGTCGAGGACTGCTACGCCGGCGTGAGCTGGATGTCGGAGCACGCCGCCGAGATCGGCGTCGACCCTGAGCGCATCGTCATCATGGGCGGAAGCGCCGGCGGCGGCTTCTCGGCGGCCGTCGCCCTGCTCGCCCGGGATCGGGGCGGCCCCGCCCTGGCCGGCCAGCTGCTGCTCTGCCCGATGCTCGACAATACCAACAGCACGGTCGCCAGCTTCCAGTACGACGGCATCGGCACCTGGATGCGCGACGCGAACCTGCTGGCCTGGCGCTGCGTGCTCGGCGAGGAGCTCGCCCTCAGCACCGACGCCTCTCCCTACGCTGCGCCCAGCCGGGCCACCGACCTCAGCGGCCTGCCGCCGGCGTTCATCGAGGCCGGGGCCGCCGAGATGTTCCGCGACGAGGATGTCGACTACGCGAGCCGCATCTGGGCGACGGGCGGCAACGCCGAACTGCACATCTGGGCCGGCGGGTTCCACGGCTTCGACATGTACGCACCGGGCTCCGAGATCGCCAGGGCCGCCCTGGCCACCCGCAACTCCTGGCTCCGCCGCACGCTCCAGATCGTGGACGAGCGATGAAGCCGACCCCCGTTCCCTACGATCCGGAGCTGGTCGACGGCTTGGCCGCCTTCCTCGCCCTCGTCGAGCGGATCCCGCTGCGCGCGCACAGCATCCTCGCCAACCGCGCGCATTTCGCCACGATCATCCCGCCCATCCAGGCCCAGGTCGGCGAGCTGCCGATCGATTGGGAGAACCGGGTCATCCCCGGCCCCGCCGGGGCGCCAGACGTGGAGATCACCGTCATCCGGCCGCGGCGCGACACGGCGGCGGGCACGGTCGGCCCGCCAGCACCCGGCGTGCTCGGCATCCACGGCGGCGGCATGGTGCTCGGCACCCGCTTCTTCGGCACGGGAGAGCTCATCGAACTCGCGCTGACCTACGGCATCGTCGGAGTCGCCGTGGAGTATCGCCTCGCCCCGGAACACCCGGGCACGGCGGCCGCGGAGGACTGCTACGCCGCGCTCGAGTGGTTCGCGGCCAACGCGGAGGAGCTCGGCGTCGACCCCGACCGGCTCCTGGTCTCCGGCGCCAGCGCGGGCGGGCTGCTCTCCGCCGCCGTCGCCCTGATGGCCCGCGACCGCGGCGGCCCCGCCCTGGCCGGCCAGCTGCTGAACTGCCCGATGCTCGATGACCGAAACGAGACGGTGTCGAGCCACCAGTACGACGGCATCGGGGCCTGGGACCGCAACAACAACGACACCGGCTGGAACGCCCTGCTCGGCGCGCAGCGCTTCACCGACGCCGTGTCGCCCTACGCCGCGCCGGCGCGCGCGACCGACCTCGGCGGGCTGCCGCCCGCCTACATCGAGGTCGGCTCTGCCGAGGTGTTCCGCGACGAGGACGTCGACTACGCGATGCGCATCTGGGCGAGCGGCGGCCAGGCCGAGCTGCACGTCTGGGCCGGCGCGTACCACGGCTTCTCCGGGTTCTCCCCCGACGCGATCGTCTCGCGTGCGGCCCTTGCCGCCCGCGACAGCTGGATCCGCCGCACCCTGCGGCTGTAGCCGCCGCCTGCACCCAACGGATGCCGCCCCGGCCGCCGCCTGCGCGGCATCCGCCACCTCGTTTGAATCGGGACCCCATGACCACCGTCTCACCCGTGCGCATCATGAGCGTGCGTCGCAGCGTGCTGCTGCTCGGAGCGCTCGAGGCCTTCGGGCCGCTCTCGATGGACCTGTACATGCCGACGCTCCCGCAGCTGGCGGCGACCCTCGGCACCAGCGACGCCCTCGCACAGGCGACCATGTCGGTGTGCATGATCGGGCTCGGCCTCGGCCAGCTCATCGCCGGCCCGCTCAGCGATCGCTTCGGCCGGCGCACGCCGATCCTCATCGGCGTCGCGCTGTTCGCGCTGTTCTCGCTGGCCTGCGTCTTCGCGCCGACGATCGAGGTGTTGCTCGTCGCCCGGCTGTTGCAGGGGCTCGCGGGCTCGGCCGGCATCGTGGTGACCCTCGCCATCGCGCGCGACATGTACAGCGGAACAGAGCTCTCGCGCATGCTGTCGCTGCTCGCGCTGGTCGGGGCGTCGGCGCCCATCATCGCCCCGGTCATCGGCGGCCAGCTCGCCCTGGTCATGGACTGGCGCGGCATCTTCGGTGTGCTGGCCGGAATCGGCACCGCCATCTTCGTGCTCACCCTCGTGCTGCTGAGAGAGACGCTGCCGCCGGAGCAGCGGCACGGCGGCGGGTTCGGCACGACGGCGCAGCACTTCGGCGTGCTTGCGCGCGACCGGCTGTTCGTCGTCATGCTGATCGTCTCGGCGGCCGGCGGCGTCGCCTTCTTCAGCTACCTGTCGATGTCGAGCTTCGTGTTGCAGGACGAGTTCGGGCTGAGCCCGCAGCTGTTCAGCATCTGCTTCGCCGCGAACGCCCTGGCCAACATGGGCGGTGCGCAGCTGAGCAGGCTGGCGGTGAGCCGCTTCGGCCCCGTGCGGATGTACCTCGCCGGCCAGGCCGCCACGGCCCTCGCCGCCGCTGCACTGCTTCTCGTCGTGCTCGCCGGGGGCGGCGTGGTCGGGGTGCTCATCGTGCTCGCCGTCTATCTGTTCTGCGGTGGCGTCGGCGGCCCGAACGGCACGACGCTGGCGCTCGGCGGGCACTCGGAGCGCGCCGGCACCGCCTCGGCCGTACTGGGCACGGCGATGTTCGTCGTCGGCCCGATCGTCGCCCCGCTTGCGGCACTCGGTGGGGCGACGGCGCTCGCCATGGCGCTGACCATCGCGATCTCCGCTGTCGTCGCCGGCACGCTCGCCTGGACGGTGGTGCGCCCGCTGCTGCGCACCAGCACGCTCGAACCCTGACCGAGTCGAACACTGACTGAGTCGAACGCCGCCCGCTGCGCTACTCCTGATCCCGGTCGGAGCAACTCCGGGAGTAGGAGACCACGAGCGGGGCGAAGCCACGGCCGGCCCAGAACGGGGCGGATGCCGGGTTGTCGGCGATGTAGTGCAGCGCGACCCGGCTGAGGCCGGCCGCGCTCAGCCACTCCATCGCCCGGTCGGCAAGCGCTCCGCCGATGCCGCGGCCTCGCGCCGACGCCGTCACGCTCAGCACGGAAAGGTAGCCATGGCGCTCCGGCAGCCCGAGCGCCCGCTCCGCGGCCGATGCAGCGACATCCTGAACCACGACCATGCCGGCTGGGCCGCCCCGACCATCCGCGGCCTCCGCCATGAACACGGCGGTGCCGGGATCGAGGAGCCAGCCGTCGACGATGCCGTCGAACAGGGCCGGCGGCTGGTGGAGTGAGGTGCCCGCCGTCGTGTTGGCCGCCTGGAACAGTGCCTCCTCCCTGGCCAGCGCCGACAGCGCGGCCCGGTCACCCGCGGTTGCCGGGCGGATGCCGGCCGCATCCCGCCGCCGGGCATCGACCCTGCGGGCCGCCGCATCGGGCACGGCCACGTCACGCGCAGCGAAGATGGCCCCCGGCCGCAGTCCGTTGGCCATCAGCTCCGCCGCCGCCAGATCGTCGGATGCCGCGGCCTCCACGTTCAACCGCCCGATGCCCTCCGCCCGTGCCGCGGCGACGAGGGCCGCGAACGGCTGCCCGTCGGCGCCCGGCCGCCAGTCGCCGAGCGCCACCGACGCGTAGCTCGGCGACAGGTAGCTCCACTCCTGCTCCTCCGGCGTGTGCCGCGCGAAGTGCGCCGTGATGCGCGCCCCGCCGCCCGCCGCCGCCCCGTCGAAGACCCGCGTCCCGCCGATGGCCTACTCCCCGGCGAGGATGAAGCGGGCGGCCTGCTCGCCGATGAGCACGGCGGGTGCGTTCGTGTTGCCCGTCGTGACCCGCGGCATGATCGACGCGTCGGCGACGCGGAGCCCGTCGACCCCGTGCACGCGGAGGCGCGGCGTCACGACGGCGCCGGCCTCGACCGAGACGCCCATCGTGCACGTGCCGACCTGGTGGTGGTAGGTGACGGCGTGCGCGCGCACGTAGTCGCGCAGCGCGGCCTCCTCGTCGACATCCGCACCGCCGATCTCGGTGGCCGGGTAGACCTCGCTGGCCCCCCATTCTCCGGCGAGCGCCTGCTCGCGCCCGATCTGCCGACACTGCCGCACCGAGGCGACGAGCGAGCGCACGTCGTCCTCGTCTTCGAGCGCGGCGAGGTCGATCAGCAGCGGATCGTGCGGCGCCGGGCCGCTGAGGGTGACCGAGCCGCGGCTTTTCGGGGTGACGATCCCGGCCATCAGCGAGAAGCCGGAGTCTGGCCCCGTCATGCCGTCCTGGTACATCGGCACGCTGAAGTGGATGGGTTGGGTGTCCGGCAGTTCCAGCTCGGGCAGGCTCCTCCAGAACAGGTGCGACTGGGTCACCGAGACGCCGGGGCGGGGTGGGTCGATGGGCCGTTCCGTCGCGAAGATGACGGGGGCGAGCAGGTGGTCGTGCAGGTTCTTGCCGACTCCGGGCAGGTCGACGACCGAGCGGATGCCGTGCGCGCCGAGCTCGCTCGCCGGACCGATGCCGGAACGCAGCAGCACCCGTGGCGAGTCGAGGGCCCCGGCCGCCAGCACGACCTCGTCGGCGAGGAGCGTCTGCACCTCGCCGCCCTGCTCGAACTCGACACCGATCACGCGCGGTGCGGCGCCGTCACGCGGGGCGTCGAAGAGGAGCCGGTGCACGTGGCATCCGGTGCTCACCGTGAGCAGCTCGGAGTCGGCGACGGGCTTGACGTAAGCCATGTAGCTGTTCAGCCGTTGCCCGTCTCGAATGGTCAGCTGCTGCTGCGACACCCCGTCGAGGCTCTGCCCGTTGTAGTCGGGGTTGTGTTCCAGCCCGCCCTGCACCGCCGCTTCGATGATCGCCGCCTGAATCGGCTCGAGCTCGAAGGTGTCGGTCACGTCGAGGGGGCCGTCGTGCCCGCGGAGCGCGGCGGCCTGCGCGTCGAGCGGCGCCCGCCCGGTGAAGCGCTCGATCTGCTTGTAGACCGGGAGCACGTCGCTCCAGGCCCAGCCGTCGTTGCCGAGAGCCGCCCAGTGGTCGAAGTCCGCCGGTGCGCAACGCACCCAGATCATGGCGTTCAACGAATGGGAGCCGCCGAGCACCTTGCCACGGGGCAGATGCAGGCGCCGACCGGCGGCGTGCTCCTGCGGCACGGTGAAGTAGTCCCAGTCGTCCGGGCTGTGCCAGAGCTCGCCCATGCGGCTCGGGTCGTGGATGGCCGGGTTGCTGTCGTCACCGCCGGCCTCGAGCAGGTGCACACGCACACCGGCGTCGACCAGGCGCCGCGCGATGACGGAGCCGGCCGAGCCCGCCCCCACCACGATGACGCTCTGCGGTACCCCGCGCTGCCCTGTTGTGTCTGCGGCTGCCATGACGCCCTCTCCGTTGAAGTTTCTACGACCCTCCCACCTGGGGCGGCCGGAGCGGAATGACGGGGCCGGCTCTCTTCGCGCATCGTCAACTCCTGTGCCGCATCGGTCAATGCCCTGTTGCCGCACCACACCTATCGTGGGAACACACCGGACTCACAGTGGAGGACCCATGCACAACTACGACACACTTCTCGCGGCGATCACGCCCCAGGGGGGCACGACTCGCGAGGTCCACGATCCCGCGACTGGCGCGCTGATCGGCACCGCCCCGGTGCAGGATGTCGCCGCCCTCGACGCGGTGATCGACCGCGCGGTCGCCGCGCAGCCGGGCTGGGCCGCGCTCGGCGACGAGGAGCGTCGCGGTTATCTGCACCGTGCGGCCGACGCGATCGAGGCCGCGGCTGAGCCGCTCGCCGAGTTGCTCTCTCGCGAGCAGGGCAAGCCGCTGAACGGTCCGAACGCGCGCTTCGAGGTGTCGGCCTGCGCCATCTGGCTCCGCACCGCCGCTGACACCCCGATGCCGGTCGAGGTGCTCGTCGACGACGGCGAGAGCTACGCCGAGATGCACTACCGGCCGATCGGCGTCGTCGGCGCGATCACCCCGTGGAACTGGCCCATGATGATCGCCATCTGGCAGATTGCGCCGTCGCTGCGCATGGGCAACGCCGTCGTGGCGAAGCCGGCCGAGACCACGACCCTCTCCGGACTGGCCCTCGTCGCGGTGATGAACGAGGTGCTGCCTGCCGGCGTGCTGAACATCGTCGCCGGCCCCGGCCGCACGGTCGGTGACGCGCTCACGAAGAGCCCGCTGGTCGGCAAGATCATGTTCACCGGCTCGACCGGCGTCGGTAAGCGCATCATCGAGGCGAGCGCCAACAACATCACCCGTCTGACCCTCGAGCTCGGCGGCAACGATGCCGGCATCGTGCTGCCGGATGTGGACCCGGCGGCGATCGCCGCCGACCTGTTCTGGGGCGCGTTCATCAACACCGGCCAGACCTGCGCAGCGCTGAAGCGCCTGTACGTGCACGACTCGGTCTACGAGCAGGTGGTCGAGCACCTCGTCGCCTTCGCCAAGGACGTACCGATGGGCGTCGGGCTCG
This sequence comes from Microterricola viridarii, assembly GCF_001542775.1. Classification (GTDB taxonomy): domain Bacteria; phylum Actinomycetota; class Actinomycetes; order Actinomycetales; family Microbacteriaceae; genus Microterricola; species Microterricola viridarii_A. The sequence goes on from NZ_CP014145.1 coordinate 2,478,945, forward strand.
ACGAGCAGAACGTTTTGGGCCCGCTGCAGAACCGTGGCCAGTACGACATCGTGCACCGCCTGGTGGAGTCGGCCAAGGCCTCGGGCGCGCGCGTCGTGCTCGGCGGCGACCCCGACCATGACGCCGTCGGCAACTTCTATCCGACGACGATCGTCGCCGACATCGACCCGCACAACGACCTCGTGGTCGAGGAGCAGTTCGGCCCGGCGCTGCCGGTGATCCGGTACACCGACCTCGACGAGGTGCTCGGGCTCGCCAACGAGCTCGAATTCGGCCTCGGCGCCTCCGTCTGGTCGTCCGACCGCGATGCGGCCCGCCAGATCGCGGCCCGCCTGCAGGCGGGCACCGTCTGGATCAACTCGCACGGCGGGCTGCACCCGATGGTGCCCTTCGGCGGCGCCAAGCAGTCCGGCTACGGCCGCGAGTTCGGCGTCGAGGGCCTGAAGGCCGTCGCGGAGCCGCAGGTCGTCAGCGGCTAGGCCGCACCTGGACCGGGGCGCGCACTCGCACGCCCCACATGCTGAGGCGGGGCTGTCTGGATGGGGCAGTCCCGCCTCGTTGTCTGTGCGCACTGTCTATGCCCGCTGGTTGTGCGCGCGGAGCATCACCGCCGGCATGACGAAGCCCCGGGGTGGGCACGTCGTTCGACGTGCCCACCCCGGGGCTGTGATCACACGGCCGCCTGCTCCTGCCGTAGCTCCAGCCAGGCCCGGCGGCGCTCGGCCTGCCCGACCGGGTCGGCCACGGGAGAGGCCATCAGCAGGCGGGTGCTGTACGGGTGCTCCGGCGCCCGGGTGACCTGCTCGCCGTCGCCGGTCTCGACGAGGTTGCCGCGGTACATCACGGCCACCCGGTGGCAGACCCGGCGCACGACGCCCAGGTCGTGCGAGACGAAGAGGTAGGAGACCCCGGTGTCGCGCTGCAGCTCGATCAGCAGGTCGAGGATCGTCGCCTGAGTAGTGAGGTCAAGCGCGCTGACAGGCTCGTCGCAGATGATGAGCTTCGGACGGCGCACGAGCGCCCTGGCGATCGCGATGCGCTGCCGCTGGCCGCCGGAGAACTCGCTCGGGTAGCGGTCGAGCACGTGCGAGGGCAGCTCGACCCTGTCCAACATCTCGGCGACCGCGGCCTTCGCCTCGCGCCGACCCGTGCCGGCGGTGGCAAGCGGCTCGGCGAGGATATCCCCGACCGTCATCAGCGGGTCCAGCGAACCGTACGGGTCTTGGAACACCACCTGGATGTCGGCGGCGAGCTCGCGCCGCTCACGCCGTTTCGCGTGGGTGATGTCGCGACCGTCGAAGCTGATCCGGCCGCCGGCCACCGGCACCAGCCCGAGAACGGCCTTGCCGAGGGTGGATTTGCCTGACCCGGACTCGCCGACCAGGCCGAGGCACTCGCCGGCGTTCACCGTGAGGGACACCTCGTGCAGCACACGCACGGGCTTGCGCCGCGTGCCGTAGTCGACGACGAGGTCGGACACCTCGAGCAGGGGCTTGTCGGTCGCGCTCATACGCGCACCTCCTTCAGATCCGCCTCGGTCGAGGCATCCGTTTCGTCATGGTGGGCGTCAGCCCGTGCAGACCGTGCGTCGTGTGCCGCGTCCAGAGCGGAGCGGCTCTCTGCCCCGTCGAGCGACGCGGCGATGAGCGCGCGGGTGTATGCGCTCTCCGGCGCAGAGAAGATCTGGGCGGCAGACCCGATCTCCTCGATGGAGCCGTTGCGCATCACGACGACGCGGTCGCAGATGTCGGCGACGACGCCGAAGTTGTGGGTGACGATGACGAGCGCCATCCGGTACTCCTGCTGCAGCTCGCGCAGCAGCTCGAGCACCTCGGCCTGCACCGTCACGTCGAGGGCCGTGGTCGGCTCGTCGGCGACCAGCACAGACGGCTTGCCGCCGATCGCGCCGGCGATGAGCACGCGCTGGGCCATGCCGCCGGAGAGCTCGTGGGGGTAGGAGCGCATCAGGCGGGCGGGGTCGGCGATCCCGACGCGCTCGAGCATCGCGAGCGCGCGTGCCTTCGCGTCGGCACGGCTCATGCCATGCACGCTGCGCAACGGCTCGGTGAGCTGGTGGCCGATCGTGAACGAGGGGTCCAGGTTCGTCATCGGCTCCTGTGGCACGTAGCCGATCTCGTGGCCGAGCCGGCGTGCGCGCTCCTTGCGGCCGAGCGATGTGACGTCCTGGCCGCCGATCCAGATCGAGTCCGCGGTGTACTGGCCGGCCTTGGGCAGCAGGTCGAGCATCGAGAACACCGTCTGCGACTTGCCCGATCCTGACTCCCCGACGATGCCGAGCACCTCGCCGGGGGCGACGTCGAGGGTGATGCCGTGCACCACCTCGACGGGTCCGCGGGGGGTCTCGTAGCTGACGCGGAGGTTCTCGATCCGCACCACCGAGTCGACCGCCTCGTGCGAGATCGAGCCCGTGGCCGTGTTCATCGCCTCTGCCCCGTGCCGCGCCGAGCGCTGCGCGGCCAGCGCGCGGCGCTTCCGGCGGGAGATCGTCGGCGTCTTCACGCTGATGACGTCGGCGAGCGTGGATCCGAGCACCGCGAGCGCGGCGATCGAGATGCCGAGCGCGAGCGATGGCCAGAGCAGCAGCAGCGGGTCGGTGCGCATCACCCGGAAACCCTCGTTCATCATCGCGCCCCAGCCCGGCGTCGTTCCGCCGCCGATGCCGAGGAACTGCAGCCCGGCCTGCATGCCCATCGCCATGCCGGCGGTCAACGCCGACTGGATGATGAGCGGCGCGTAGACCTGCCGGATGACGTGGCGCCCCATGATGCGGGCGTCGGAGAGCCCGGACACCTTCGCCGCGTCGACGTACACCTCGTTGCGGATGGCGAGCACGGTGGAGCGGGTGAGGCGGAAGTAGCCCGGTGCCATGAACACACCGATGGTGACCATGAGCAGGTCGAAGTTGTTGCCGGTGTTCGCGCCGACGATGAGCAGGATGACCATGCCGGGCACCGACTGCAGCGCGTCGCTGATCCAGGTGCCGGTGCGGTCGGTCGCGCCGCCGAAGTAGCCGGCCGCGAGCCCTGACGGCACACCGATCCCGATGGCCACGAAGATCGCGACGAGCGCCCCCCAGAGCGTGAGCTGGGTGCCCCAGATGAGTCGGCTGAGCACGTCACGCCCTGTGCTGTCGCCGCCGAGCGGGTGCTCGGGACTCGGCAGCGCGCGCGTCTGGGAGAGGTCGACGAGGTTGGGGTCGTGCGGCGCGAGCAGCGGGGCGAGCACCGCGACGAGCACGATGAGCAGCAGGACGCCGAACGAGATCGCCCCGGCCGGCCGCTGCAGGAAGCGCACGAACACGGCGCTGCGGCGCCCGCCGCGGGTGTCCACTGCGGCGGTGCCGATGTTGTCGGTGAGTGGGGATGTCATTTCACACGCGCCTTCGGGTTGACCCAGCCGAGCAGGATGTCGAGCAGGAAGTTGATGACGACGACGAAGATCACAGTGATCACTGTGATTCCGAGCAGCATCGGGATGTCGCCGTTCTGCGAGGAGGAGAGCGTCAGCGGCCCAATGCCGGGCAGCGCGAAGATCTGCTCCACGATGATGGCGCCAGAGAGGAGCCCGACGAACATGAGGGCGAGGATCGTCAGCGAGGCCGGGGCGGAGTTGCGCAGCAGGTGCACGACGATCCGCCAGCCGGGCAAGCCGCGGCTGCGCAGCGTGCGCATGTAGTCCTGGCTGTCGGCCTGGATGATCGCGTTCCGCAGCTGCTCGGCGATCATCACGATCGCGCCGAGGGCGAGCGAGATCGCCGGCAGCGTGATCGACTGCAGCCAGCCGGGAATGGATTCCGATGGCTGCACGAATCCGACAGCCGGGAACCATTTGAGCTGCACGGCAAAGGTCATCACGAGCACGAGCGCGACCCAGAATCCGGGAAGGGCGAAGAGGATGACGGCACCGGCCTTGACGACCTTGTCGATCCAGGTGTTCGGCCGGAGGCCGGCGATGACGCCGAGCACCCCGCCCAGCAGGGCAGAGAGCAGGATCGACACGATCACGACGGAGAGCGTGACCGGCAGTTTCAGGCCGATCTGCTTGCCGACCGGCTGGAAGTTCTTCCACGAGGTGCCGAAGTCGCCCTGCACCATGTTGGCGAGCCAGTCGATGTACTGCACGAGCACGGGCCGGTCGGTGCCGATCTTCGCGGCGAGGGCGGCCTGAGCCTCCGGCGTCGCCGCGCTGCCGAGGAGGCCGAGGGTGGGGTCTGGGATCGCGGCGTAGGCGAGGAAGAACGTCGCTGTCGCCACCGCGAACAGGAGCACCACCCCGGAGAGGAGCCGCTTGAGGGTGAAGGTGAGCATCGGTTCTTCCTGGATCGAGTCGGGTGTGGAACGGGGAGGGCGGGGCCGCGCAGCACGCGGCCCCGCCCCGTCGTTGCTAGCCCACGACCTTGATCTGCCGCAGCGTCGGGAACATCATTCCGACGACCGGGGTCACGGTGAAGTCCGAGGTGGAGATGTAGGTGTTCGTCGACTGGCTCCACACCGAGAAGAACGCCTGCTCGGTCACGAGGGTGTTGAGCTTCTCGATCTCTGCCGTCTGGGCGTCACCCGGCTCCGCCGAGAAGACGACGTCGATCTGCTTCTGGATCTCGGGGAACTCCGCAATGCCCGGGTTCGGGTTGTACCACTGCGGCTTCGCGATCTGGCGCTCGACCGTGGCGACCGGGTTGGCGTCCATCGCGATCACGGCGACGAACATCGGGTACTCCGGGGCGACCGACATGTACTGCATGAAGTCGGTCTCCTTGAAGGTGACCCGGATGCCGAGCTCGCCGAACGTCTGCTCGACAATGGCCTGCCACGGCTGGAACGGCGGCGCCATCGGCATCGTCACATCGAATCCGTCGGCGTAGCCGGCCTCGGCCAGCAGAGCCTTCGCCTTGTCCATGCTCGGCTTGTGGATGTCGTTGAGTGCCTTGACGTAACCGGCGGTCTCGGCGGGGAACACCTGGTTGGTTGCGACGCCAACCCCCTGACCGATCGTGTCGACCATCTGCTGGCCATCGAAGGCGTAGTTCAGCGCCTGGCGCACTCGCACATCACCGAGCGGCTTGCCCATCTCGGTCGCGCCGACGCGGTCGCTGAACTGCAGGCCGACCCACATGGACAGGCCGGAGCTGACGTTCCAGTCGTTGTCCGGCGCCATGTCCATGCCGGTCTTGTCGCCGTAGATGAGGTTGAACTGGCCTCCCTCCATGCCGTTGAGCATGGCGGTTGCGTCAGAGAGCGGCGTGACGGTGAGCGGGTCGAAGGGGAAATCGGCAGACGCCCAGTGCCCGGCGACCTTGTCGAAGTGGTACTCCGCGCCCGGGATCGACGCGTCACCGAGGGTGTACGGGCCGGAGCCGACGGGCGTCTCGGCGAGCGTGCCGGCAGTCATTGCCTCCGGCGCCATCATGTAGCTGCGGCCGAGCCCCATGAAGTAGAGGATCGTGTCGTCGCGCTGCGTGAGGTGGATCGCGATGGTGTCTTCGTCGACGGCCTCGAAGCTCTCCACCTTCTGGAAGGCCTCCTGCGAGCGCACGCCGGCCTTGAGGTAGTCCAGGCTCTGCACCGCGACGTCGGCGTTGAACGCCTCGCCGTTGGAGAACTCGGCGTCGGTGCGGAGGTTCATCGTGATGGTCTTGAAGTCGTCTGACACCTCCCAGTCGGTGGCGAGGGCCGGCTGGGGCTGGCCGTCGCCGTCGACGGTGAGCAGGGGGTCGTAGATGGCCGACAGGTAGGGGCCGTCGAAGCCGATGTCGGCGAGGGCCGGGTCCCACGACGTGATGTCGAGGAAGTTGCCGATGCTCAATGCCTTGACGGCGTCGCCGCCCGCAGCGTCTGTGCCGGAGTCTGTGCTCGTGCCGCCGCTGCAGGCGGTGAGCACGAGTGCGCTGGCGGTGATGACCGCCGCGATCGTTGCCTTTTTCATCTCTGTCTTCTCTCGGTTACCGGGGCAAGGGGTGTAACAAGGGAGAGATCGATACCGTGCACAGCTCGACCTACGGTGCGCCGTCGCGCAAAGACTCAACAGGATGCCGGGCAAGCGACCTCATTCGGTGAGGAGCATCGCCGACACTCCACTGTGCCGTGCGGGTAATTCTACAGTTGTTGACAAGAAAGACAACTCCGACTTTTCCGGGCGGATTCGCGAAGGTTTTCCGGGCGGATTCACGCGGGTGCCCGCGGCTCTTCCCGCCGGGGCGGGGCATCGTATACGATCACAGGGTAGTCATCGACAAGGCAGTCCCCGACAAAGGAATGGTGCCCAGTGCTGGAACCCTCTCAGATCACCGCGATCGCCGACGAACTCTTCGAGGCCGATCGCACGCGCAGCATTGTTCCGCTGCTCACCGCTCGCAACCCCGGCATGAGCGTCGAGGACGCCTACGCGGTGCAGAACCTCTGGGCAGAGCGCAAGATCGAGTCGGGCAGCTGCCTGGTCGGTCGCAAGATCGGGCTCACCTCCAAGGTGATGCAGGTCGCGACGGGCATCACCGAGCCCGACTACGGAGTGATCTTCGACGACATGGTCTACGAGAACGGCTCGAGCATCCCGTTCGACAACTTCTCCAACGTGCGCATCGAGGTGGAGCTCGCCTTCGTGCTGGCCAAGCCGTTGAGCGGCCCGAACTGCACCATCTTCGATGTGCTCTCGGCGACCGACTATGTGATCCCGGCCCTGGAGATCCTCAACTCGCACATCGAGATGGCCGGCCGCACCATCGTCGACACCATCTCAGACAATGCGGCGATGGGCGCGATGGTGATCGGCGGCAACCCGGTGAAGCCGGATGCCGTCGACCTGCGCTGGGTCGGCGCGCTGCTGTACCGCAACCAGACCATCGAGGAGTCCGGCGTGGCCGCCGCCGTGCTGAACCACCCGGCCAACGGCGTCGCCTGGCTGGCCAACAAGCTCGCCCAGCACGGCTCCAGCCTCGCGGCCGGCGACATCGTGCTGGCCGGCTCGTTCACCCGCCCGATGTGGGTGGAGCGCGGCGACACGATCCACGCCGACTACGGACAGTTGGGGGCGATCACGTGTCGCTTCGAGTAGGAGAGCACAGGGCGCCGGGCACCGAGCCGACGCTCGCGGCCGTGCTGGCCGCCGAGACCCGGCCGCAGATCGGGCTGTGGGTGTGCTCCGGCAGCCCGCTCGTCGCCGAGATCTGCGCAGGCAGCGGCGTCGACTGGCTGCTCATCGATGCCGAGCACAGCCCCAACGGCTTGGAGTCCGTGCTCGCGCAGCTGCAGGCCGTCGCGCCGTACCCGGTGGCGCCGCTCGTGCGCGCCCCGATCGGCGACACCGTGCTCATCAAGCAGCTGCTCGACCTCGGCGCGAAGAACCTGCTCGTGCCCATGGTCAACAGCGCGGCCCAGGCCGAGGAGCTGGTACGCGCCATGCGGTATCCCCCGCTCGGCGTGCGCGGCGTCGGCTCGGCCTTGGCGCGCTCCGCGCGCTGGAACCGGATCGACGGCTACCTGGATCGGGCGAACGAGCTCGTCTCGCTGTTCGTACAGATCGAGACGGCGGCCGCCGTCGAGAATGTGGCCGCGATCGCCGCCGTCGACGGTGTGGACGGCCTCTTCATCGGCCCCTCCGACCTGGCTGCGTCGATGGGCGTGCTCGGGCAGCAGGAGCACCCGGATGTCGTCGCGGCAGTCGAGCACTGCATCCGCGTCGCGACCGAGCTCGGCAAACCGGTCGGCGTCAACGCCTTCGCCCCGGCCACGGCCGACCGCTACCTCGCTGCCGGCGCCGACTTCGTATCCGTCGGCGCAGACGTCGCGCTGCTCGCCCGCTCTTCCGAGGCTCTCGCCGCCCGCTACATTCCGGCGGATGACGCGGCCCCCGGCGAGCGCGCCAGCTACTAGCCAGCGCCCGCGCACCACACAGGCGGCCGTGTGCTTTAGAGTAGACGCGTCAGACGGCCCAGCCGTCGTGTTCTCAAAAGGGACACTGAGCGAAGATACGCACCGCAGCGCATTCCTCGTGAGACATATACGGACTTCGAAAACCCGCAATATGACTCAAGGAACATCATGAACGCTCTGTCGACCGCCGACGCCATTTCTCCCGCGAGCCCGGCCGCAACGCCTGCCGCCCCGCCACCGTCTCCGGGCGCATCGCCGAGGCCCTCGCCCCGCACGCCACCGAGGTGTTCGGCGTGATGGGCAACGGCAACGCCTACTTCATCGACGCCCTCGGCCGGGCGGGCCTGCGCTTCACCGCCGTGCGGCACGAGACGGCCAGCGTGGCCGCCGCCGACGCCTACTATCGCGCCGGCGGCGGCCTCGCCGTGGCCACAACCACCTACGGCGCCGGCTTCACCAACGCCGCCACCTCGCTGGCCGAGGCGGCCCAGGCCCGCATCCCGCTGGTGCTCGTCGTCGGTGACGCCCCGACGGCCGGCCCGCGCCCCTGGGACATCGACCAGGCCGCGTTCGCACGCTCGATCGGCGCCGAGACGCTCGTCGTGACCGCGGCGGATGCCGCGGAGCAGACCACCCGCGCCGTCGAGCGCGCCCTCGCCGGCCGTGTGCCCGTCGTGCTCGCCATCCCCTACAACCTCGCCTCCGCCCCGGCCACCGACACGGCGCCGCTGCGCCCCCTCGCCCTGCCGACGCCGATCCGGGCCGACAACCTCGACACGGATGCCGCTGCGGCAGCCCTCGCGGCGGCGAAGCGCCCGTTCATCCTGGCCGGCCGCGGAGCCTGGCTCGCCGGCGCCGCCGACGCACTCGGCCGCCTCGCCGACCTGACCGGCGCCGTCACCGCCAGCACCGCCCTCGGCCGCGGCCTCTTCGCGCGTTCCGAGTACGACCTCGGCGTCACCGGTGGCTTCGGCCAGGAGGAGGCGATGCACCTGGTCGGCACCGCCGACGTCGTGCTCGTCGTCGGCGCCGGTCTGAACCAGTTCACGCTGCAGTTCGGCGCACTGCTCACACCGGGCACCGTCGTCATCCGCATCGACGACGAGGAGCGCGCGCACCCCGCCGTGACTCAATTCGTGCGCGGCGACGCCCGGCTCAGCGTCGAGGCCATCGCTGCGCGCATCGAGCGCCTCGGCTCGGCCCCGTCCGGCTGGCGCGAGTCGCTCGCCGGGCTGGCCGACGGCAGCCTGCGCGCGCGTCCGGCCGGCGAGGTCGAGCTGCCCGACGGGCTGCTCGATCCGCGACGGGTCGCCACCCGCCTTGCCGAGCTACTGCCGGAGGACCGCGTCGTCGTCTCCGACGGCGGCCACTTCATCGGCTGGGCGAACATGTATTGGCCGGTCGCCAGCCCCAACCGGATGATGATGGTCGGCACCGCGTTCCAGACCATCGGCCTCGGGTTCCCGAGCGCGGTCGGCGCCGCACGCGCCCTCCCCGACTCCACCCTGGTCGTCACGACCGGCGACGGCGGCGGGCTGATGGCCCTCGCCGACCTGGACTCGGTGATCCGCACCGCGGGGCGCGCGATCATCGTGGTCTGGAACGACGCCGTCTACGGAGCAGAGGTGCACCTGTATGGGCGGCTCGGCCTCGACCAGACGGCCATGCGCATCGAGCAGGCCGACTTCGCCGCGCTCGGCCGGGCCCTCGGCGCGCGCGGCAGCGTCATCCGCTCGCTCGGTGACCTCGCCGAGTTCGAGCAATGGCTCGCCGCCGACGGAACGGGCACCTTCGTGCTGGACTGCCGGGTCTCCAGCACCATCGTGGCGCCGTACCAAGAAGAGGTGTACGCGTTCAACACGCGCACGAAGTAGCCCTGCCTGGTTCGGGCATCAGCCGCCGAGCCGGATGGCGACGATGCCGCTGACCGCGACAACCGTCGCGGTCAGCCGCCAGGGGCTGAATCGCTCGCGGAACACGAAGTAGCCGATCACGCCGGCGGCGAGCACACCGGTCTCGCGCAGCGCAGACACGACGGCGAGCGGCGCGATCGACTGAGCCCAGACGACGATCGTGTAGGCAACGAGCGAGAGGATGCCGCCGAGAGCACCCATCGGCGCATGCGTCCGCATGTCACGCAGCATCCCGGAACGGTCCCGCGAGAGCATGAAACAGACGAGCGGCAGCGTCACCCCTTGCACAAGGAACAGCCACGCGGCGTATCCGAGCGGATCACCGGCGACTCGCACCCCCATGCCGTCGATCACCGAGTAGGCGGTGATCGTGACACCGACGGCGATCGCCATGAGGGTGCCACCCCCGGCGTTTCGGCTTTTTGGGGTCCACGACAGCGCGAGCAACGACACGGCCACAACCGCGACACCTGCCAACTGCGGCGGCGTCATCCGTTCGCCGAGCAGAGTCGTGGAGATCAATGCGACACCGAGCACGGCGATGCCACGGGTGAGTGGATAGGTCTTGCCGAACTCCGATTTCGCGTAGGCGGCCGTCAGCAACACGAGGTAGAGCGTCTGCACGGCTGCCGACACCAGCAGGTAGGGCCAGGCTGCGGCGGGCGGGAACGGCAGCAGGACGCAGCCGATCGCCCCGATGACGAGGTAGACAAGGCCGATCAGGGCCGAGGAGACGAGACGCGCCGGAATCGCCTTGGCGATCGCGTTCCAGGTTCCGTGCAGCAGGGCAGCGCCGAGCACAGCGAGGAGGACGGCGGTGCTCACGCCGTGAGGTTCCGCGGCTCGGTGCTGCCGCGCATCGTCACTCCGAACCGGGGTGAACTGTTCATTCGGCCTCACGCTCCTTCGCTGATCCTTGCGCCGCCGTCACTCTAGGTGACGTTGATGTTTACGCAAACAAGGCGCGCCGAAGGCTCGTGCGCCAACACGCCGAAAGCGGGGCCGAGGCCCATCGGCGGCGCCGGCCGCGACCCGATGATCAAGGGAAAGACGGCGCCGAATGGGGCTTGCAATCCCCACCGGATCGTATATCATTTGGAATACCACGACGACGAGGATGTCCATGTCAGAAGACACGAACCACACGGCCACCACTGACCGCGCCGGAACGATTCCCCTTCCCGGCAAGATTATCGCGGTCCATCTCAACTACCCGTCCCGGGCCGCCCAGCGCGGGCGCACACCGGCGCAGCCGTCCTACTTCCTCAAGCCGTCGAGCTCCGTCTCCGCCACCGGTGGCACCCTCGAGCGCCCGGCCGGCACCGAGCTGCTCGCCTTCGAGGGCGAGATCGCCCTCGTCATCGGCCGAACGACCCGCCGGGTCTCTCCCGCAGAGGGCTGGGCTGCCGTCTCCGGCGTCACCGCGGCCAACGACTTCGGCGTCTACGACCTGCGCACCGCAGACAAGGGCTCCAACCTCCGCTCCAAGGGCGGCGACGGCTTCACCCCGCTCGGACCGCGCGTCATCCCCGCCGCCGGGCTCGACCCGGCCGCCCTGCGGGTGCGCACCTGGGTCAACGGCGAGCTGGTGCAGAACGACACCACCGCCGACCTCCTCTTCCCGTTCGGCCAGCTCATCGCCGACCTGTCGCAGTTGCTCACCCTCGAGCCCGGCGACGTGATCCTCACCGGCACTCCAGCTGGCTCCTCCGTCGTGCTGCCCGGTGACGTCGTCGAGGTCGAGGTCGACGCCCCGGATGCCGCTGGCGCCCCGAGCAGCGGCCGCCTCACGACCACGATCACGGCCGGCACCGCCGCGTTCGGCGACTTCGGCAGCAAGCCGGCCGTCGACGACCTGCAGCGCATCGAGGCGTGGGGCAGCGAGGCCGAGCACGCCGCAGCCGTCGCCGCCGGCCGGGCCAGCGCGCTCGAGAGCGCGCAGCCCGAGTCCGGCACGGTGTCCGAGCAGCCGGCATCCGTCCTCACCGACGAGATCAGGCAGCTGCTCGACGGCGTCGCCGTCGCCACCCTCTCTGTGTCGCTGCGGAAGCGCGGCTACCACGACATCTTCATCGAGGGCGTCTCCTCCAACCACACGGGCACCCGCATGGTCGGCACCGCCAAGACGCTCCGCTTCGTGCCGTTCCGGCCCGACCTGTTCGAGCGCCACGGCGGCGGCTACAACGCCCAGAAGGTGGCCTTCGACACCGTCAACCCGGGCGAGGTGCTCGTCGTCGAGGCCCGCGGCGAGCGCGGCACCGGAACCGTCGGCGACGTGCTCGCGCTCCGCGCCCAGGTGCGCGGCGCCGCCGGCATCGTGACCGACGGCGGCGTGCGCGACTTCGACGCCGTCGCCCAGTTCGACATCCCCGTGTTCTCGCAGGGCGCCCACCCCAGCGTGCTCGGCCGCAGGCACGTGCCGTGGGAGGTCGACGTGACCATCGCTTGCGGCGGCGCCGCGGTGCAGCCGGGCGACATCATCGTCGGCGACGGCGACGGCGTCATCGTGATCCCGCCGCAGCTGCTGGCCGAGGTCGTGGCCGAGGCCGCAGAGCAGGAACGCCAGGACGCCTACGTGGCCGAGCAGGTCGCGGGCGGCGAGCCCGTCGATGGCCTGTTCCCGATGAACGCGAGCTGGAAGGCCCGCTACGCAGAATGGGAGGGACCGCGATGAGCGACGCCACCGCCACCGCCGATGCCGGCACCGCCGCCACCACAATCGATGCGACGCTGAGCAAGGCGCAGCGCTCCTACCAGTACATCCGCGACCGCATCAACGACGGCCGCTACGTGCCGGGCTTCCGCCTGGTGCTCGGCCAGATCGCCAAGGAGCTCGACGTCAGCGTCGTGCCCGTGCGTGAGGCGATCCGGTTGCTCGAGGCCGAGGGCCTTGTCACCTTCGAGCGGAACGTCGGCGCCCAGGTCGCCATGATCAAGGAGACCGAGTACCTGCACACCATGCAGACGCTCAGCATCGTCGAGGGCGCGGCCACCGCCCTCTCGGCGCCCTTCATCACGGCCGATCACATCGCGCGCGCCCGGGCCATCAACGAGCGCATGATCGCGTGCCTGAATGACTTCGACCCGCGTAACTTCACCGCACTCAACCTCGAGTTCCACTCTGTCTTGTTCGAGGACTGCCCCAATCCGCACATCCTCGACCTGGTGCACCGCGGCTGGAACCGCATGAACGTGCTGCGCGACTCCAGCTTCAGCTTCGTGCCCGGCCGTGCCCGCGCCTCCGTCGAGGAGCACGAGGAGCTGCTGCGCCTGATCGAGGCGGATGCCGCCGCGCTCGAGATCGAGCTCGCGGCGCGCGCCCACCGCACCCGCACCTTGGACGCCATGCTCGCCTACCAGGCCGAGCACAAGCGCCCCACTCCCACCCAGAACACCGACGACGCACAGGAGCGATGAAAACCATGAGTCACTACATCCCCGAGAACCTCCCCAGCAAGATCCAGCACTTCATCGACGGCCAGTTCGTCGACTCCGTCGGCGGCGAGACGTTCGACGTGCTCGACCCAGTGTCCAACGAGAGCTACGTGCAGGCCGCAGCCGGCCAGAAGGCCGACATCGACCTGGCCGTCGCCGCCGCCCAGCGGGCGTTCAAGTCCGGTCCGTGGCCGCGGATGCTGCCGCGCCAGCGCTCCCGCGTGCTGCACAAGATCGCCGACCTGATCGAGGCCCGCGACCAGCGCCTGGCCGAGCTGGAGACCTTCGACACCGGCCTGCCGATCACGCAGGCGCTCGGCCAGGCGCAGCGCGCCGCCGAGAACTTCCGCTTCTTCGCCGACCTGATCGTCGCCCAGCGCGACGACACCTACAAGGTTCCCGGCCGCCAGGTGAACTACGTCAACCGCAAGCCGATCGGCGTCGCCGGCCTGATCACCCCGTGGAACACCCCGTTCATGCTGGAGTCGTGGAAGCTCGCCCCTGCCCTCGCCACCGGCAACACGGTGGTGCTGAAGCCGGCCGAATTCACGCCGCTCTCCGCATCGCTCTGGGCCGAGATCTTCCGCGAGGCCGGAGTGCCCGACGGCGTCTTCAACCTCGTCAACGGCCTGGGCGAGGAGGCGGGCGACGCGCTCGTCAAGCACCCCGATGTTCCGCTGATCTCCTTCACCGGCGAGAGCCGCACCGGCCAGATCATCTTCGGCAACGCCGCCCCGTTCCTCAAGGGCCTCTCGATGGAGCTCGGCGGCAAGTCGCCCGCCGTCGTCTTCGCCGACGCCGACATTGAGGCGGCCCTCGACGCGACCGTGTTCGGCGTGTTCTCGCTGAATGGCGAGCGCTGCACCGCCGGCAGCCGGGTGCTCGTCGAGCGCCCGATCTACGACGACTTCGTCGCCCGCTACGCGGAGCGCGCGAAGAACATCGTCGTCGGCGACCCGCACGACCCGAAGACCGAGGTCGGCGCGCTCGTGCACCCCGAGCACTACGAGAAGGTGATGAGCTACGTCGAGATCGGCAAGACCGAGGCCCGCCTCGTCGCCGGCGGCGGCCGCCCCGAGGGGCTGGAGACCGGCAACTACGTCGCCCCCACCGTGTTCGCCGACGTCGCACCGGATGCCCGCATCTTCCAGGAGGAGATCTTCGGGCCGGTCGTGGCGATCACCCCCTTCGACACCGATGAGGAGGCGCTCGAGCTGGCCAACAACACCCGCTACGGCCTCGCCGCCTACATCTGGACGAACAACCTCAAGCGCGCGCACAACTTCTCGCAGTCCGTCGAGGCCGGCATGGTCTGGCTGAACTCCAACAACGTGCGCGACCTCCGCACCCCGTTCGGCGGCGTCAAGGCGTCGGGCCTCGGCCACGAGGGCGGCTACCGCTCGATCGATTTCTACACCGACCAGCAGGCCGTGCACATCACGCTCAACGAGGCCCACTCGCCGCGTTTCGGCACCGCGAAGTAACCCCCGACATTGTCACTCAAGGAAGAGAACACCAGCATGACCGAACCCATCATCACCTCTGACAGCCCGATCGCCGTGCCAGCCAACCGCATCGCGACGCCCACGTCGCCCGCGCCCGACATCCTGCGCTGCGCCTACATGGAGCTCATCGTCACCGACCTCGCCGCCTCGCGCGCGTTCTACGTCGACGTGCTCGGCCTGGTCGTCACCGAGGAGGACGACGAGGTTGTCTACCTGCGCAGCTTCGAGGAGTTCATCCACCACAACCTGGTGCTGCGCAAGGGCGCCGTCGCCGCTGTCGCCGCCTTCAGCTACCGCGTGCGCAGCCCCCAGGAGCTCGACGCGGCCGTCGCGTTCTACACCGAGCTCGGATGCCGCGTGGAGCGCAACCCGAACGGCTACAACAAGGGCATCGGCGACTCGGTGCGCGTCGAGGACCCGCTGGGCTTCCCCTATGAGTTCTTCTACGACGTCGAGCACGTCGAGCGCCTCGCCTGGGCCTACCACCTGCAGACCCCCGGCTGCCTGGTGCGCCTGGACCACTTCAACCAGGTCACCCCGGACGTGCCCCGCGCCGTCGCCTACATGGAAGACCTCGGGTTCCGAGTGACCGAGGACATCCAGGACGGCGAGGGCACCACCTACGCCGCGTGGATGCGCCGCAAGCCCACCGTGCACGACACCGCCATGACCGGCGGCGACGGCCCCCGCATGCACCACGTCGCGTTCGCCACGCACGAGAAGCACAACATCATCGCGATCTGCGACAAGCTGGGCGCCCTGCGCATGTCTGACAGCATCGAGCGCGGACCGGGCCGCCACGGCGTCTCGAACGCGTTCTACCTGTACTTGCGCGACCCGGACGGCCACCGCGTCGAGATCTACACGCAGGACTACTACACCGGCGACCCCGACAACCCCGTCGTCACCTGGGACGTGCACGACAACCAGCGCCGCGACTGGTGGGGCCACGCGGTCGTGCCCAGCTGGTACACCGAGGCCTCGCTGGTGCTCGACCTCGACGGCAAGCCGCAGCCGCTGGTCACCCGCACCGACGACTCCGAGATGGCCGTGACCATCGGTGCCGACGGCTTCTCGTACACCCGCGAGGGCGACCAGAGCGACGGCTTCAAGCTCGGCAACACGCTCTAAGCGCGCGTCGACCCGCATAAGATGCGTGGGCCAGGGATCATTCCCGGGCCCACGCATTTTTCGTGGGCTGACGCAGCCCCCGGATGCCGCCCGGGCGCGCGGCATCCGTGGGCCGACGCAGCCCCCGGATGCCGCCCGGGCGCGCGGCATCCGCGTCAGGCATGCTGTGCCAGGTTTGACGGCGGGCCTTCGGTCGCTGGCGCTCCCTCCATCCGGCCTGCAGCGCCTCGCCTGGCCTCTCTCCACGGCGGCTGAGGGATCGAGGAACGAGCGACCGAAGCCCGGTTTCCAACCCGACCACCCCTCACCGCACGCCCCTACACCCACCCACCGACAAACCATGAAAAGTTATCCACACCAGCCATTTTTCTCGGGAATGACTTGCTTTTCACCGTAAAATAGAACCATGGGAAGCGCGACGGAGCACCTGGCTGAGGCACAGTCTCACCTGTCCGCCGCCCTCGCTGTTTCCGACCCGCGGATGCTGCACGACGACGCCCTGCTCGAGCTCACCGCGACCGTCGAAGCCGCCGGCCGCGTCGTCGACGCCCTCCGGCTGAAGACCGCCGGCGAGGTCGCGTTCCGCTCCCGCCGCGAGCTCGGCGAGGACCGCCTGTCAGCGAAGAAGGGCTGCCGCAACGCCGTGGAACTCCTGGCTCGGATCACGCTGGCATCCGAGCGCACCCTCACCCAGCGGATGCGGGTGGGTGAGGCGATGAGGCCGCGCACCGCACTGACCGGAGACACCCTCCCGGCCGCATTCCCCGCAGCATCTGCCGCCCTCCGCTCCGGCATCCTCGGCTACGACAGCGCCCTGGCCATCATCGACACCCTCGCCCCGATCCGGGCCCGGGTCGGGGACCTCAACCTGGAACGGGCCGAGCACGCTCTCGTCGCCGCCGCGACCGGCCCCACGATCGAGTCGCCGCTGCCATTCCCGGCCGACGAGGTCCGCGGGCAGGCGCGTGTTTGGGAACAAGTGTTGGACCCGGACGGCACCGAACCCGTCGAGGAACGTGCCATGCAGGCCCGGGGTATCAGCGCCGGCCTCACCCGCGACGGTCTCGTGCATCGCAGGATGGCCCTGCTGCCCGAGATCGACGCCAAGTTCGAGACACTGTTGAACGCGTACCTGAACCCGCGCAGCAAACCCACCTTCACCGACGCCGACCCGGACGCCCCGAAAGACCCGCGCGCCACGGCGCAGGCCCGGCATGACGTGTTCGCCAGCCTGATCGACGGTGCCGCCCGTTCCGCCGACGCGCCCCGGATCGGCGGGGCGGCCCCGACGGTGCTGGTCTCGGTGCGGCAGGCCGACCTCGACCGGCGCTGCGGTGCCGGATTCATCGAGGGCTGCGACGCGGCCCTGTCGATGCGGGCGGTCGAGCAGTTCGTCTGCGCCGGCGGCACCCAAACCGTCCTCATCGGCGACGACGGCCGGCTGGTCAGTTTGAGCACGTCGGATCGGGTCTTCAACGCCCAGCAGCGGCGGGCGATCACCCTGCGTGACGGCGGGTGCATCATTCCGGGGTGCACGATCCCGGCTGCCTGGTCCGAGATCCACCACGTCATCGCCCACCGCGACGGGGGCAAAACGGACGTCTGCAACGGCGTGCTGTTGTGCTGGTTACACCACCGCACCATTGAGACCAGCGGTTGGCGCATCCTGATGATCGACGGGGTTCCGCACGTGAAACCGCCGCCCTGGCTCCGCGGTGGCCGCTCCGAGGCCGAGACGCCGTGGCGAAGAACCACGAAGTCCCGCACCCAGCTCGCCGACCTCTGCGAACAGCAGCTCGAGCATCAGAGCGAACCCCAACCCGTGCTCGTCGAATAGCACCTGCGCTCACAACGAATCCCGCGCACCCCGTTCCCGCGATGCGGTGATAAATCCGGCAACACTCAGGCCCAATGCCGCCATCGCTGCCAGCACATTGGGCGTACCCAGCTCGATGTACGTCGTCCTGATTCGCTGTCCGTCCTTCAGCTGCCAGTTGCACACGAGCTGAAACGGAAGCAATATGTAGTGCGTCTCGGGGCGAACAGGATCACCTCCAGGCGTAACGGCCACCTCACGCAGTGGACTTGTTGTGCCCTCGGTTGTCGTTCTGGTCGTGCAGTCGGCGACCGAGTACCGAGCAGAGCCAGCCCAGGACATGAACGCCAAAGCGCCCGCACCGAGCGCAACGAGGACCCAGAGCATCGACAGAGTCCTGAGCGCGAAAATGGGCCACGTCAAGGTGCTGCCAGAATTGTCGCTCCCCATGCGCTGAGGCTAGGTACGGCGTGCCTCCCTGTCTCTACCCCAAGTGGGGGTGCCTCCGCCACAAGTGGGGCGGCTCAATCGGTTGGTTCAGCGCCTGTTACCTTGGCATCCAATCGATCGGACTCCATTGCCGCCGATCGTGAAACTGACCGTCATGACCTCGTTCGTTGAATCAGTCGTTTCTTAAACCCGGGCGACACCGTGCGTGGACGTTCACAGACGGCAATTCTCAGGGCCTGAACTCGGTGCGCCACGAGACCAGCACAACCCGGTCGGGCAACGCGCTCAGGGCTTCGGTCGCTGGCGCTCCCTCCAGCCAGCGTGCGGAGGCCAGCCAGCGTGCGGAGGCCAGCCAGCGTGCGGAGGCCAGCCAGCGCGGAGTGAAGCGCTTAACCGGCAGAGTCCACGATCTCGGCCCCGGCGTGGCCGAGCTCGGCCAGTGCGGCCACCGAGCTCTCGGCTGCCACCCCGGCGATGAGGTCGCGCAGCACGCGCACGCGCTGGCCGTGCTCGAGTGCGTCCAGCGCGCTGGCGCGCACGCAGTAGTCGGTGGCGATGCCGACGATGTCGATGTCGGTCACGCCGCGCTCGGTGAGCAGCTGGGCGACCGTCTCGCCGTTCTCCCCCGTGCCCTCGAAGATCGAGTAGGCGGGCTTGCCCTGACCTTTGCGGATGTGGAAGGTGACCGCGGCGGTGTCGAATGCCGGATGGTAGTCGGCGCCCGCGGTACCGGCGACGCAGTGCACCGGCCAGCTGTCGACGAAGTCCGGCGCGGCATCCGTGGCGAAGTGGCCGCCGTTGTCGTTGCCCTCGTCGTGCCAGTCGCGGGAGGCGAAGATGGTGCCGTACTCGCCCGCGTGCGCGGCGAGCAGGGCGCTGATGCCGGCCGCAACGGCCGCGCCGCCCACGACCCCGAGCGCGCCGCCCTCGGTGAAGTCGTTCTGCACGTCAACGATGAAAAGTGCCCTAGTCATGCACCCATTATCGCCGCTGCCCCTGAGGGCGGGGCGTCACAGGTTTGAGAGCGTGTTACCGCAGCTGTAGAAGCCGGCCGTGAGCGCGTCGATGGCGGTTTTGGCGCTGTCGTCCACGTCATCCAGTGCGTAGATGGCGAAGGTGAGCGGGGTGCCGTCGGCGGCGTGGATGACGCCGGACAGCGTGTAGCCGGTGTCGATCCAACCGGTCTTGGCGAACACGGAGCCGTCGGCGATCGCGCTGTCCCCTGTGAACCGGTCGCTGTAGGAGAGCGAGCCGCTCTGCCCGGCGACCGGGAGGCCGTCGAAGATCACGCCGAGGTTGCCCTCGCGGGCGTTGATCTTCATGAACAGCTGGGTGAGGTAGCTCGGCGGGATGGCGTTGTCGTCGCTCAGGCCGGAGCCGTCGACGGCGACGATGCCCGTGGTGTCGATGCCGTAGTCGGCGAGGCCGGTGAGCATGCCGGCCTGGATCGACTCGAAGCTGTTGCCGGACCCGGACTCGACCGCCACCAGGCGGCCGAGCATCTCGGCGATGGCGTTGTCCGAGACGATGAGCGACTGCTGGATCAGCGTCGAGACGGGCTGCGACTGCACGGAGCCGAGCGTGGCGGCGCCGGCCGGGGCGGTTCCGCGCTCGATGCTGACGCCACCGAGCTCGTCGGCGAAGGCCTCGCCGGCCCGCCCGATCGGGTCCTCGCTGCGGCTGGAGGTGTTGTTGTAGGGGTTGTCGCGGTCGCCGTCGACCTGCAGCGCCGTGATCGGCGGCATGTAGCCGTCCCAGAGTTCCTTGCTGTCCCAGCTGGGCTGCCACTCGGCGCCGCCGAACATCGAGGAGTCCAGCACGAGCTTCGTCAGCGGCGGGTTGGCCGGGTTCGCGTCCCAGGCCGCTTGCACCTGCGCGGCGAGCTCGTCGAGGTGCGCGGCACCCGCGTAGGCGGACTCGTCGCCGCTCGGGGTGCGGCTGAGCGTGATGTCGCCGCCGCCGACGAGCACGACGGAGCCCGGCTCGCTGCCGGCAACGACGGTCGTCGTCGCGCGATAGTCGGGGCCGAGCACAGAGAGGGCCGCGGCGGAGGTGAGCACCTTCATGACGCTGGCCGCGCGTGAGGCGGTGTCGCCGCCGCGGTCGTAGAGCACCTCTCCGGTGGCGGCATTGCGCACCTGGGCCTGGAAGCTGCCGAGGCGGGAGTCGGCGGCGAGCTCGGCGACGGAGCACATGCGCACGATGCTCGCGGCGGGCGCAGCGGCGGGTGCCGGCCGGCCGGTCTGCGTGGGGGTGGGCGTCGGGATCGGGGTCTTCACGGCGACGGATGCGGTTGCCGGGGCGCCGACGGCGCTGCCGGCCGCGACGGCGATGCCCCCGAACAGCACGAGGGCCAGCGCGCCCGCCGTGATCAGCGTGGCGCGCGGATGCCTGCGCAGGCGGGCGATGAAGGCTCCGGACGTGCGCGCGGTGCCGTTCCCCGGCGTGGGGGTCGGGGCAGGGCGTGGCTCGTCGGAATTCGGCATCCGACCATTTTAGCCCGGCCAGCCTGAGCGACCAGTGGGCGCCCGGGGTTCGGGCGCCGCGGGCTGACGCCTATTCGCCCGGGTACTTCAGCCCGATCGCGGCACGGACATCGTCGAGCGTCTGCATGATCTGCACGCTCTCCTCCAGCGGGATGCGCGCGTCGATCCGCTCGCCGCGAGCGACGAGCTCCTCGAGCGCGACGGCCTGGTAGTGCTTGCCGCCGCCGTTGACCGGGGAGGTGTACTCCTCGAGCACGGTGCCTGCGGCATCCACAACCCGGAAGCTGGTCTGGGTGTACCAGACGCCGTCGATGTCGATGCGGCCGGCTGTGCCGATGATGGTGGCGCGGTTCGGACCCTGCACATCGCTGGCGGAGAGCGCGGCTGCGATGGCACCGTTGGCGTAGCTGAACGTGGTGGCGATCTGCGCGTCTGCGCCCGTCGCCTTGAAAGTCGCCGTGGCCTGGATGCTCTCCGGGGCTCCGAACAGCGCGGAGGCGAAGGAGATCGGGTAGATGCCGAGGTCGAGCAGCGCGCCGCCGCCGAGCTTCAGGTCATTCATCCGGTGGGCCGGGTCCTCCGAGAGCTGCTGGGTGTGGTCGGCAATGAGGGTGCGCACCTCGCCGATGGTGCCGGCGTCGAGGATCTCGCGGATCCGCTGCATGTGCGGCAGGAAGCGCGTCCACATGGCCTCGAGCACGACCAGGCCCTTCGCCTCGGCTAGATCGGCGACCTGGCGGGCCTGCGCGGCGTTGAGAGCGAACGGCTTCTCGACGAGCACGTGCTTGCCGGCATTCAAAGCCAGACTGGCGTGCTCGGCGTGGAACGGGTGCGGCGTTGCGACGTAGATGACGTCGACCTCCGGGTCGGCGACCAGGGCCTCATAGCTGTCGTGCACATTCGGGATGCCGAACTCGGCGGCGAACTGGGCCGCGCTCTCTGCACGCCTCGACCCGACGGCCTGCACCGTGATTCCGTTCGCAACCAAGTCGGACGTCACCGCGTGAGCGATGCCCCCGGTTGCAAGAATTCCCCAGCGCAGTGATGTCGTCGTTGTAGTCACGCGCTCAGCCTAGTGCCGCCCTCGGAGGGCGTCCAAAGACTGGGCGGGACGGGTGCGTGTACACGAACACCCAAAACGTCGGCTAAGCTCTATTGCTGTGCCATTCACGCGAGAAATCGTGTGGTTGCCACGCCGCCTTAGCTCAGTCGGCAGAGCGTCTCACTCGTAATGAGAAGGTCGTGGGTTCGATTCCCACAGGCGGCCCCAGCAACAGAAAAGGCCAGCCGGATCACTCCGGCTGGCCTTTTTTGGTTCCAGGTATTCGATGCTGCGCCCCCGTGACGGATGCCGGTCCGGCTCGTAGACTCTGGCCATGACCAGCGACGATGCCTACACCGCCGTGCTCTACGGCGACGAGCTTGAGGCCGTGGGGTACGACATCCGCGTGCGCTATCTGCCGGGGAACACCCCACATCCGGTGCTGACGCACGCGGGGTTCACCTACCAGCTCGTCGGCAGCACCGACGGAGTGGACGACTCCTTCGACTACGACCACCCGGTGCCGGCCGACTAACCCGCAGCTGCCGGTGAGCGTGCTCCCAGCGTCGCGACGTACCGTGTTCGCGTGAAAGCGCAGGGGCAGGGGCAGGCCGGTACGACGGCCGCGGAGGCCGCGGAACGCCGCGCTCGCGGCGCACTGCGCCGCGTGCCCGTCTGGGCTTGGCGGCTGCTGATGCGCGCCGTCAGCCCGGGCGAACGCCGCCGCTTCAACGCCGAGCCGGTCAGCGGTGTCAGCTACTGGTTCAACATCGACTTCGTCGGCGACGGCATCCGTGCGCACCGGCTCGATGTGATGGCCCCGGCGAGCACCGGCGCGGCCGTGGACCCGCTGCCCATCTACGTGTACTTCCACGGTGGCGGCTGGACCTCGGGCGACAAGGCATCGCTGACGAAGTACTGCGCCAGGCAGGCGGCCGACGGGGTCGTCGTGGTCAACGTCAACTATCGGATGGCGCCGAGCTTCCACCTGGGCCACGTGCTCGAGGATGCGAATGCGGCGCTCGCCTGGGTGGGTGCCAACATCGCCGATTTCAACGGCGACCGGGAGCGCTGCGTGTTGGGCGGCGACTCAGCCGGCGGCCAAATCTCGGCGCTGATGGCCGCCGCCACGTTCCGCCCCGAGCTCGCGGAGCACTACTCCCTGCGCCCGTCCCTGCGCCTGGCCCAGTTGCGCGGCCTCGTGCAGCATTGCAGCATCGTCGACTTCTCGGTGTTCTTCGAGAAGGGCTTTGTGATGAGCCTGAACTTCATCCGGATGCTGCTGCCGCACGGCCGCGACGAGGCTGGAGCCGCCCAAGGGCACCGGCTGCGCGAGGCCGCCCGGTTCATGTCGCCGATCGAGTGGCTGGATTCGCGCTGCCCACCGGTGTTCATCACCACCTCGGAGCGCGACTTCTTCTACCGCTCCAACATGAACCTGATCGCGCGGCTGAAGGAGCACGGGGTTCCCGTCGATGCGCTCGTCTACGGCTGGGGCAGTGCGAACACCGAGCACACCTGGCAGCAGAACTTTCGTTATCCGGAGTCCCAGGAGGTTTATCGCCGCCTAAGCTCCTTCATAACGACGGTGACGGCTTAGTCGGAGCGTTCCGGCCACCCCGCCATGCGATGCGGAGGTGTGGCGATGGACGAGCAGGCGACGGATCCCGCAGTTGCGGCCGACGCCGAGCTGCCCGATTTCGACTGGGCGACGCTGCCGGACGGCGTCACCGCGACGACCTTTGCCGCCCCGAGCGGGCCCCTCGCCATGATCAGCCACGGCGATCCGGCTGCGCCGCCGGTGTTGCTGGTGCCGGGCGCGACCGGGTCGAAGGAGGACTTCGTGCTCATGCTGCCGGTGCTGGCCGCGGCCGGCTACTTCGCGCTGAGCTTCGACCTCGCCGGGCAGTACGAGTCGGTCTTGGCCGGGCCAGAGAACCTCGACCCGCCCCGGGAGCACTACGACTACGAGCTGTTCGTCGATGATCTCCTGGCCGTGCTGGCGGATGTCGGCCGCCCGGCGCACATCGTCGGCTACTCCTTCGCCGGCCTCGTCGCCGGTCTGGCCTACGCGCGCGAGCCAGAGCGCTTCGCCAGCCTGACCCTGCTCAGCTGTCCGCCGCTGGCCGGGCAGAGCTTCCGCGGCGTCAGCCGGATCGGGCCGTTCACCGGGCTGGCCAGCGGGCGCACCGGGGCGGCCCTGATGGTGTGGGGAA
The DNA here is from genome assembly GCF_001542775.1 of Microterricola viridarii. GTDB lineage: Bacteria > Actinomycetota > Actinomycetes > Actinomycetales > Microbacteriaceae > Microterricola > Microterricola viridarii_A. The sequence goes on from NZ_CP014145.1 coordinate 2,502,825, forward strand.
TCCGGCGCAACCTGGTGCCGGTGTCGCCCGGTCGGCTGCGGTTCGTGCGGGAGCGTTTCGCGCTCACCCGCCGAGAGTCAGTGAGCGACATCATCGCGATGATGAAGCACGCGCCCGACCTCGCCGCGATCCTGCGCGACGCGCCGCTGCCGAAGTTCGTGGCGGTCGGCGAGCACGACCTCTGGCCCACCCGGCTGCACGCCGAGTTCGCCGAGGCGCTGCGGGCCGGGCTCGCCGTCTACCCGGCCGGGCACAGCCCCTGCGAGACGTCGCCGCACCAGCTCTGCCGTGACCTGGTGCGGCTGTTCGCCACGGCGGGGCGCTAGCCACCAGCCCGCTGCCCGTCCCGCCGCTACGGCCGGTGGGCGCGCGCCCAGCGGGTGCGCGCGTGGTGCCGGCGCCACGGCGCCTCCCGGCGGAACTCGTGCGCCAGCGTCGTCCACGCCTTACTCAACCGCAGCCCGAGCGCGCTCCACGATGCGAACGGGCGGGCAGAGACCGGCATCCGCAGCTCGGGGTCGTATCTGACTGCCATGTCTGGCCGCACCAGGTACGAGACGTCCAAATCGTCGTGGATGCGCGGCTCGTCACGGGCGACGTCCGGGCCGATCCGCGCCCACACGTCGGCCGTCATGGCGAAGTTCGAACCGAACACCGGCGGGTGGCCGAGCATCGCCCCGACCACGTGGAGGTAGCCGCCCAGGTAGAGAACCTGCCCCAACCAGTGCACCAGCCGACTCCCGCCGTAGAACTCCCCGGGGCCGGTGACGAGTGCGATCCCAGCCGGTTCGCCGAAGGCCGCCTCGACCCGGGCCAACCAGTCCGGCGCGGGGCGCGAGTCAGCGTCCAGCCGGGCCAGGATGCCGCTGCTGGCGGCGTCGAACCCGGCCGCCGAGGCGCCGCCGACGCCGCGGATCGGCCAGTAGATCCGTCGAACGCCGGCCGCATCGCAGACCGCAGCGGTGTCGTCGCTGCTTGCGTTGTCGACCACGATGATCTCGTCGGCCGGCCGGGTCTGCGCCGCCAGGTGGGCCAGGCAGATGGCGAGGAAGCGGGCGTCGTTGCGCGAGGGAATGACGACCGCGATCGTGGTCGCGGGCCGCTGCGCGGGCAGAGGCCCCCTGTCGGTCCCCATCGGCACAGAGTACCGCAGCGTGGTTTCGGCCAGTGCGTCACGATTGGGCAACGGAGCCCGCGGCGCGGCATCCGCCCTGCTTGACTCCCCCTATGAGAGAGCTCACGCTGCGGATGTCGTGCGCGGCCCCGGCGACCGAGTGCGCAGACACCAACCCGGGCGCGCTGCTGCACTTCGACCCGGTCGCCGGCCTTCTGCAGCTGGGCGCCCTCGTGCTGATCGGTCTGGTGATCGTCTTCGTGATTCGCGCGCGCCGCAACCGCTAACAGCGCGGGTCGGCCGAGGGCACCGTTCCCTTGATGAGGTAGTCGTCGACGGTGTTCGAGATGCACGAGTTCGACTTGTTGTAGGCGGTGTGGCCCTCACCCTGGTAGGTGACGAGCACGCCGCTGTCGAGCTGGTCGGCGAGCGACTCGGCCCAGACGTACGGCGTGGCCGGGTCGTTCGTCGTTCCGATGACCAGGATCGGCGGGGCGCCCGCCGCGTGGATCGGGGCGCGCTCGCCCTGGAACTTGTACGGCCAGTTGGCGCAGCCGATGTCGCCGTAGGCCATGTAGCTGCCGATCACCGGCGCAGCCGCCGCGATCTCGGCGGCCTGGGCGCGCATCGAGGCCGGGTCAGCGTTGTAGCTGTAGTCCATGCAGTTCACGGCCATGAACGCCTCGGTGGAGTTGTCGGAGTAGCTCCCGTCGGCGTTGCGGCCGTTGTAACCGTCGGCGAACTGGAACGCCAGGTCGGCATCGCCGTGCATCACGCTCTCGAACATGTCGCTGAGCATGCCCCACGCCTTGGCGTCGTAGAGCGGGTAGATGATCGCCGTCAGCAGCGCGTTGGAACCCAGCTGGCGGCCATCCGAGGCCCGGATCGGGCTGGCGTCAACGGATGCCAGTAGCGCGGCGATGGTGGCCATGCCCTGGTCGACCGTGCCGCTGAACGGGCAGGAGGACGAGCCGAGGCAGTCTTTGAGGTAGGCGCGCAGCGCGTTCTCGAAGCCGACGGACTGCACCTTGGTCACCTCGAAGTTGCTGGCGGCGGGGTCCAACGCGCCGTCGAGCACGAGCCGGCCGGCCTTGCCCGGGAACAGCTCGGCGTAGACGGCGCCGAGGAAGGTGCCGTAGGAGTAGCCGAGGTAGTACAGCTCCTTGTCGCCGAGCACGGCGCGCAGCAGGTCGAGGTCTCTGGCGGCGCTCTGCGTGTCGACGTGCTCGAGCAGCGGCCCGGTTTCGGTGGCGCAGGCGTTGCCGAAGGCGCGCGATGAGTCGGTCATCTCGGCGATCCAGGCGTCGCTACCGCGCTTAGTGGTGCTCACGTCGTAGAGGTACGCGTCCATCTGGGCCGCGTCGTAGCAGGCGACCGCGGTGGAGCGGCCGACGCCGCGGGGGTCGAAGCCAACCACGTCGAAGCGTTCCTGCAGGCGCTCGTCGGTCGCATAGTCGACCGAGTCCTTCACGAAGTCGTAGCCGGACGCACCGGGGCCGCCCGGGTTCACGAACAGGGAGCCGATCTTGTCGCCGCTGGCCGGCTGGCGCACGATGGCCAGCTTGATGGTTCCGGATGCCGGATCCGCCCAGTTCAGCGGCGCCTTCACGTCGGCGCACTGCATGCCGCCGCCGCAGCTGCTCCACTGCACGGTCTGCCCGTAGAACGCGGCGACCGAGGCGTCGACGTCCTCACCGGTCGGCGTGGAGGTGGCCGGGGGCGGCTCGGGCAGGAACGCCGTGACGCATCCGGTGAGCGCGATGGTGACGGCAAGAGCGCCGGCCAGTGCTGCGCCCCATCGGCGCCCACGGCGCCCACGGCGTCGAGCGGGACGGGCGGGAGACCCGGCGGGGGTGGTGCGGGCGGCAGTCGTCAACTGTCTTCGCTTTCTGTCTGGAGCGTGAAGGGCCGCCGCCGCACCCTTTTAGGTGCGACGGAACGACACGAGCATCGCCTCGAGCGCCAGGAGCGGGGCGACGTTCGCCTCGATCCGGTGCCGCGCGGTGGTGATCGCGTCGAGCGTAGCGAGTGTTTCTGCGGGAGTGCTGCGCGTGGCGGCTGCCGCGATCTTGCCCTCGAGCTCGCGGTTGATGACGGCATCCGTGCGGCCGAGCTGCAGCATGATCACGTCGCGGAACAGCGAGGAGAGGTCGACCAGGATGCGGTCGATGCCGTCGCGCAGGCTGCGCTTCGCGCGCCGTTTCTGGTCGTCTTCCATCGCCTTGATCTGGCCGCGCAGTGCGGGCGGAATCGCCTGCCCCGGCGCAATGCCGAGCGAGCGCAGCGTGTGCTCGCGCTCCTGGGCGTCGCGCTGCACCGTGATGGCCTCGGCGTCGGCGCCGGCGATCGCCAGCATCCGGGCGGCGGCGAGCACCGCGCTGCTGACGGAACGCACCTCAAGGGCGGTGGTCAGGGTCTCCTGGCGGCGGTCGCGTGCCTCGGCACTGGTGGCCAGGCGCTGCGCCATGCCGATGTGGCTCTGCGCCTCACGGGCGGCACGCTCGGCCAGCTCGGGGCTGATGCCGTTGCGCCGCACCAGCAGCTCGGCGACATCCGCGACGGTGGGCACGCGCAGCCGCACGCTGCGCACGCGCGAGCGGATCGTCGGCAGCAGGTCGGCCTCGCTCGGCGCGCAGAGGATCCACACGGTGCGCTCCGGCGGCTCCTCGAGCTCCTTGAGCAGCACGTTCGAGGCGTGCTCGGCCATCCGGTCGGCGTCCTCGACGATGATCACGCGGTAGCGGCCGACCGAGGGCGAGTAGTGCGAGCGGCGCACCGTCTCGCGCACGTCGGCGATCTTGATGATGACGCCCTCGGTGGTGAGCACCTGCAGGTCGGGGTGGCTGCGCGCCCGCACCTGCGCGGCGGTCGCCTCGTCGCCGTCGTGGTTGCCGCTGAGCAGCGCGGTGGCGAAGGCGAAGGCCAGGTTGGAGCGACCGGAGCCAGCCGGGCCGGTGATCAGCCAGGAGTGCGTCATCTGGTTCGCCGGGCCGGATGCCACAGCGCCGGACTCGGTGGCAGCCAGCGCTGCGTCGGCACGTGCGGCATCGGCCGCCGCGCCCGGTTGGAAGCTCGCCGCGGCGCGGAACAGTGCGATCGCCTCCGCTTGCCCCGTCAGTTCGCTCCACACCGTCACCCCTCAAGGTTACCGGTCGGCCACCGACAGCCGCGCCCGCGCCGCCGCGCGGCATCCGCAGACTGAGCCCGTCGAAGTCGGTGGAGTCTCTACGCGCTCAACCAACGGGATTCGATCGGGGGCTCCCACGAGCCAACGTGGAGAAGCACGCCGGCTCGAGGCGGCCGCGCCGCGACGAAGGAGCAGCGCAGCCCCCGAAGCCCCGAGCGATTCAGCAGAAACCGCAGCCCCCGGCTTCCACTGACTGAGCCCGCCGAAGTCGGCGGAGCCTCTACGCGCTCAACCAACGGGCTTCGGTCGCAAGCTCCCTCGAGCCAACGTGGAGAAGCACGTCGGCTCGAGGGGGCCGCGCCGCGCCGAAGGAGCAGCGCAGCCCCCGAAGCCCCGAGCGACTCAACAGAAACCGCAGCCCACGGCATCCGCAGACTGAGCCCGTCTAAGTCGGCGGAGTCTCTACGCGCCCAACCAACGGGATTCGGTCGGCCCCGTGTGTTGGCTTCGGTCGCAAGCTCCCTCGAGCCAACGTGAGGGCGCCGGTCAGCCGCCGACGGGTGCGAGCTGCAGCAGGGAGTTCAGCGGGAAGCTCGGATTGGCGGCCTGCTCCGGCGTCGGGCTGACCCGGGCGGCGAGCAGCTTGCGCGCCCCAATGTGGTCGGCGGCGCTGCCCAGTGAGTCGACGCCGACCAGCACGCCGTCGCGAAAGCAGTACACGCTGAACCGGCCGCTGGCCGGGTCGCCCCGCAGCACGTGCTCGTCGGCCGCGGCGCTCAGCCCGGCGATCTGGATCCGCAGCTCGGCCTGGTCGCTCCAGAACCAGGGCGCGGCGTCGTACGGGCGCGGCCGCCCGGTGAGCGTGGCGGCGACGCTGCGCGCCTGGTCGGTCGCGTTCTGCACCGACTCCAGCCGCAGCAGCGCGCCGGTGGCCGCGTGCGGGTAGCGCGCACAGTCGCCGATCGCGAATATCCCCGGGTCACTCGTGCGAAGCAGGGCGTCGACGAGCACACCGCCCTGCACGACGAGACCGGCCGCCTGGGCCAGCTCGCTCACCGGTTCGGCGCCGATGCCGACGACGACGAGGTCGGCCGGGTGCAACCGCCCGGCGCTGTCGCGCACGCCGGTGGCGGCGCCGTCGGCACCCACGATCTCGCGCGCCACGGTGCCGTGCAGCATCCGCACGCCGCGCGCCTCGTGCCAGGCCTCGATCTGCGCGGCGAAGGGGGCGGATGCCGCGCGCTCCAGCACGCGGGCGGCCGCGTTGATGACCGTCGGCGCAAGCCCACGCGCCGTCGCGTGGGCGGCACACTCCAGCCCGATGAAGCCGGCCCCGATGATGACGACGTCGCGGGCCCGCTCGAAGGCGGTCGCGAGCCGGTCGGCGTCTGCTCGAGTGGCGAGCCGGTGCACGCCGGCCAGCTCGGCGCCCGGCACCGTCAGGGGGCGCGGCCGCGAGCCCGTCGCCAGCACCAGGTGGTCGTAGTCGAGCAGTGACACCGTGCCCTCGGCGTCGACGAGCCGCACGCAGCGGGTCGCCCGGTCGACCGCCTCGACCGTCGTGCCCGCCAGCAGAGTCACGCCCGCCGCCGCGTAGAAGGACTCCGGCCGGAACCAGATCTGCTCGGCGCCGACCGTGCCGGCGAGGTAGTCCTTCGACAGCGGCGGCCGCGCGTACGGCAGCCCCGCCCCGGCATCCACGATGGTGATCGGCGCGGTGAATCCTGCCTCCCGCAGCGCGTTCGCGGTGTGGAAGCCGCCGTGACCGCCCCCGACGATCACACACCCCGCCCGCATCAGAACTGGGTGGCCGGGGCGTGCACGAGCAGCCCGTCGGTGGCGGCGGAGCACCGCAGCTGGCAGCTCAGCCGTGAGTGAGCGGTGCGCGGGGCGGCGGTCGCCTCGAGCATCTCCTCCTCGTCCTCCGAGATCGGCGGCAGGGCGATGGTGTTCGCCTCGTCGACGTAGACGTGGCAGGTGGAGCACTGCATTCCGCCGCCGCACTCGCCGACGATGCCCCTCACCCGATTGTTGACGGCGGCCTTCATCACCGACATCCCGTCGGCGACGTCCAGGTCGACGGCGGCGCCGTCGACGCTCACAATGGTCAAACGCGACATTCTCTGGTTCTCTCTGTTCCGGAAGCTGTGGTCACGAGGCGGGTCGGGGTCACCACACGGCGGGCAGCTCGAGCAGCCCGCGGAACACCCAGCCACGCTCGCGCGGCGCGGCCCCCGGTGCCAGCTGCAGGCCCGGCAGCCGGCGGAACAGCTCCGGCAGCGCGATCTGCGCGACCGAGGCCCTGGCCACCCAGGCACCCCCGCAGAAGTGCGGGCCGCCGCCGAAGGCGTGGTGGCTGACGTGGTCGCGGTCGATGTTGAACTCCTCCGGGCGCTCAAACACGCGCTCGTCGCGGTTGGCGCTGCCGACGCAGACGCCGATCTTGTCGCCGGGCTTCAGTGAGACGCCGCCGAGCTCGGTGTCGACGGCGACCATCTTCGGGTACATCGAGATCGGGGCGACCCAGCGGATCGTCTCCTCGAAGACGGGGCGCCAGAGCGCGGCATCCGCCTCGACCCGCGCCCGGATCTCCGGGTGGGTGATCAGCGCGTAGACGGCGATGCCCATCGCGTCGCGCGGCTCGTTGACGCCGCCGCCGATGGTCATCTTCACGGCCGCCCGCAGCGACTCGATCGGCATCTGATACTCGGCGTGCACGGCAGCAGAGATCATCGACTCGTCCGGCGTCACCCGCACCCGGGCGACGGCGCGGTCGATCTCCGCGTCGATCTCGGCGACGACGGCATCCGCCTGCGCCCAGACGGCCGGGTCGTCGGCGTAGTTGCCGACGCCGTCCATCATGGACTGCGACCAGACCTGCAGGCTGAGGTCGAAGGCGTCGGGCGCATGGCCGGAGGTGTCGGTCATGAAGCCGAGCACGTGGGCGAGGTTGCGCGCCGCGAGCGGGCCGAAGAAGTCGGCGACGAGCTCGCCGCCGCCCCGCTGCTCGAGGGCGTCGATGAGGTCTGCGGCGTTGCGCTCGAAGATCGGGTTCCAGTGCCGCTTGATGGCGTTGGGCTTGAGCGGGCTCTCGACGGCGTGCCGTTCGGCGCGGTGCTCCTCGCCGTCCTTGCGCAGGAACGGGTGTCCCATCACCCGGTACATCAGCGAGCCCTCCTCGCGGGCGATGAAGATCTCGGGGTTCTGCTCGATCGTGCTCACGTCGTCGTAGCGGGTGACGAGGTAGCGGTTCGCCGCCGGCACCCAGGCCACAGGCTCCTCGGCGCGCAACCGCTCGAGCAGCGGCCACGGGTTCACCCACATCTCGGCCAGGTCCACGCTCTCGCCGAGCGTCCCGCCGGCCCCCACCGCTGCGGATGCCGCCGCCGTCGTTTCCGTCGTCGTTGCAGACTCTGCCGCCATGGCCAACCTCCTCATTGAGCTGTGCGCCCAGTCAACTCAGTGCGCGCAGTGTTGTAAAACATGTTTAACTACGCCGAAAACCAAGTAAATTCTGGTTATGGAGAACCACCCGTTCACGATCCGGCAGCTGGAGTACTTCGAGGCCGTGGCCACGCACGGCTCGCTGTCGACGGCGGCCGCGCAATGCCACGTCACGGCATCCGGTCTGGCCATCGCCTTGGACGAGCTGGAGAGGAACCTCGGGGTGCAGCTCTTCATCCGCCGCAAGGCGAAGGGGGCAACCTTGACACCGCTCGGCGCCGGGCTGCTCCCGGAGGTGCGCATGCTCCTCGGCAACGCGGGCACGCTCGCCGCGCACGCGCTCGAGGCGGGAGACAGCGTCGGCGGGCGCCTCGCGGTCGGCTGCTACCCGGCGCTCTCCCCGTTCTACCTTCCGAGCATCCTCGAGGACTTCGCACGCGCCCACCCGGCGCTCGAACTCGAGTTCGTCGAGGCCCCGGCGCCTGAGCTGCACGAACTGCTGCTGCAGGGCAACATCGAGGTGGCCCTCATGTACAGCGCCGACATCTCCCGGGAGCTCGCGCACGACCCGGTGCGGGAGTACCTGCCGCACGTGATCGTCGCCGCGAGCAGCCCGCTCGCCGAACGGGCGTCGCTGAGCCTGGCCGAGTTGGCGGAGCTTCCGCTCATCGCCCTCGACCTGCCGCCCAGCAAGCAGAACACGGAGCGGCTGTTCGCGCGCGCAGGCCTCCGCCCGCGAATGAGCCACAGCTCGCTGAACTTCGAGTTGGTGCGCTGCCTCGTCGGGCGCGACCTCGGCTACTCGATTCTGTACCAGCGACCGCGGGGCGACCTCAGCTACGACGGCCACCGGGTGGTCAGCGTCCCGCTCGCCGACACCGTCGAGACGAGCACCGTCGGCCTGGCCCGCACAGCGGGCAGCCGGATGACGCGGCGCACCGAGGCCCTGCTTGAGCACCTGCGCGCAGCCCCCGGCGCACCCCTGCACAGCTCGCCCGCAAACACAGGATGAGAGCGGTGCCGCACCCCGTCTCGGGGGCGGCGCCGCTCTCATCCTGTGTTTTCGCCCCGGCCCGCGAAGGGTGGCGGCGTGTGTTGGTGGTTAGTCGAGCAGCGCGGCGACGCGGGCGCGGATCAGCGCGGCGATCTCGTCGACGGGCAGGGCGGCGTCCACGACGAGAAAGCGCTCCGGCTCGGCCGCCGCCAGCGCGAGGAAGGCCTCGCGCACGCGGGCGTGGAAGGCGCCCTTCTCGGCCTCGAGCCGGTCGAAGCGCTTCTCGGCGGCATCCAGCCGGCCACGGGCCACCGTCTCGTCGAGGTCGAGCAGCACGGTGAGGTCGGGCAGCAGCCCCTCTGTCGCCCAGAGGGAGAGCTGGCGCACCTCCTCGCCGCCGAGCACCCGCCCGGCGCCCTGGTAGGCGACGGAGGAGTCGATGTAGCGGTCCTGGATGACGACCTCACCGCGGGCGAGCGCCGGGCGCACCGCCGTCTCGATGTGGTGCGCGCGGTCGGCGGCGTAGAGCAGCGCCTCGGCCCGCGCCGCGATGTGTCCGCGGTGGTGCAGCACGATCTCGCGGATCTCGACGCCGACCTCGGTGCCGCCGGGCTCGCGGGTGCGCAGGACCGTGCGGCCCTGCTCGCCGAGCCAGCTGGCCAGCAGCTCGGACTGGGTCGTCTTGCCCGAGCCGTCGCCGCCCTCCAGCGTGATGAAGACACCGGATGCCGCGCCGGCGGTTTCGACAGACTCAACCAGCGGGGCAGAGCCCCCGGTCACTCGGCCGCTCCGGCGGCCGCGGCGGCTGCCTTGTTCGCGGCACGGGTCGCAGCAGCCTTCTTGGCGGCCTCGGAGCGCGCGGCCGAGACGGCTGCAGTCGGCTTCTTCGCTGCGGGCTTCTTCGCTGCGGCCTTCTTCGCGGGCGCCTTCTTGGCCGGAGCCTTCTTCGCCGCGGTCTTCTTGGGCGCCGGGCCCTTGTCGCGCTTGATCTGCAGCAGCTCGACGGCCCGCTCGAAGGTGAGGTCCTCGACGGTCTCGCTCTTCGGGATGGTCGCGTTGACGGTGCCGTCGGTGACGTAGGCGCCGAAACGCCCGTCCTTCACCTTGATCGGCTTGCCGCTCACCGGGTCGGCCTCGAACTCGCGCAGCGCGCTGGAGGCGGCACGGCCGCCGTACTTCGGCTGGGCGTAGAGCTCGAGCGCCCCGGGCAGGTCGATATCGAAGATCTGGTCCTCGCTGGTGAGCGAGCGGGTGTCGACGCCCTTCTTCAGGTACGGGCCGAACTTGCCGTTCTGGGCCAGGATCTCGGCGCCGGTCTCCGGGTCGATGCCGACGACGCGCGGCAGCGAGAGCAGCTTGAGCGCGGTGTCGAGGTCGATCGTGGCCAGGTCCATCGACTTGAACAGCGAGGCGGTGCGCGGCTTGACCGCGGCTGCCTTCTTCGCGGCCGGCTTCTTCTTGGCGGCCGGCTTCGCGGCATCCGCCTCGAGGACCTCACCGGTTGCGGCGTCGGCCGCGACCTCGGGGGCCGGGTCGAGCTCGGTCACGTAGGGGCCGAAGCGGCCGTCCTTCGCGACGATCTCCTTGCCGTTCTCCGGGTTGATGCCGATCACGCGGTCGGTGACCACGGGGGCGTCGATGAGCTCGCGCGCCTTCGCCGGGGTCAGCTCGTCGGGGGCCAGGTTCAGTGGCAGGTTGACGCGTCGGGGCGTGGCGTCCGGGGCTGCACCCTCTTCTGACACCTCGAGGTAGGGGCCGTACTTGCCGATGCGCAGCGTGATGTCGTCGGTGATCGGCATCGAGTTGATGCTGCGCGCGTCGATCTCGCCCAGATTGTCGATGACCTGCCGCAGGCCCTTGTGCTTGTCGGAACCGAAGTAGAAGCTGTTCAGCCAGTCGACACGGTCGGCCTCGCCGGCCGCGATGTGGTCGAGGTCACCCTCCATCTCGGCGGTGAAGTCGTATTCGACGAGGTCGCCGAAGTACTCCTCCAGCAGCCGCACCACAGAGAAGGCGATCCAATTGGGAATGAGCGACTGCCCGCGAGGGGTGACATAGCCGCGGTCGACGATCGTCGAGATGATCGAGGCGAAGGTCGACGGGCGGCCGATGCCGAGCTCTTCCAGACGCTTGACCAGGCTGGCCTCGGTGTAACGCGGAGGCGGCGTGGTCTCGTGGCCGTTGGCGTCGAGCTCGGCGAAGCTGAGCCGCTGGCCCTCGCTGAGCTGCGGCAGCTTGGACTCGCTCGGCTCGCTCGGGGCGTTGCGCTCCTCGTCGCGGCTCTCTTCGTACGCGTTCAGGAAGCCGCGGAAGGTGATGACGGTTCCGGATGCCGTGAACTCGGCGAGTGCCTTGGAGGCGCGCGGGTTCTCGGACTCGCCCGTCGGCCCGGCCACGATCGTGACCGAGGCGGTCTGCCCCTTGGCGTCGGCCATCTGCGAGGCGACGGTGCGCTTCCAGATGAGGTCGTACAGCTTGAAGTCGTTGCCGCGCAGCGCGCTGGAGAGCGAGGACGGCGTGCGGAAGGTGTCGCCGGAGGGGCGGATGGCCTCGTGCGCCTCCTGCGCGTTCTTGCTCTTGCCGGTGTAGACGCGCGGCTTGTCGGGGATGGTGTCCGCACCGTACAGGGCGGTGGCCTGGGTGCGCGCCGCGTTGATCGCCTGCTGCGAGAGCGAGGGCGAGTCGGTACGCATATAGGTGATGTACCCGTTCTCGTAGAGAGACTGGGCGACGCTCATGGTCTGCTTGGCCGAGAAGCGCAGTTTGCGGGCGGCCTCCTGCTGCAGCGTGGAGGTCGTGAACGGCGCGGCTGGCTTGCGCGAGTACGGCTTGGACTCGACCTTGCTCACGGTGAGATCGACGCCGGGCTGCAGCAGTGCCTCGCGGAGGGCCGTCGCTGCGGCCTCGTCGAGCACGGATGCCGAGCTCTTCAGCTGGCCGTTGTCGTCGAAGTCGCGGCCGCTGGCGATGCGCTCGCCGTTCAGCCGGGCGAGGCGGGCGGAGAAATTCGAGCCGTCGGAGTCGGCGCCGTCGAGGGCGGTGCTGAGGATCGCGCTCAGATCCCAGTAGCCGGCCGCGGTGAAGGCGAGGCGCTCGCGTTCCCGGTCGACGACGAGGCGGGTCGCGGCGGACTGCACGCGGCCGGCGGAGAGGCCGGGGCCGACCTTGCGCCAGAGCACCGGCGAGATCTCGTAGCCGTAGAGGCGGTCGAGGATGCGGCGCGTCTCCTGCGCGTCGACCAGAGCGGTGTCGAGTTCGCGTGTGTTGTCTTTGGCGGCCAGGATGGCGTCTTTGGTGATCTCGTGGAAGACCATGCGCTTGACGGGCACCTTCGGCTGAAGCACCTGCAGCAGGTGCCAGGCGATGGCCTCACCCTCGCGGTCCTCATCAGTTGCGAGCAGGAGCTCGTCGGCATCCTTCATTGCGCGCTTCAGCTCGGCGACGGTCTTCTTCTTGGCGTCGGAGACGACGTAGTAGGGCTCGAAGCCGTTCTCGACGTCGACGGAGAACTTGCCGAGGGAACCCTTCTTCAGCTCGGCCGGGAGGTTCTTGGGCTCGATCAGATCGCGAATGTGGCCCACCGATGCCAAGACCTCGTAGCCATCGCCCAGGTACTGGGCAATCGACTTCATCTTGTTCGGAGACTCCACGATGACCAGTTTTTTCGTGCCCGGCACCAGGTTCCTCTTGTTTCTATTGAGTACGAGCGGATCTGCCGCGCCCCCAAGCGCATCCAGCATCGTGTGATCGGCGACCTGAAGGCCTGCCATGCCACACGATACACACTCACATCGAGTGCGTGCCTAATTGAGACATCCTCATGCGGGCGCCGTCAAGTCCCTGCTCTCACGCCCGCCCCTTGCGCTTGCATATAAAGGGAGCACAATGGCGATTATGGACGCAACTTCGGCACGCAGCTACACTGCGAAACTCATTGATGGGCCGCTCGAGGGCAAGACCATCAGCACCTCGTTCCTCACCTCCGGTGACCCGCAACCGTTGCTGGCCATTCCCGCGGAATCCGGCGGCAAGCGCTTCTCTTACGCCCGAACCGCGGGGCTCGAATTCGCCGGCGAGTCCAGCGAGCTCCCGACAGCCGTGGAGTACCGGTACCGGGAGACCCTGTTCGATTGAGCCGCCGCTCTGCTGAGCAGCTCAGGGTGTGCCCGGCGGCCCCGCCCGCGCGGCGGCACTCACCACGAACACCCACCAGGCAACTCCGACCTCCACGCGGGCGACCGCGCCTGTCAGCTCACACGCTGACAGCTCGCCCCCGTTCGCGCGTGCCGCGGCGGCCGCGAGCACGCACGGCTCGCCGGGGAACGCGCCCGAGGCGACATCCGCTGCGGCGAGCGCCGCGGCATCGGCCGCGTTGGCCGCGCGCTGACTGGCCAAGAAGGCGCCCGTGATCGGGATCAGCGTCACGGTCAGCGCCAGGATCGCCCCGATCATGCCGACGGCGAGCACGGCCGCCGCGCCGCGCTCGCCGCTCGCCCGGGTCACAGCCCGCCGGCCAGCGCGCACGACGAGGCCGTCATCCGCACCCCGAAGCCGCCGAGCCCGAACGCCGTCTGGCTGCTCAGATCGGCACACACGAATTCGCCCCGGGTAGCCAGGCCGAGCGCCGCGCCGGGAACCGCGCGGGCCACCAGCGCCCGCACCCGGGCAGCGTCGTCGCCGCGGCCGGCCGCCCGGGCGGCATCTGCCGCCGCATCGCTCAGCCGCAGCTGCTGGCCGACCAGGTTCACGGCGCCCAGACAGAGGGCAAGAACCAGGAACAGTGCGGGCATCACCACGGCGAACTCGGCGGTGACGCTGCCCCGGCTGCCGGCGAGGCGACGGCCCGGCTGGCTAGCCCACGGTGAGCGCATTGCGCACTAGCTCGGTGAGGATGCCGCGCACCTCGTCTCCCCGCAGGATCAGCACGAGCAGGCCGGCGAAACCCACCGCCGCCATCGTGGCGACCGCGTACTCCGCGGTTGCAGCCCCGCGCTCCCCCGCCACCCTGCGCAACAGCCCCGCGCGGGTCGAGAGCGGGGGCGGCGTGAGTGGCGCGGGCGGCATCCGGTGCTGCGCGGCACGGGCGAGGACGAGGGCGCCGGGCGGGGACGCCGGGTGCGAGTCGTCACGGTACGGGGCGGCATGGCGGCCAGGAGTGCGGTCGAGCGTGTCAGTCATGAGTGTCTCCTTCCGCACCCGACGAATCGGGTGCTGCTCTGGGCCCGAGTACCTCCAGCCTGCGCGTCCGCGTCAGGCTGTGCCGGTGCGGCCAAGATCTGTGGAGAGGGCGTCAGAACATGCGGAGTGTGGAGGAGAGGACGGAGATCAGCAGCGGCATCACGCCGAGCAGCAGGAACGCGGGCAGCACGCACAGACCGAGCGGGATCATCAACGTGACGGCAAGCCGGGCCGCGCGCTGCTGACCGGCGCTGCGCGCACGCACGCGCACCAGCCCTGCCTCGCTGCGCAACAGCTCACCCGCCGGCACCCCCGCCCGCCGGGAGAGGGCGAGCACCTCGTCGATGACGGCGATGTCGGGGCCGGTCACCGCCGACAGGTAGCGTTCGGCCGCCGCTACGGCGAGCGCGCGAGCCCGCTCGGCCGACATCCCACCCGCCATCGCGATGGCCGTGAGCTCCACGGCCAGGCCGGTGTCACCGCCCGCCCGGGAGGCCCGCCGCACCAGCGCGCCGCTCCAGCGAGCTCCCGCGAACATGAGTCCGGCACCGAGCGCGAGGCAGACCAGCCCCGGGAGGGTGAAGACAAGTGTGCGCACGGTGTCGAAGCCGAGGAGGGCGCCGAACAGCACGGCGACGAGGGGCATCGCCCCGACCAGGCGCGCGGTGGAACGGGGCCCGGCGAGGGCGACCGCCAGCTCCCGCTCGAGCTGGGCCTGGGCACGAAAGGCCCCCGCCAGCTCGCGCAGGGTCGCCGCCAACGGGGCTCCGGCCTCGCCGGCCACAAACCACGCGGCGGCCAGCGCCAGCCAGGCCTGCTCTGAGCGCGTCCCGCCCGGGGCGCGCCCTGCCCCCTCCCCCGCCGCACCGTCGGGTTGCGTTGCCACTGCGCCCCGAATAGCCTCCGGAATGTTCCCGCCGCGCGCCCCGGCTTGCGCGGCAGACCGCAACACCGCCCCGGTCAAGGCCGTCATCCGTTCGGTCTCGGATGTCGCACGCGACGCGAGACGGGCGGGCAGCCGGAGGCGCGCACCCCACCACTCGGGGGTGCCCGCCGAGGCTCGCGCAGGGTGCTCGGCGAGGTAGCGCCAGGCCGCGTGCGGGGCGACCCCGGCCGCCAGTAGCACGGCGAGCCGTTGCGTCACTGCGGCCACGGCCTCGATCGGGGGCTCCGGGGTGCTCACGGCTGCCCTTTCACTCGGCTGGTTGCGGTTCAGGCTGCACGCGCAGCCGCCCACCGGGATCGAGCACGAAGTGCCCGAGCGCCGCGAGCCGGCGCACCCCGCCGCGCTGCTCCAGATGCAGCACCAGGCCGATGGCGCTCACCGTCTGACGGGCCACCGCCTCCGCGCTCATCCCCGCGAGCGAACCGAGCGCCTCCAGCCGTGCCGGCACGTCGGTGAGCGAGTTGGCGTGCAAGGTTCCGGCGCCGCCGTCGTGGCCGGTGTTGAGTGCGGCGAGCAGCTCGCGGATCTCGGCTCCCCGGCACTCGCCAACGACGAGCCGGTCGGGGCGCATCCGCAGCGCCTCCCTCAGCAATGCGTCGAGCCCCAGCCGGCCGGCGCCCTCCAGGTTGGCCTGCCGGGCCTCCATGCCGACCACGTGCGGGTGGCGGATGCGGAGCTCGGCGACGTCCTCAATCGTCACGATGCGCTCGCCGGCCCGTGCCTCGGCGAGCAGCGCCGCGAGCAGGGTGGTCTTGCCGCTGCCGGCCGCACCGGTCACCAGGATGTTCTCCCGCCCCGCGACAGCACGGCGCAAGCGCTCCCCCAGCGCGGTCCCGGCCTGCTCGGTGGCTCCCTGCTCGGTGGCTCCTTGTTTGGTGACGCCGTGCGCAGTGGCCCCGGTGGCGGCGTCGCCGAACATGCCGGCGCGCTCCAGCTCGGCGAGGGTGAAACCCGCGGCCTGCGGCAGGCGCACAGAGAGCAGGGTGCCGGTGCTCGAGACGGGCGGGAGTACCGCGTGCACCCGGATGCCATCGCCGAGGCGCACGTCGACGCACGGGGTGGCCTCGTCGACATGGCGGCCGCCGAGGGCGATCAGGTGCACGGCGAGCGCGCGCACCTCCGCCTCGTCGAGGTGCCAGCCGGCGACGCGTTGTGCGCCGCCGCCCCGATCCACCCAGAGCCCGGCGTCGCCGTTCACGAACAGGTCGGTGACGGCGGGATCCTCGGCATGGGCGGCCAGTGCTCCCAGCACGGCCGTGTTCCGGGGGTGGGCGGGGGTCTCACTTGGCGCAGCTCGCCTCGGCTCCACCACCGGCACGCTGCTTTCGGCACCGTGCCGATCAGAACCCTGCCGAACAGAACCGTGCCGAACAGCACTCTGCCGAACAGAACCGTGCCGATCAAAACCCTGCATGTCAGCCCCCTGCAGATAAGAGGGGGCGGCGATGAAGGGCTCGGCTGCGAAGGGAACGTCCACGTCGCGAGGCTACGGCGGTGGCGGTGCGGCGGCGGCGAGCGTCCCGGCGCTGTGCACAGCCGGCATCCGCGGCCCGATTGTGAGCAAGAGGTGTTGCCCGCACGCGAAAAAGAAGGCCGGAAGTTAAAAAAAGGGGGCGGCACCTATTGGGGGGAACAGGTGCCGCCTCAGCAGTGCCGGATTGGGGGGAATCATGGGCACTGCGGTCACTACTTGCGCAGGACGTAACTCAGTGTACGCGTCCGGGGTGAATTTGCAACACGAATGGGTGCCCCAGAACATGCGGCACGAGCCCTCGATTCGCTGAGGCGGAGGCAGTGCCCCGGATTTCCGCCCGAGCCGGCCCCAATACCACGATCGGGCCGCGCGAAAATCCACAGAAAAATGTCTTCGACACGCCCGGGTCTGAAGCGATGACCGCCCGTTTCAGCACCGGATTGCCAACGCTGAACGCTCCGGCCGACTCGCGAACGTGCATGCCCCATCGAGAAGTGTAGTGTCGCACCGAGCGACAACTACGCGCGGAGAATCTAGCGGAACGGCTGATTCACCGGAACTGACATATCCACCCGGCCCTGGAGCCGGAACGCAAAGGAGCGGGACTCACCAATGAGCGTCCAGATCGACACCAGCCTCGAAGAAATCCGCCGATTCCGGCCGAGCCCCGAGTTCGCGGCCCAGTCCGTGGCGACCGAATCGCTGTACACCGACGCCAAGGCCGATCGTCTCGGCTTCTGGGCCACTCAGGCACGTGAGCTCCTGCACTGGAACAAGCCGTTCACGCAGACGCTCGACTGGAGCAACCCGCCCTTCGCGAAATGGTTCGACGATGGCGAGCTCAACGTCGCCTACAACTGCCTTGACCGCCACGTCGAGGCCGGCAACGGCGACCGCATCGCCCTGCACTTCGAGGGCGAGCCCGGCGACAGCCGCTCCTACAGCTACGCCGAACTCACCGCAGAGGTGAAGAAGGCAGCCAACCTGCTCACCGCCCTCGGCGTGCGCTCCGGCGACCGTGTCGCCATCTACCTGCCGATGATCCCCGAGGCCGTCATCTCGATGCTGGCCGTCGCCCGCCTCGGCGCCGTGCACTCGGTCGTGTTCGGCGGATTCAGCGCCGACAGCCTGCGCGCCCGCATCGACGATGCCGAGGCGAAGGTCGTCATCACGGCCGACGGCGGATGGCGCAAGGGCAAGGTGTTCCCGCTGAAGAACGCCGTCGACACCGCACTCGAAGACGGCCAGAGCAGCGTCAACCACGTACTCGTCGTCAAGCGCGGCGGCAACGAAGTGCAGTGGACGGAGGGACGCGACCTCTGGTGGCACGACGAGATCGCCGCCGTCGACGCCGACCACGTGGCCAAGCCGTTCCCGGCCGAGCACCCGCTTTTCGTGCTCTACACCTCCGGCACCACCGGCAAGCCCAAGGGCATCCTGCACACCAGCGGTGGCTACCTCACCCAGGCCGCGTTCACCCACAAGAACGTGTTCGACCTGCACCCGGAGCGCGACGTCTACTGGTGCACCGCCGACATCGGCTGGATCACCGGCCACAGCTACGTCGTCTACGGCCCCCTGGCCAACGGCGCCACCCAGGTGATCTACGAGGGCACCCCTGACACCCCGCATCAGGGCCGCTGGTGGGAGATCATCGACAAGTACAAGGTCACGATCCTCTACACCGCACCGACCGCCATCCGCACCTTCATGAAGCTCGGCCGGCAGATCCCGCAGTCGTTCAGCCTGCGCTCGTTGCGCCTGCTCGGCTCGGTCGGTGAGCCGATCAACCCCGAGGCCTGGATCTGGTACCGCCACGTCATCGGCGGCGGCTCGATCCCGGTCGTGGACACCTGGTGGCAGACCGAGACCGGCGCCATCATGATCTCGGCACTGCCCGGCCTGACCGACCTGAAGCCCGGCGCGGCGCAGGTCGCGATCCCCGGCATCGAGATCGAGGTTCTGGATGACGACGGCAACAAGCTCGAGGAGGGCGGCGGCCTGCTCGTCATCAACGAGCCGTGGCCGGCCATGCTGCGCGGCATCTGGGGCGACCCCGAGCGCTTCAAGGAGACCTACTGGGACAAGTTCCAGGGCAAGTACTTCGCCGGCGACGGCGCCCGCCTCGACGAGGACGGCGACATCTGGCTGCTCGGCCGGGTCGATGACGTGATGAACGTCTCGGGCCACCGCCTCTCCACCGCCGAGATCGAGTCCTCGCTCGTCGCCCACCCGCTCACCGCCGAGGCGGCCGTCGTCGGAGCCGCCGACGAGACGACCGGCCAGGCCGTCGTCGCGTTCGTGATCCTGAAAAACAGCCACGAGCACGACATCGCCGACCCGGACGAGATCGCGGCGCTGCTTCGCGCTCACGTGGCCCAGCAGATCGGCGCGATCGCCCGGCCGCGCGAGGTGTTCATCGTCAACGAGCTGCCGAAGACGCGTTCGGGCAAGATCATGCGCCGCCTGCTGCGCGACGTCGCGGAGGGCCGCGAGATCGGCGACACCACGACGCTCGCCGACACCGCGGTGATGCAGATCATCACCTCGAAGGTGCGCTGAACCAACAACTGATGAGGGGCGGATGTCGGCGTGTGCTGCCTCCGCCCCTTTCTGTGCCCGCTACGCTCACGGTAAAACGTCCCGGTGCGCGAGGGTGCGCGCTGGTGCGCACCGGAGAACCCGGATCCGTGAGAGGACCCTCATGCCCGAGCCCCGAAACGCCGTCAGCGCCCGCCGCTGGTTAGCGTTGGCCGTTTCCGTCGCGACGATGACGGTCGGGGCGGCCGCGCCGCTCGCCTTCGCGGAGCCGGCGGAGACCCCACCCGGCATCGAGATCGCCATCACGGGAACCCTCGCCGTTGTCGTCTCCGAGCTGCCGGATGCCGGGGCACCCACCGTGCTCCTGGAGGCGCCCGGCGGCGCCGTTCTCGAGCTGCAGGGCGTCGACCCCGCCGAGGTGAGAACCGGCGACCAGTTCAGCGGCGTCGTCACGGTTGATGCGGACCTCGGCGCGGCACTCGACGACCTCGCGGAGCAGGTGCCGGATGGCGAGCCTGAGGCGACATCCGACGACCCGAGCAGCACAGATCCGGGCGGAATCGACCTGGATAGCACCGATCCGATCAACGCCGACTCCGCGCTCGGCCAGGCCCTGCTCGCGCAGAGCATGGCCGCGGAACTGCCGGTCGAGGCCGTGAGCAGCGAGGTCACGCCCGCCGCCGATGCGCCCGCGGCGGCCGCACGCGAACAGGCAACCGCCGGTGTCGTTCCGGCCCGCGCCCACACCGTCGACATCGCCATCGTTGGCCAGAGCGTCGGGGCCACTGCCTACTTCACCGATGCCCAGGTTAACGCCCTCGTCGCCGAGTTGAGCGCCTACTGGGCGAGCCAGTCCGGGGGCGCGATCCCGCAGATCACGCGCTCGACGCCGATCCGGCGCATCGCCGTCGGCAACCCCTGCGATGCCAAGGGCGTGTGGGCCGCCGCCGCGAACGCGTTCGGGCAGCCCCAGCCGTTCCAGTATTACGGGAGCGGCCAGGCCCGGCACCTGGTCACGATCGCCACGCCCACTCCGGGCGACGGATGTGAGGCAGGCAGCGGGCTCGGCAGCGTCGGCGTCGGCGTGCATACCGGCGGACTCAGCTGGAACGCGGTCGCCGGCCCCGATGCCGCGTCGATCGTCGGCCACGAGCTCGGCCACAACTTCGGGCTCGGCCACTCCAACCTGCACAGTTGCGCGGGCAACACCATCGTCGAGGGCATCCCCAACGGCAGCGGCGTCTACAGCAACGGCTGCCTCGACGAAGAGTACGCCGACTACTACGACATCATGTCCGGAGGCCTCAGCTACTGCGCTGACCGCTGCTACACGACCGACAAGATCACCGCGCTGAACGTCGCGCACAAGTCCAGCCTCGGTTTTCTGAATGCGGCGTCATTGGCCAATCTGTCGCTGCCGTCATCCGAGTTATCGGCGGCCCACACCGTCACCCTGCGCGCGGCCTCCGACACGTCGGGCCTGCGCGGCATCCGCCTGGTTAACCCCCAAGACGGCGGGGTCTACTTCGTCGAGTTCCGCAACGGCGCCGGGCTCGATGCCGGAGGCCTTTACACGACCCCCGTCGGCGGCGGATCCGGCGTACGCGTGCTGCGACTGGCAGACGGGAACGCGCCCAGCTCGCGCGTGCTCTCCCCGCTGCCGGCGGCCGGCGGCACGCGCAACCAGCTGTTGGACAGCGGAGAGACGTTCACCACGGCCAATCGTGGTGTGTCCGTCTCGATCGCCAGTGCCTCTGCGTCTGCGGTCACGCTCAACGTGAAGCTGAACAAGGCCGACTCCTTCAGTTCGGTCGGCGATCCGCGCCTCTCGGCCACGACGGCACGCTTCGGAACGGCCCTGACGGTGACCCCTGGCGCCGCGAGCCCGGCCGCGACCGGCACGACTTACCAGTGGCGGCGCAACGGCTCCGCGATCGCCGGGGCGACGAGCGCGTCATACAAGCCGACACTGGGCGACATCGGCGCGAAGCTCTCCGCGACGGTCACACTCACTCGCGCCGGCTACGTCCCCTCGGCGCGCACGACGCCGGAGACCAGTGCCGTCACCGGCCCCGCGATGCAGCGCGTCTCCGGGGCCGACCGCTACGCCACCGCTGTCGCGCTCTCGAAGCTCGGCTACCCCGACACCGCCCCCGTGGTCTACGTCGCTACTGGGGCGAACTTCCCCGACGCACTGGCCGCCGCGCCTGCGGCTGCCACGCAGGGCGGCCCCCTGCTGCTGGCCGCGACGTGGGGGCTGCCAGACCCGGTCAAGGACGAGATCCGCCGCCTCAAGCCGGCCCGAATCGTCGTGGTCGGTTCCTCCGCCGTCGTTAGCGACACCGTGATGGCGCAGTTGAAGGCGCTGCAGAAGAACACGGTGCGACTGGCCGGGGCCGACCGCTATGCGACCGCACAGGCGATCATCGACGACGCGTTCCCCGGCACGGTGGGCGAGGGCTGGCTGGCGACCGGGGCGAACTTCCCCGATGCCCTCTCCGCGGCGGCCGTGGCGGGCAGCCGCGGAGTGCCGGTGCTCCTCCTGGACGGGTCGCGGCCGACCGTGGACCGCAGAACCGCTGCGCTGCTGGACCGGTTGCGCCCGGCGAAGCTCGCCATCGCGGGCAGCGCGGGCGTTGTCAGCTCCGGCATCGAGGCGGCGCTGAAGAAGAGCTACGCGGTGACGCGCCAGGCCGGGGCAGACAGGTACACGACCAGCCAGGCCCTGAACGCGACGACGTTCGCCAACCCGAAGGTCGTCTACCTCGCGACCGGCACCGGGTTCGCCGACGCCCTGGCCGGCGCGGCCATCGCCGGGACGACGGCCGGGCCGCTCTACGTGATCCCGGGCCACTGCGTGCCGGGAGCGGTCGTCGACAAGATCGCGGCGTGGGGAACCACCCGGGTGGTCATCATCGGTGGCCCGAGCGTGCTGAGCCCCGCCGTCGAGACGCTCACACGCTGCTGAGCGGGGCCGCTAGAACGCGAGAGGGGCGGATGCCGGCACAGCCGGCATCCGCCCCTCCATGTGTGTGGCTTTAGGCGAACGAGACGATCAGCTCGACCTCGACGGGCGCATCCAGCGGAAGCACCGCAACGCCGACGGCAGAGCGTGCGTGAACGCCGATGTCGCCGAAGACCTCGCCGAGCAGCTCGCTGGCGCCGTTGATGACGCCGGGCTGGCCAGAGAACGACGGGTCGGATGCCACGAAGCCGACGACCTTGACAATGCGGGTCACCCGGTCGAGCGAGCCGATCTGGGCGCGGATCGCGGCCAGCGCGTTCAGCGCGGCGAGACGGGCGTACTCCTTGGCGTCGGCGGCGGGAACCAGGCCGTGGCCGTCACCCACCTTGCCCGTTGCGGGCAGCGCTCCGGCGACGAACGGCAGCTGACCGGAGGTGAAGACGAGGTCGCCGTGCTGCACGGCCGGGATGTATGCCGCGACGGGCGGGGCGACATCCGGAAGCACGAGGCCGAGCTCGGCCAGTCTGGTCTCGATCTGTGACATGCGATGGCTCCTTAGTTGTTGTTCTCGAACGCCGCGGAGCGGCGAGTTAGTTGTAGTTCTCGAACGCCGCGGCAGCGGCGAGCTAGTTGTTGTTGTCGAACGCCGCGGCGGCGACGCTGGCTGCGGCGGCACCGGCCGCAGCAGCGGCAGAGGTCTCGCCACCGACGGGGCGCTTGAGGTACGCGACGAGGCCGCCTTCGGGGCCGGTGACGACCTGCACCAACTCCCACCCCTCCGAGCCCCAATTGTTGAGGATCGCGGCCGTGTTGTGGATCATGAGCGGCGTCGTGATGTATTCCCAGCGAAGCATTGCAAGCCTTTCAAACAGCGTGAATTCAAGGGTTTCCGGCCGCTCGCGCGTGTTACACGCGAGCCGGCTACGGAGGTTTGTCAGCTTTTCGCCTTAGGCTCCACTATATGTCTGAGCAAAACGTACAGCTGGCGGCGCCCTCGGGGGCTTCCTCGGCTTCGTGGGAATGAGCGCCGTCGCCGGTGTCCTCGTTGCCGCCGCAGTGACCCCCGCCATCGCACTCACCGGCGTTGCCGCCAACGGCACCATCGACATGTTCGAGAACCTTCCCGGCTACCTGGAGATCACCGATCTCGCCGAGAGCTCCAACATCTACGTGACGCACGCCGACCAGAGCGTGCAGAAGATCGCAACTTTCTACGACCAGAACCGCCAGTCCGTCAAGTGGGACCAGGTCGCGCAGACCGTCAAGGACGCCGCGATCGCCGGTGAAGACCCCCGGTTCTATGAGCACGGCGGCGTCGACCTGCGCGGAACCGTTGCAGCGACGGTCGGGTACCTCATGCCCGGTGGCTCGGTGCGCGGTGGCTCGTCCATCACGCAGCAGTACGTGAAGAACGTGCTCATCGAGACGAACATGAGCAAGGCGACGACCGAGGAAGACAAGCAGGCCGCCTACGAGGAGGCCACCGCTGAGTCTCCCGACCGCAAGCTCAAGGAGATGCGTTACGCGATCACCTTGGAGAAGACGTATTCCAAGGACGAGATCCTTCTCGGCTACCTGAACATCGCCCTCTTCGGCGGCCGTGTCTACGGCATCCAGGCCGCAGCCGAGTACTACTTCGGAGTGAGCGCGGCAGACCTCTCGATCGAGCAGGCCGCCGCCCTGATCGCAATCGTCAACAACCCCGACAACCTGCGGCTTGACCGGCCGGACAGCGAGGAGAACGGCGCGGCCAACGGCTACGCGAGAACCCTCGACAGGCGCAACTACATCATCAAGGCCATGCTCGAACACGGCAAGATCACGCAGGAGCAGTTCGACGTCTCCTACAACTCGCCGATCACGCCGAACATTGTGCAGCCGAGCACCGGATGCCAGACGGCCGGCGGTTCCGCCTACTTCTGTGACTACGTCACCAAGATCATCGAGAACGACCCCGCTTTCGGTGCCACGGAGGACGACCGCATGGCCCTCCTGCGCGAGGGTGGCCTGGAGATCTACACCACACTCGACATGGACCTGCAGAACGCGGCCGAGGCGGCCGTCGCTCAGTACGTGCCCTTCTCGTCCGATCAGATGGACGTCGGCGGTGTCATCGTCAGCGTGCAGCCAGGCACCGGCAAGGTGCTCGCCATGGCGCAGAACAAGATCTACAGCCAGGACGGCGAGGTTCTCGCGGCCAACCCCGACCACTCGGCCATCAACTACAACACCGACAAGGCGTACGGCGGGTCCAGCGGATTCCAGCCGGGCTCGACCTACAAGGTCTTCACCGTCGGCGAGTGGCTGAAGGAGGGCCACTCGCTCAACGAGAGCATCGATGGCCGCAAGCGCAGTGACTGGGGCACCTTCCGGGACAGCTGCGCACCGGGCGGCACTGACAGTTTCCCCGGCTACGCCCCTGGCAATGACGAGGGCGGCAACGGCGGCACCTACACCGCGCTCAGCGCGACAACGAGTTCCGTCAACACCGGCTTCATCGCGATGGCCAAGCAGCTGGACCTCTGCGGAATCAAGAGCACCGCCGAGGCATTCGGTGTGCACCGTGCCAACGGCGAAGAGTTGGGCCACAGCGCAGGAACGGTCCTCGGCACCGAGGAGATCGCGCCGCTGACGATGGCGAGCGCCTTTGCGGGCATCGCGGCCAACGGCATGGTCTGCAAGCCCAACGCCATCGCGAGCATCACCCACCGCGACGGCAGCGCCGTCAAGCTCAAGGACGGCTCTGAGCTGCAGATCCCGAACGGCGACTGCGCGCAGACCGTCGCGCCGGAGGTTGCTTCCGGCATGGCCTACGCCATGCAGAAGGTCATGAGCAGCGGAACCGGTCAGTCCTCGAGCTGGCGCATCGACAACCAGGTTCCGATGATCGGTAAGACCGGTACGACCGACGAGAATGAGGCCACCTGGATGAGCGGCGCGACCACCAAGGTCGCCACCGTCGCCGGCGTCTTCAACGCCTCCGGCCACGTCAACCTGCGCCGCACCTACTTCAATGACATCCAGGCCGCCGTGCTCCGCCACTCGATGTGGCCCGCGGTGATGAACGTCGCCATCAACAAGTTCGGCGGAGATGCCTTTGCCGAGCCGCCGAGCTCCGCGTTGAAGACGGTCTACGCCGCGGTCCCCGATGTGCGTGGCAAGAGCCTCGACGAGGCGAAGCGACTCATTGAGGGTGCCGGTTTCGGGTTCTCCGACGGCGGCCCGGTTGACTCCGAGCTGCCAGCCGGCCAGGTCTCCGGCACCGATCCCGCCGGTGAGGCCGCAAAGGGCTCGGTCGTGACCGTGTTCACCAGCAACGGCCAGATGGTCCTGCTGCCGAACGTTGTCGGCAAGAGCTTCGACGAGGCCCGCAACGCCCTCGGCGGGTTCGCCGTGGAGAAGAAAGAACAGAAGGTCACCGACAAAAAGCAGGACGGCAAGGTCATCTCCAGTGACCCGGGCGCAGGCAACCCGGTCAAGTCGGGCCAGACAGTGACCCTGACGGTCGGCAAGTTCGAAGACAAGGGCAACCCCGACACCGGAAACGGCGCCGAGCAGGGCAACGGATAGTGCCCTCCGGAGCATCCGCACGATCCGCTGCGGTGGCCACCTCGGTGGTCGCCGCAGCGGGCCTCGCCGCCCTCGCCTGGGGCACCCTGATCGAACGCAAGCGCTACACCCTGCGTGAAGTCACCGTTCCGGTACTGCCCACCGGGGCCGCCCCGCTGAAGGTGCTGCACCTCTCCGACCTGCACATGGCGCCCTGGCAGCGCGACAAGCAGGACTGGGTGCGCAGCCTGGCCGACCTGCAGCCAGACCTCATCGTCGACACCGGCGACAACCTGGGCCACCCAGACGGCGTAACCGGAATCGCCAGAGCGTTCGAGCGCTTCCGCGGCATCCCCGGAGTGCACGTCAACGGCTCCAACGACTACTTCGGCCCGAGCCCGAAGAACCCTCTGCTCTACTTCGGCGGTCCCTCCCGTGCGCCCCGCACGGCCGCAAGGCTCGATATCGACGCACTGCACCGGGTGTTCGACGAACTCGGCTGGATCGACCTGAACAACGCAGCGGCCGCGCTCGACATCCGTGGGACCCATTTCGAGTTCTTCGGCGTCGACGACCCGCACCGCAACTTCGACCGCCTCGAGCTGATCGCCGGCGCCATCGACGAGATGCGCGCCAATGACCCCCTGTTCGACGAGCAGTGGCCAGACGGAGAGGATGCCGCGGCGTTGCGCCCAACGGTCACCGTCGGCGTGCTGCACGCGCCCTACCAACGCGTTCTCAACTCCTTCGTCAACCACGGTGCCCAGCTGATCCTCGCCGGGCACACACACGGCGGCCAGGTCTGCGTTCCGGGCTTCGGCGCGCTGGTGACCAACTGCGACATCCCGCGAGACAAGGTGAAGGGCTTGAGCCTCTGGCAGCACGGCCTGCGCACCGCGTTTCTCAATGTTTCCGCGGGTCTGGGCACGTCGATCTACGCCCCGGTGCGCTTCGCCTGCCCGCCGGAGGCCACGCTCATCACCCTCGTCGCCGCCCCTGATCGGGCAGTGGTCAGAGCACCCAGAAAAATCGGGTATTCTTATTGAGGTCGTTAGCGACTATGACTTTCGGGTCATCGGGGTATGGCGCAGCTTGGTAGCGCGCGTCGTTCGGGACGACGAGGTCGCAGGTTCAAATCCTGTTACCCCGACATACGGGCAGTTCTCAAAACTGCTTGCAAAACTGCAATAACGGAATCGCTCCTGATGAGAATCAGGAGCGATTTTCTGTTTCCGGCGTGCTTTTGTGCGTTCCGGAGCTCTGCCTAGTCTTCTGAGCCTTTTCGGCGGGCGATTTCGCGCCGGATAACGACTTCCAGGCGCACCTCCCCTCCGATGCGCTGGAGGGGTACACCGCCTCTGAGTTGCCAGCGCGGCCGTGCGCGCCGCGCCAGTACACGGTTCTGCGAAAGAGCAGTCCGCGATCTCGGGCGAGCAGCTCACGTTGCTCGGCTGCAGAACGGACGGCAAGGGTGGAGTCGTCGACATCAGCTTCGTAGGCCGCATCGAGGCCGATCCGGCGGTCGTCATCGGATGCGGTGACGCGCTGCGCACTGCGTGCCGCTCCCGCGATCCGAATCGCCGCGCTCATCCGGCGTGTTGGGTGTGTTTCCGCCGATAGGATCGGGTTCTCTTTGCGGTGACGATGCTGTCGGTCTCCGTCTCCTCTCCAGACAGGGAAACAACGTGCGTCTTCGCCCCATCGCCATCACCGCCGTTGCTGCGCTCGCTTTGACGCTCGGTTGGCCGAGTGCTGCATTCGCCGCAGCGCCCACAGTGAGCTTCTTCACGATCGACAACACACCCCTGACCGCAAGCATTTCAATGGGGGCCCTGACGCTCAAAGCCGACGATACTTCGGCCGTCACGATCACTTTCTCCGAACCCGTCGTGGGCTTCAACAACGCCGACCTCGCCATTGAAAACGGCACGCTGTCAGTCCTGAGCTCCTCCGACGACATGATGTGGATGGCCACCTTCGCTCCCGCGAACAACGTCGAAGCCCCTACCAACGTCATCTCGTTCAACCTGGCCGGAGTCACTGACTATTTCGGAAACCCCGGCGTCGGCTGGACGAGCATTTCCTACGCCATCGACACTAAGCGCCCGACGGCCACCATTGAGTTGGACAAGAGCCTGCTCGGGATCGGTGAAACCACCACGGCGACGATTACCTTCTCCGAAGAAGTTGTCGGCTTCACCGCGGCAGACCTCATCGTCGCCGGCGGAACCCCGTCGGGCCTGACCCAGACCGCCGACCCCGTCATGTGGACGTTCACGCTCACGCCGACGGCGGGCTTCAACGGTAGCGGCTCTATTGGGCTGGCACCCGGCAGTTTCACGGACGGATTCGGTAATTCCGGTTCTGGCGCCGCTGCGACCTTCACGACCGACAGCACTCGCCCGACCGCAAGTATCTCAATGTCGGACAGCGAGCTCACCGCCGGTGAGACCTCGACTGTCACGATCATTTTCTCCGAGGCCGTCACCCACTTCGACAATTCCGACCTGTCGATTGCAAACGGCACGCTGTCCGACGTGGCGTCCGGGGACGGCGGCATGACCTGGACGGCCACCTTCACCCCGACCGGCGGGATTTCTGACCCGACCAACCTCATCGTGCTCAACCTCACCGGCGTGAGGGACCTCGCCGGAAACTTCGGTGCTGGCGTTAAATCCTCTCCGAACTACACGATCGACACGATGCGCCCGACGGCTACCATCTCGGTCGCACCGAGTGCGCTTGCGGTCGGCCTGACAGCCACGGTCACGGTCACCTTCTCCGAGGCCGTCACCGGCTTCGACAACGCCGACCTGACCATTGAGAACGGCGCACTGTCCGCCGTTGCGTCTTCCGACGGAGGCGTGACCTGGACGGCCACGTTCACCCCGACGGCCAATGTTTCTGACAGGACCAATGTCATCACGCTCGCCCTCACCGCAGTCACCAACGCTTCCGGGAACACCGGCGTCGGCACGATGAGCTCGAACAACTACGCGATCGACACGGCGCGTCCGACGGCGACGATTGTCGTGGCAGACAGCGCGCTCGGAATCGGCGAGACCTCCACGGTGACAATTGCGTTCTCCGAAGCTGTAACCGGCTTCGACGTATCACAACTCTCCGTGGCCAACGGCACGCTGAGCAATCTGACCACGAGTGATGGCATCACTTGGATTGCCACCCTCACGCCGACGGCGGGCATCGACGACAACACCAACCTGATCATGTTGGACCTCGGCGGCCTCATGGATGCGTTCGGCAATGTCGGCAGCAGCATCGGCATCTCGAACAACTACAGGATTGACCACCTCCGGCCGACCGCAACTATCGACCTGGCGAAGAAGGCGCTCACCGCCGGTGAGACCTCGCCCGTCACGGTCACCTTCTCCGAGGCCGTCGTCGGCTTCGACAACGCCGACCTGACCATTGAGAACGGCGCACTGTCCGCTGTGGCGTCCTCCGACGGAGGCGTGACCTGGACGGCCACGTTCACCCCGGCGACCGATGTCTCTGACTCGACCAACGTCATCACACTCGACCTTGCCGGCGTGCGCGATGTGGCCGGCAATCCCGGTGTCGGCGGGGAGACATCCGTGAACTACGCGGTCGACACCGTGCGTCCGACGGCGAGTATTGTCGTGTCCGATTCATCGCTCACCGCCGGTGAGACCTCGCGCGTGACCGTCACCTTCTCCGAGGCCGTCGTCGACTTCGACAACGCCGACCTGACCGTTGAGAACGGCGCACTGTCCGCCGTGGCGTCCTCCGACGGAGGCGTGACCTGGACGGCCACGTTCACCCCGGCGACCGATGTCTCTGACTCGACCAACGTCATCACACTCGGCCTTGCCGGCGTGCGCGATGTGGCCGGCAACGCCGGTGTCGGCTCGGCGGTCTCTAACTCGTACTCCGTGGCCGCAGCGCCGCTGGCACTCGTCGTCACGGTGTCGGACACCACGCTGGGCGCGGGGGAGACTTCCCTCGTCACATTCCGCTTCTCGCGAGCGGTCGTCGGATTCTCGAATGCCAACGTAACCGTGACCGATGGCGCGCTGTCGCCCGTGACATCCGCCGACGGAGGCGTGACCTTCACCGCCACGTTCACTCCCGCCCAGAACACCCGCAGCACGGGCAATGTGATCTCAGTGAACCTGGCCGGGGTGACTGATGCTTTCGGCGCAAGCGCCGGCGGCGCGGTTGTCGTGTCCAACTCCTTCGCGGTCGCCACGGCACCCGTCCCCGAAAAGACCCCGACGCCGGAAGAGACGCCAGCTGCCCCTACCGAGACGTCGGGGCTCGCCTCAACGGGAACCGACGCCAGCGGTGTCCTGGCTGCCGGGGCTCTGCTTGTGCTTCTCGGCGCCGCGGTCTCTGTTGCTCGCCGACGCGCCACACGCGCCTGAGAAGGATAGAGTCGGCGCCAGAGGCGCAGCTTGCCGTAGACATCGCAGCTCAACGGCGGCCTCACTGTGTTGGATCTGCCCTCACTACGATGCGGCGCTGGAGTGGACCGCGAAGATGACTGCAGCACCGTCCGCTGAAGAGCGAATCAGGGCTTCGGCCCTCGTCCTCTTTTTGTTTGCCTGGTTCTGCTGAGCCCGGCGAGCACCCGGATGCGCGCGCGATATATTCGGAGTGTGCGTTCAACGGGGGTAAGACGGGGCTTGTTTGCGGCCTATCTGGTCGCGCTGGCGCTGATTGTCTTCACGCCGGGGTCGGACGCAGAACGGGTGACCGGGATTCTGGCGTCCGTGGCCCATGCGGTCGAAGCGTGGGGCGTGCCTTTCGAACTGGGCTACGGCGTGCTCGAGTTCGGCGCGAACATTGTGTTGTTCGTGCCGTTCGGGCTGTTGCTGGGGATGAACGCGCCGCTCTGGCATCCGTGGCTCGTCGTCGCGACCGGCCTCGCCACGAGCTGCCTGATCGAGTTCGTGCAGCTGGGGCTGCCCAGCCGCTTCTCGACGGCCTCCGACTTGCTCGCCAACACATTGGGCACGGTGTTGGGCGTCGCGCTGCTCGCGCTCTGGCGGCAGGCAGCTGCCCGCCGCCCCTAGGCTGCTTTAGGCCGCGGCGAGGCCGCGCTCAAGCAGGCCCTCGACGACGACGACAGTGTCGCGCCATCCGTGCACGGCGAAGCACTCGACGCCCATTGCCTTCACCGGGTAGTCGTTGCCGCCCTCATCGAGGCGGTCGCCGACGAAGAGCATCTCGTCGAGAGCGATCCCCGTCGCCTCGACCAGCTTGCGCATGCCGTAGGCCTTGTCGACTCCGCGCTTGGTGATGTCGATGGAGGTGGAGCCGCCGGAGCGCACCTCGAGGTCGAGCAGTTCCAGGGCCACAGCGTCGCGCAGCGCACCCTTCTTGACACCGTCGGTGTCCCAGGCTGCCTTCGCGTCAACGGGAGCCTTCTGGCCGAGCGCCGAGAACGTGATCTGCGAGCCGCGGTCCTCGAGGATCGGGCCCCAGGTCTCCAGCTCCCAGTAGCCGAGCGCCTTCGCGTTGCGCTCGACCGACTCCAGCGCGCGCGCCTTCTCGTCGTCGCTCAACACCTCGGCGTAGCGCTGCGCCCACGCACCCTGCTCGAAGCGCAGGTACTGGGTGCCGCAGGTCGGCATCAGGTGCAGGCGTGAGAGGAGCGCCTCGTCGTCGATGTCGAGCACCTCCAGCACCTGATTCTGGAACTGCGTGTAGTTACCGCCGGAGATGATGCACACCTCGGCGACCTCGAGCAGGCGCAGCAGGACGGCGGCCATTTCGGGGTCGAGCGGCGACTTCGATGCCGCCAGGGTGTCGTCAAGGTCAAAGGCTACGAGCTTAGTAGTCATGGTTCTTCTAGTTTAGCGGCGCGGCCACCCGGCGCCGGCGTTGGCCGGCCGGGCCGCTAGCGCACGCGCCCGTCGCGGCCGACGATGAGGATCCGTGCGGCACCGTCCAGCGGCGCGATCATGATCGAGGCCAGCTCGGGGCGCCCCGGGGGCTGCAGCCGCGCCGTGAGGGCGCCGACCTGGAGGCCGTGCAGCTCATTCTCGATCAGCGCGGCGACCGCTGACGGATCCCCGTTCATGCCCGAGTCGTCGAGCAGCGTCACCTCGACCCCACGCTCCCTGGCCTTCCTGGCGGCCGCCAGCACGGGAGGCGAGGCCAGCGCTCGCCCGCGCACGACGTCGCGCAACGACGCCTCAATGAGCAGGCAGTCGCGCCTCTCGCTCTCGCTCATCGGCAGACCGCTGGCGACCCGCTCCATCACCGGCCGTGCCATCTCATCGAGGCGCGTGAGCTGGGCGATGCGCTCCTCGTCCGAAGCGAGGGCGGTGGCGGCAGCGGCCGCATCGAC
This sequence comes from Microterricola viridarii, assembly GCF_001542775.1. Classification (GTDB taxonomy): domain Bacteria; phylum Actinomycetota; class Actinomycetes; order Actinomycetales; family Microbacteriaceae; genus Microterricola; species Microterricola viridarii_A. The sequence continues at coordinate 2,534,494 of NZ_CP014145.1, forward strand.
CACGCCACGCCGGTTGATCGTTGTGATGCGCCTCGCCGTGCTCAGCAGCCCGAAATACACCGCTGTGCCGACGACGAGTGTGGCGGCGTGCCGCACGGTGAGGTCCAACCCGGCGACGATCCCCAGACCGGAGGCGCTGGCCCACACCAGTGTGCCGACCGCCATGCCCAGAAATCCGGCCCAGCCCACGACGACCCGGCCGCGCAGGATGAGCATGAACAGCACGGTGGTGACGGCCCCGAGGTGCCAGGTCACGTACAACGGCGCCCCGAGCGACAGCGGCTGCACGCTCTGCGCCGTCACGGTGACGGTGCAGAGTGCGAGGATGCCGGCACACCACGCCGCCGGGAACGGGTCGGCCGCCGGCTGCATCACCCACACCGCCGCGATGGCCAGCGGCACGAAGGCGATCAGGGATGCCCCGATGGGGTTCGAGTCGCCGGCGAGCGCCAACACCGCCTGTGCGACGAGGAACAGCACGAGAATGACGGGGGCGTGCACCCCGTGCAGCATCAGCAGGTTGGAGACGTCGACGGAGTTGCGGGCAGCGCGCTTGCGTCGCGACGCGGCCGCGCGGACGCCGAACGGGCCGCCGGGCAGGCTGTGCCCGGCCCTCATCGGCGCACCCAACCCAGCGTGACCAGAGTTCCCTGGCCGGGCTGGGAGTCGACAACTGCGTAGCCGCCCGCAAGCTCGTCCATCCGCGCGCGGATGCTGCGGGCGAGCCCCATGCGCTCCGGCCGCACCCGTGCCGGCTCGAAGCCGACACCGTCGTCGCGGATGCCGACCGCGATGACGTCCTCCTGCACCCACAGCTCGATCCGGCGCGCGACCGTGCGTGGCTGCTGGCGCCCCCCTGCGTGCTCAAGGGAGTTCCGGAGCGCTTCGCCGCCGGCGGCAACCATCGCCTCGACGGCTCCGGCCGGCAGCGTGAGCACGGCGGAATCCACCCCCTCGTCGAGTTCGACGGCGAACGGGGTCGCATTCTGTTCGGCGAGCCGGCGCAACCCCACGATCAACTGGGCAACGGGCACGACGCCTGCGGCGCGCACTCCCGCGGCGATGCGTTCCAGCTGGGCCAGCGTGTCTGCGGCCTGCCGCACATGATCGCCGTCCACCTGCTCGGCGCGGCCCACCATCAGCAGCGTCGAGATGACGCCGTCGTGGATGAGCCCGTCGAACCGCGCACGCTCCGCCTCGCGGGCCAGACGCGCTGCATTGCGTGCTGCACCCAGCCGTTCGGCGGCCTGGAGCAGGTCTAGCCGCTCGGCGCTCTGCAGACCGACGAGCACGAGGCCCACGAAGACCGAGGCGAAGGATGTCGCGTACAACCCGGTCTGGATGGCCTCCAGCAGCGCTTCAGGACCCGAGTTCGACGTATACATGACCCAGACGGTGAGCAGCCCGATCACCCCGAGGTAGGCCCAGACGAGCGGCCCACGCATGACGAGGGCCACGCAGACGATCGGGAGCGCGGAGATTCCGAGCGGCCAGGGCATGCCCAGCGCCTCGTCATGCGCGTACCCGTGCAGGAGCGGCCATCCGGTCAGCACCGCGAGCATGGCGACTGCCTCGAGGGTGCAGAGTGCGATGAGCACGGGCAGCGGTGCCCAGCTCCCCCACAGCCCGATCACGATCGGCAGGCCGACGAGCACGACGAAGCTGAGGATGGCGTATGGCCCGAGGGTTCCCGCGTGTTGGTCCCTGAACGGCCCGACGGCGAGGACGCCGAAAACCAGCCCGGCGAGGCCGATTGCCCCGGCCGTCATCCGCATCAGGCGGAGTTGAGCCTGCCCCGGTCGGAGCCGCAGTCGTCCTCGGCGGAACGGTCCGGGTTGGCTGAAATCAGTCACTATCGGCGACCGCTGGCGGGCGCGCGCCGCGGTTGCCGGGAACGGGCAGGATGCCGTCTTCCAATGCACGCTTGTAGAGGTCGACCTTGGTGTTCGCCGGCCGTCCCACTCGCTCGTACTTCGAGCGGATCCGGCGGATGTAGTCGATCACGGTTGACTCGGTGACGCCAGCCGTGGCAGCCACGAGCGGGGCCTTCGCTCCGGCGGCGTACAACGAGAGTACCTGTCGTTCCCGGGCGCTCAGGCCGGCATCCGAGAGCTCAGGGTCGCCGTCCAGGGCCGCGGCCCACTCGGTGGAGGCGACGGGCTCGCCGACCGCCGCCTGTCGCACGGCGTCGAGCAGCACGGCCGCCGGCTCAGACTTGCGGATGACGCCGAGCACACCGCTGTGCGCCGCGGAGCGCACGAGCGCCGTGTCATCGCCGCCGGTGAACGCCAGCACGGCGGATCCGGCCTCGCGCAGCCGGCGCACGTTCAGCGCGGGCGTCGAGCCGTCCGCCAGCCGCAGATCGAGGATGACAAGGTCGAGCGCCGGTTGCGCGGCGTCCTCCAAGATCTCGAGCAGCTCGTCGACGGTGCGCGCGAGTGCTATGACCGAGATGCCCGGGGCACTGGCAAACAGGTCGGCGAAACCCCTCGCCACGATTTCATGGTCGTCGATCAGTGCAACACGGAAGGTATTCATGGGCTCCTGAGACAACGTACCGCACGAGCGGAGGTGCGCCTCCCCCTTATTCGGGGCGGGCCGTCAGACAGCGCTGCCGGCTACCTCACGGTGGGCGCGCCCATTGAGCATGCCGTGGGACTCCTGGAGGTAGCAGGAGCCGCAGAGCGACTCGTAGCTCACCGCGTCGGTGGCGTCAATGGCGACCTGGGCTCCGTCGAAGACGTAGCGGTCGCCGATCTTGCGGCCGTTGAACACGGCTTTGCGGCCACACCGGCAGATGGTCTTCAACTCCTCGAGGCTGTGCGCCACCTCGAGCAGGCGCCGGCTGCCGGGGAACGCAACCGTCTGGAAGTCGGTCCGGATGCCATAGGCCAACACCGGGATGCCCTCGAGCACTGCGATGCGGAGCAGGTCATCCACCTGCGCCTCACTGAGGAACTGCGCCTCATCGATGAGAAGGCAGCTCACATCGCGGTTCGTCGTCGTCAGCACCCGGCGCCGGTGTTCCTGGAACAGGGCGAGTGCATCGGCCTCAGCGGTCAGCACGAAATCGACGGGGCGCGTGAAGCCGAGCCGCGAGAGGATACCGAGATCACCTTTGGTGTCGACGGCCGGCTTGGCCAGCAGCACGGCGTGCCCGCGCTCCTCGTAGTTGTGCGCGGCCTGCAAGAGCGCGGTGCTCTTGCCCGAATTCATGGCGCCGTAGCGAAAATAAAGTTTGGCCATTGCTACAGATACCCGTCCTCAGCGGCTCGCGTGATGAGCTCGGCGCGCCGACTCGCAGGCCGGTTCGCCTTGGCGTACTTCTCGCGCACGCGTCTCAAGTATGTCTTGGCTGTCTCGTATTTCACATTCATGAGCCGCGCCACGGCCGCCGTGGTGTTGCCGGTGGCATAGAGCCGCAGCGCTTCCAACTCACCCGGGCTGAGCTTGGGCCTGACGAAGTCGCTCGTGTCGACGGATGCCACGGCGTCGCCAGATTCGACCGGCGCCCCCGCGCCGTCGAGGCCCATGGCCTCGCGCGCGACCGCGTGGAACGTCTGGATCGAGTCGGATTTCGAGAGATAGGCGAGCGCACCCGCCGCCAGGGCGCGAGCCCTGGCGCCTTCCGGATCGTGTGCGCTCATCACCACAACGCGCGCCCCTGCCGCACGGCACGTGCGGATGCGCGCTTCGAGGGGAACGGTCTCCGCCGGCGCGTCATCCATCAGCACGAGGGCGGTCGGGAAGTTCTCGCTGCGCACCAGATCAACCCAGGTCTCTGCGCGCACGACAACCTCGAACTCCGGGGCGTTGTCGGCGATCCACGATTCCATGCTGTCGAGCAGCAAGACGTGCTCGTCGAGGATGCCGACCCGGATCGGCCGTTCTGGCCCCGCTGCCGGCCGAGTGCTGCCCGCAGCGTCGTTCGTGCTCATAACTGAATTTTAGTCGTAGTTCGCCGTCGCGCGAAGCGAATCCGATCGCGCGAGGCCTCACACGCCAATGCCTCAGAAGAGCGTGGGCTCCGCACGCACCGGCGTGGCGGCGGCCTGGGCCCGACCGCCCACGGGTGGCGCGACGCCGCCCGTTGCCGGTGACGTCTCGCCCCGCTGGAGGCCATGGGCGCGGATCAACGGCTCGATTCGGTCGGCGAGCCAGCGCCGGTACTCCTTTGGCGCGTAGGCGCCACCGGCGTAGAGCTGTGTGTAGCGCGGCAGCAGCTGCGGGTGCTCCTCGCCGAGCCAGTGCATGAACCATTCACGCACGCCCGGCCTGAGGAAGAGCGACGTGTAGACAACCGAGGTGGCGCCCGCGGCTTGCGCGCGCCGAAGTGCCTCGTCGAGGTGCGCCTTGGTGTCGGTGAGGAACGGCAGGATCGGCATCAGGAACACCGAGCAGTTCAGCCCGGCCTCGCGCACGGCCGTCACCGTCGCCAGCCGCGCGGTGGTACTTGGCGTGCCCGGCTCGATCGACTGCTGCAACGTGTCGTCGTAGATCGCGATCGACATGGCGATGCTCACGGGCACGGTGCGCGCGGCATCCGCGATCTGCGCCAAGTCGCGGCGCAGCAGCGTGCCCTTGGTGAGAATGCTGAATGGCGTGCCGCCGCCCACCAACGCGTCGATGATGCCGGGCATCAGGGCGTAGCGCCCCTCAGCCCGCTGGTACGGGTCAGTGTTGGTGCCGAGGGCGACCGGATGCCGCTGCCAGCTCGGCCGGCGGAGCTCGGTGCGCAGCACCTCGGCGACATTCGTCTTGACGATCAGCTGCCGGTCGAAGTCCTCGCCCGTGTTCAGGTCGAGGTAGCCGTGCGACGGCCGGGCGAAGCAGTACACGCAGGCGTGCGAGCAGCCCCGGTAGGGGTTGATCGTCCATTCGAAGGGCATCGTGCTCTGGCTGGGCACCTTGTTCAGCGCCGACTTGGCGAGCACCTCGTGGAACGTCATACCGGCGAACTCCGGCGTCTGTACGCTGCGCACCAGGTTGCTCAGCCGGGCGAGCCCTGGCAGCGTCGACGGCTGCTCGACGTCGAGTTCTTGCGCGCTCCACCTCATACGACAATTCGAACACACATTCGCACAAAATGCGAACGTGTGTTCGAATTGCCTCGGCTGACTCGACCGGCGAGCCGCACGGGCTATGCCGGGATGTTCAATACCTTCGCGGTCGCCGCAAGCGAGGCCGCCGCAACAGCCGGGTTGTCAGAGAGGGTGGTGCCGTAGCTCGGGATCATCTCGCGGATCTTGGGTTCCCAGCCCTTCATGTGCGCCGGGAAGCAGCGCGCCAAGACGTCGAGCATGATCGGGGCGGCGGTCGAGGCGCCCGGCGATGCACCGAGCAGACCGGCAATGGTGCCGTCGGCGCCGGTGATGACCTCGGTGCCGAACTGAAGCACGCCACCCTTCTTGGCATCCTTCTTCATGACCTGCACGCGCTGACCGGCCGTGATGAGCTCCCAGTCCTCCATCTTTGCGGTGGGCATGAACTCCTGCAGCGCCTTGAGCTTCTTCTGCCGGCCGGCCATGAGCTCGCCGACCAAGTACTTGACGAGGTCGAAGTTGTGCCAGCCGACGGCCAGCATCGGGCCGAGGTTGTGCCAGCGGATCGAGAACGGCAGATCGAACCAAGTGCTCGTCTTGAGGAACTTCGGAGTGAACCCTGCGTACGGGCCGAACAGCAGCGCGGACTCACCGTTGACCACGCGGGTGTCGAGGTGGGGAACAGACATCGGCGGGGCGCCGACGGCGGCCTTGCCGTAGACCTTGGCCTGGTGCTGCGCGACGATCTTCGGGTTGGTAGTGCGCAGGAACTGGCCCGAGATCGGGAAGCCGCCGAAACCGCGGATCTCGGGGATGCCGCTCTGCTGCAGCAGAGCGAGGGCGCCGCCGCCGGCGCCCACGAACACGAACCGAGCCTTGACCTCAGAGGGCGTGTTGCCGACGAGGTGCTTGAGCTTCAGCTTCCAGAGCCCGTCCTTCTGGCGCTTGAGGCCGGTCACCTGGTGGTTCACGTGCACCTCGCCGCCCTGCTTGATGAGGTCGTCGAAGAGGTACTTGGTGAGCGCGCCGAAGTCGACGTCGGTGCCCGCCTCGATGCGGGTGGCCGCGATCTTCTGCTTCGGATTGCGCTTCTTCGTGATGAGCGGGGTCCACTCACCGATCTTCTCGGCGTCGGTGCTGAATTCCATGCCCTGGAACAGCGGCTGGTCCTTCAAGGCGTCGTAGCGCTTGCGCAGGTACTCAATGTTGGAGGCGCCGCGCACGAAGGTCATGTGCGGGGCAACGTTGATGAAGTTGTGCGGTTCGGGCAGCGCGCCCGTCTCCACCAGGTGCGCCCAGAGCTGGCGGCTGATCTGGAACTGTTCATTGATACTGACGGCCTTGCTCGCGTCAACGCTGCCGTCGGCTGCCGCCGGCATGTAGTTGAGCTCGCACAGGGCCGCGTGGCCGGTCCCGGCGTTGTTCCACGGGTTCGAGCTCTCTTGGGCCACCTCCCCGAGTCGCTCGTATGCACGAACCGTCCAGTCGGGCTGGAGCTGCTTAATCAAGGCGCCGAGGGTGGCGCTCATAATGCCGCCACCGATGAGAACGACGTCGACAGGTGTCTCAGAATTCACGAATATCAGTCTACCGGGGCATTTCGATGTCTTTGACCGGCCGCAAGATGTCCCCCAATTCGAGGGTGCTCCGCACAAAAGAGCCGCGGAAAACCGGGGCTTTTGCCTACCTCAAGAGCGCTGTGGACAACATTGCGGCGAACTTGGGGGTGCGCTGAGGCGGCTTGCCTACCTTGGTGCCAACGGCCCGGGCGTGTCGTTGGGGGAACCCCTTCACCTGCTTTCTTGCCCAGGTTGTGACCGACCTCGATCCCTCGAGCCGCGGCCCTACCCGCTCTCGTCGAACACAGAAAGGCAACCCGAATGACTGCCAGCACCTCCTCCAAGCGCGCTAAGCGCAGCACCGCCATCCGCCTCTCCCTCGCCGGCCTCGCACTCGTGGGCATCGGCGCCGCCGCCACGACGGCGGCCTGGACCGACAACGTGTTCTTCTCGGCGAGCGCGACGAGTGCCACCTTCAACTTGCAGGGCAGCCACAACGGCACCACGTGGGCGGAGGGAGCCGACGAGGCCGGAGCGATCGCGATCGGTGTCGACCCCGCTGCCTTCACAAACATCAAGCCCAACGAGACGCGCACCGCCAACATCTGGATCAAGAACGACAGCTCCATCGCTGCGAAGCTCGCCGCACCGGTCATTTCCGGTACCGGAATCCTGTTCAACCACGCCACGCAAAAGCTTGCCGTCAGCGTCACCAAGTCCGACGCCCCCGGCGGCGCGATTGTCGCCGGCGAGACGCTTGCAAGCGGTGCGACGTTGAAGCTGACCGTCACCGTCACCGCCCCTGACTGGACCGACGCGGGCTTCAAGGGTGTCACGGGCGGAAGTCTGAAGCTCCTGTTCGCGGGCGCTTCCTCTTAACCCGCCACCCCCGGTTTAGCCTGTCGAGCCCTCTTCGGACCCGGCGGGCTCAGCTGGAGGGCCCCACCCATCGCCCCGCATCCCGGCCCTCTCGAAAGGAGCACACCATGCGCGCACTGCGCTCGCTCGGCAACATCGTGCTCTGGATCCTCGCTGCAACCGGAATAGCGGCCGGCGGCCTCTGGGTGGCCCACTCTGCGGGCCTGGTGCAACCGCTCTTCGTGGTGTCAGGTTCGATGGAGCCGGGCATCATGACCGGCGATCTTCTGTTCTCCATACCCAAGGATGCTGCTGCGCTCAATGTCGGCGATGTTGCGACGCTGCCATCGACCCTGACCAGCAAGCTGGTGACCCACCGTGTGATCGAGATCACGCCCGGCGGCGCCGCCGGCGAATTCGTCTTGAGGATGAAGGGCGACAACAACGAGTTCCTCGACAGCGAGGACTATGCGGTGAGCGGCACCGTTCTGGTGCCGGCCGCACAGATCTCCGGTGGCGGCTACTTCGTCGCCACCATGTCGAAACCCGGCGTCGTCATCCCCCTTGCAATCACGGTGTTGGCCCTGGTCGCGCTCAGCATGCTGCCGCGTCCGGAGTCCGAATCGGACTCCGAGCCGGACGAGGACCCCACCACCGAGGCCGTGTCGTTCGACGCCCTCCCGACCGAAAACGTTCTCGCGGAGGCACGCGAATGAATCTGCACAGCACCCGCCAGGGTATCCGCAGGACGGCATCCGCCCTCGCCGTCCTCGGCCTCGCGACCGGCCTCGCCGTGGCCGACGCGAGCGCCAGCCACGCCGTTGAGATCCCCATCCCGGTTGCCCTCGACTTCGCCGAACTGCAGCCGCACACCCCTGTCTCGAAGACGATCACGCTGGAGATCCCCCGTGCCGGCGAACTCGACTCCTTGATCTGGGTCGAGCGCACCGGCATCCTGAGCTCCGCCACGATCGAGTTCGAGGTTTGCGACACGACGGGGAGTTGTGTTCCCACGGAGAGCCTGCCCAAGCCAGTCGCCGTTCCCGCAGGCCCCCAATCGGTTCGAGTGACGGTCACCGTCTCCGAACAGGGCAGCGGCACCGCGCTCGGTCGACTCACCTTGAACAGCACTGCTGACCCGTCACTCGTCACCGACGGCGGCAACGGCCTCGCCTCAACCGGCAGCATCGCGTCCGTGGTCGCCCCGTGGGCCGTCGCCGCGCTGGCACTCGGCACCCTGGCCGTCATGTGGCCGCGCGCCGTCATCGCGGCAAAGCGCCGCCGCACCTCCGGCGAGCACGACGTGGAAGGTACGAAGTGAACAAGCGCACCCTCGCAGCCCTCGGCGCGATCTTCGGCTCCGTGCTGCTCGTCCTCGGTGTCCAGCAGGCCTTCGTCGCGACCACCGCGGCCTGGACCGATCAGGTGAACTTCACCGCCCCCGTCAGCTCGGGCACTTGGACTACTCCGCAAGCACAGATCAAGTTGGACACGAAAGGCGTTGTGGTTGGCGCTGGGCCCGTCCTCACCGTGCAGCTGCAAGTACAGAATGTGAAGCCCGCCAGCGGCGCTGGCGGTCCCGTGAACACGTTGAGCACGAAGATCACCTTCCCCACCGCTGCGCTCGGGACTGCCCCCCAGATCGCTCCACCAACAGGATGGACCCTCTATGGGAGCCCAGTCACCAGTGGCACCAACCAGACGTTCGAATACCGCCGCACCATCACTGTGCCTCTGTACGGTGACACCGGAACGATCCAATTCAAGTTCCCTCTCGCGTGCAACAAGGGGAACAAGTTCATGGTCTCCACCCTCATTGAGTCTCCGGAAGCGACGAACTCACTGACCTTTAGCGAAGAAGCACACATTCTCGGCTGGACCTGCTAGCTCGGGCGTCCTCCCCACTTTGGAGCACGCCTCGGATACGATGTTGACGCAACCGCAGCTGCGGAGCGAACAATGTTGTTGGGGGGCCAGGACACGTGACCGAGAACCGGATTGCCGTTGTAATTGAGGACGACCTGGACATCCGCCAACTTCTGGCTGCAGTGCTGGAGCAGGCCGGGTTCGAGACGGTGCTGACCAGCAACGGGATCGACGGGGTGAACGCCGTGCGCGAGCACAACCCTCTGGTCACGACGCTGGACGTGAGCATGCCAGGGATCGACGGCTTCGAGGTCGCCAAGCGCATCCGCGCGTTCAGCTCGACCTACCTGATCATGCTCACCGCCCGCGCGGAGGAGATTGACACGCTGCAGGGCTTGGAAGCCGGCGCCGACGACTACGTGACGAAGCCGTTCCGCCCCCGCGAGCTGCGCGCTCGCATAGAGGCGATGATGCGTCGGCCCAGGTTCGAGGTGCTCACCAACGCCACTGCGGTCTCCGCGGATGCGCCGGCAGAGACGGCGACGACTGCCCCCGTGAACATGCCGGCCGATGCGGCGACGAGCACGAACCCCGCCACGTCCCCGACCCCGGTCGTCGATGACGAATGGCACGAACACCGCGGCCTGCGCCTCAACCCCGCGGAGCGCCGGGTGAGCATCGGCGCCGACGAGATCGAGCTGACGCGCACCGAGTTCAACCTGCTCGCGGTGCTCTTGCGCTCTGGGCGCCGGGTGCGCAGCAAGACCGAGTTGGCCGAGCACCTGCGCGACGATGACGGGGCGTTCTTCGTCACGGATGCCGACAAGAGGGCAGTCGAGGTGCATTTGGCCAACCTGCGCCGCAAGCTGGGCGATCAATCGACAAGCCCCCGCTGGATCGAGACCGTGCGCGGCGTCGGGTACCGGCTCACCGCTGCCGAGTAGCGGCTGCTGCCCGCCCGATAACGAGTACATCCGCGGCTCCAAGCAGGGGTGCCACACGCTTCAGGTTCGGGATCACGAAGCGGTTGGAATGGATTCAGGGGAAGGGTCGGGGGACTTCTTCGAGAATCGCAGGGAGCCGGCGGATGTCACATCGTTGTTACGTGTACGAGTGTGCGCGGTGAAGCGCAGGATTGGCTTTAGATACGCCCTTGAGGAACCTCAAGATTTACGCAATTTTGCCGTCGGCGGCCCTCAACAGGCGACCAGCCTCGATCAGGCCTCGAGCAGGCCGTCTTCCGTGGCACGCTGCACAAGGTCACGTCGGTTCGACGCGCGACGGCCCTGCCCCTCGTAGTGGTCGCGCACCCGGCCCAGGTGATCGCGCACCCAGTCGAAGCGCACATTCAGCTGCAGCGCGATGTCGACCGGGCTGCTGCCGCTCGCATACAGCCTGATCACCTCGACGTCTGCCTCACTGAGCCGCGGGAAGGCTGACGCACGCAGGGCGACACCCGCCTCGCCGTCCTGTGCCGGTGCGCGCCGCACCGCAGGGTGCTCCCCGCTGTTCCCCGGTATCGCACGGTGGTGCGCCGTCGCAACGCGATCACCGGTCCAGGAATCGGGCCCCTGCGCCACGGCGGCAACCACGGCCGCCCTGGCATCCTCGATGGAGCTGTGGGGGCACAGCACTGCCGCAGCGCCGGCAGCGCGCAGCGTGTGCCACGCGTCGTCGTCGCCGCCGTCCCACACCACGACGGCGGCACCGCGCGATCGGGCATCAGCGATCCGTTCGACGAGCATGGAGTCGCCGAGGCTGTCCAGGTCGATGAGATAGGCGGCTGGCTGCGCGGCGGCCTGTTCTTCAGCCTCGTCCCACGAGCTGGCGAGGACAACGATCTCGAGATCCGGCGCGTTGGCGGCGAGCCAACTGCCAAGCCCGTCGAGGGCGGCGACATGAGAGTGGACGATCGCCAACCGGATCGCGGAAGACGGGGCGGGGACGTCCTGCGTGGCTGTCATCGCACTTCCCTTCCGAGCTGTCGCCGCACCACGCGCCTCTCGCCGTCGCGCATGCAGCGCACCGGACCGGGCGACGACGCCGCGTGAACGGGCAGTCTATGCCGCGCGACTGGCCGGGAGCGAACCGGTTACTCAGGAAGCGCCGATTCCCGCGTTCGCTAGCGCGCGCCGACCCGCCTGCGCCGGTCGCCCTTCCGGCGAAGATCCCGGTTGAGACGGCGATCCCCGTGATACAGGATCGACGACCAATCGACGGGCTTGTTGGGATCCACGACATAGGAAGGCCCGGCTGGCGCCTTCTTCTTGTCGACGTAGAGCCAGTTCAGGATGCCGAGTCCCGCATCCACGATGGAGTTGCGCACTCCCACATACATCCACGTCGCGTACGCGGCGAGGCTAGCGTTGAGCGCGGCGAAGAGCGCGTTCCCCCAGTTCTGGGCATAGAAGTCCCGCACGAATGTGACAAGGGAGAACGCGATGATCAGATACGGCACGATCACGTAGATCACGGGCGCAGCCGTGCGGTCCTTGACCTTGGGCGTGCGCACGAAGGGGATCTTCTCGCCCGTGATGGCCTGCTGGATCGATTTGAGCACGCCGGCCAGGTTCACCGGCAACAGAATGAGGTTGAAGCCGTAGATGCGGAAGATATCGCTGAAGCGGTGACCGCAATCGCGTAGGTCGCTGCCCATCGCCAAGAAGTACGGCAGTGCGGCGAGGAACACGACGGGCGAGAGCAGTCTGCTGTCGTAGGGGTACGCCAGCAGGAACAGCAGGCCGAAGCTGGCCCACGCGATCGACGCCATGTAGTTCACGCGCAGCCAGAGCTCGCGCATCAGCACGCGCTCACGGCGGAAGCGCCGCTCCCGGAGCTGGTCCCAGAGCTTCGGCAGAATCAGCAGGCCGCCGTTCGCCCAACGGCGACGCTGCACCACGAGCGAACCGAAGTCCGGCGGCGTCGCCGAATAGCTCAGCCGTTCCGGGTAGTTCATCAGGGTCCAGCCGTGCGTGCCCAGGTCGATGCTGGACTCGGTGTCCTCGATGACGGTGCGGTCCTGAATGTAGGTGGCGATCTCGAAGCCGCCCACGTTCTCCACCTCGACGATGTCTTCCACGGCCTGCTTGCGGATGACGGCGTTGGCGCCGACCCAGAAGGTAGCGCCGTAGTAGCTCATGCCCTGATGCAGGATGTGCTGCAGGTCGGTCGTTGCGCCGGCGATGCGCTCGATGCGCGTCGGGGCGCCACGGAACGACGAGTACGGAGTCTGGGTCACGGCGATGCGCTCATTGCCCGGCTCTTCGAGGAAGTACACCAGGCGCAGGCAATAGTCACGCAGCAGCAGTGAGTCTGCGTCCAGTGTGAGCAGGTAGGGGCTGTCCGGCACCACCAGGTCGGCGTCGTCCTCGTCGTCCACTGCACGCAGCACCACGCCGCCGGCCGTCTGCTCTTCCCGCCAGCTGCGCCCCATCAGCGAGATGTAGGAGTTGAGGTTCATCGCTTTGTTGGCCTCGTGCGAGAGCGAGGCGTAGCTCTTGCGCTGGAACGAGCGCAGCTCGGCCGTGAACGTGCGCTCAAGGCGGATGCGCAGCTCGAGCACCCGGTCGATGTCTGGGTAGGAGTGCTGGTCGATCGAGGCACGCAGCGCGAGCAAGTTCAGCCGCAGTTCAGAGGCCAGACCCATCAGCACCTGGTCGATGAAGAACTCGTCGACGTGGTCTTCCATCGGCTCGTTCTCGGCCATGTCCTCGAGCCAGATCGCGGCCGCCTCGTAGTCGGCGGCGAGCTCTGTGACGTGGTTGCGGTCCACCTCGGCCCCGGCGTCGCGCTCGGCTTGCAGCTGGGCCCTGGCACCAGCGAATCGCGAACGCGGCCCCTCCAGCGCGGCCTCGATCTCGCCCGGCAGTCGCAGCGTCGCGTCGAGCCGCGCCCGCTCGGCGGGGTCGTTCTGCACAGGCGAGTCGTCGACGAGCAGCACCACGCGAACGTTGGGAAATTCCTGCAACGCGGCAGACCAGAGCGTGCCGCGCACCACGGCCGGCTCCTCGGCGTAGGAGGGCACGAGCACGGTGACGGCACTGTCATAGTCGCGGAAGTGCCTGTCCAGCTCCGCCCGCGGAACGCGGACGTGGTCGCGGAAACGATAGAGAGCGCCCTGGCGGGCGAGCAGATACATCAGCGCCGAGAACGTCAGGAACGAGACGACGACGAGATAGCCGACCGCCTCCATCGTGAAGCGGAACCCGCCGCTGTTCTCGAGGAACTGCCTGACGATGGTCGTGACGACGTAGATCAACCAGAAAACCACCGTCGCGACGATGGCCAGCCTTCCCCAGGTGACTTTCCGCACACTGGGCGCAGGGTGCATGATCGACAGCGGCTCAGAGCGGCGCTCCGATCCCCACTGGCGCTTCCTGTTGCGTGTTTGTTCCTCTTGAACTGCCATAACTCCGGTCAATCGCGACGTTGGTGACTCATCCGACTTTTGTAGGATAGGCCAGCGCGCGCCGCCCGCGGGGGCGGCGATGTGCAAGCATGGGCAAGGCACGTGCCGCAGCCAACCGGCTTCCGCTCGACGTGACTTCTCTCCCCGCCACCCTACTTGCGAGGTTTTGTGTCTAGGCGCTTCCCCAATCGACGGCTCTCCCCAGTGCGCCTCACCGTGCTCGTTGCGGCGCTTGCTGCCCTAGTTTTCGCGGGATTCCAAGGCTGGAAGTGGTTTGAGAACGAGACGTCGCCGACGCGCGAAGCGTGGTTTGCCGGCTACGTCGACGTCACTGCTACGCCGCAGTTTGCCTTCGAGAGCCCCCGCAGCGCGGCCGACAAGAACATCGTGCTCTCTTTCATCGTCGCCGCCACGGATGACCCGTGTACCCCGACTTGGGGGGCGCATACACGCTCGCCGAGGCCGGCAGCGAGCTGGATCTCGATCGCCGCCTCGCACGGCTGCAACAGCGCGGCGGGGAGGCGATGGTCTCATTCGGTGGCCAGCTGAACGACGAGCTCGCTGTCAGCTGTCGGGATAGCTCCCAGCTGAAGGCCGCGTATGCGGCCGTCATCGACCGCTACGACGTGCAGGGCATCGACCTCGACATCGAGGGCGACGCCCTCGGCAACGCCGACGCGAACACCCGCCGTGCGACCGTGCTCGCTGAGCTGCAGCAGGAGCGGGCGGCATCCGGTTCTCCGCTCGCCGTCTGGCTCACGCTTCCGGTGACCCCCGACGGCCTCTCGGTGGCCGGAACCGACGCCATCGCGAACGCGCTGAACGCAGGCCTGGACATCACCGGGGTCAACGTGATGACCATGGACTTCGGCGAGAGCAAGGCCGCCAAGCAGAGCATGGGCGATGCGGCGGAGTCCGCACTGACCGCGACCCAGCGTCAGCTGCGCATCCTGTACAACCAGGCCGGCACACCGTTGACGGACGCCACGTTGTGGGCGAAGATCGGCGCGACCCCGATGATCGGGCAGAACGATGTGCGTGACGAGGTGTTCACCATCGCGGACGCCCAGCAGTTGAACGCCTTCGCACACAGCTCACGTCTGGCCAGGGTGTCGATGTGGTCCTCGAACCGCGACACGACGTGCGGACCCAATTACGACGACCTCACTCGGGTGTCAGACGCGTGTAGCGGAGTCGCACAGGGCGATGCGAGCTTCAGCGCGATCCTCGGCACCGGTTTCACCGGTACGCCCAGCTCGGGCGCCGGGATCGAGACCACGCTCGAACCGATCCCCCAGGAAGACCTGGCCGACGACCCGGCGACCAGCCCGTACCCCATCTGGTCCGCCGACGCCTCCTACCGGGCCGGCACCAAGGTCGTCTGGCACCACAACGTTTACCAGGCCAAGTGGTGGACAAAGGGCGATGTCCCCGACAACCCCGTGCTCCAGTCGTTCGAAACGCCATGGACGTTGATTGGGCCGGTGCTGCCCGGTGAGACCCCGATCCCGATCCCCACGCTGGAGCCGGGAACATTCCCCGAGTGGTCGGGCAGCGCGATCTACGACAAGGGTGCCCGAGTGCTTTTCGACGGCCTGCCGTACGAGGCGAAGTGGTGGACTCAGGGCGACAGCCCGCAGGCTGCCGAGACGGAGCCGGACAACTCGCCGTGGATGCCGCTGGACGCAGCTGATGTCATCGCCCAGCTGGGTGCAGAGACGGCGCCAACCGAGCCGCAGACGGCCCCGTAAGCCGGCGCTGCGCAGCCGGGCTAGGCCTGGCTAGCCCTGGCTAGGCCTGGCTAGGCCTGGCTGCGCGAGGCAAGCGGGCGCTCTGCCGCCTCGGCACCCGGCACCACCGCGGTGGTGCCGTACTTGATCAGTCGCTCCGCCGTCGCCTGCTCCGATGCGGGCACGCCGTAGTAGAAGCCCTGGGCACTGCGCACGCCGACACCCTGCAAGCGCGACGCGCTGACCGGGCTCTCGACGCCCTCGACGACGAGAGCGTAATCCAAGGTGTCGCCGAAGCCCTGCAGTGCGCGCAGCACCTCGAGCTGGCGGATGTCGGTGAGGTCGTCGATGAGAGAGCGGTCGATTTTCAGGATGTCCATGGGCATGCGCACCAGCGCGCCCACCGAGGAGTTCTCGGAGCCGTAGTCGTCGAGCGCGATCATGATTCCGAGCTCGCGGAGGCGCTCGGCCTGGGCGCGCAGCTCGTCGCTGACCACGCTGAGCGAGCGTTCGTTGAGTTCGAGGCACAGCGTGACCTCGGGGAAGAGTGCTGCGGTCTCCTCGATGAACGGGCCGAGTTGGGCGGCCAGGATCTGCTTCGCCTCGACGTTGACGGTGACACAGTTGACCCGGGCATCGATCGCGACGAATTGGCGCGCGGCGGTGAGTGACTTCTGGATCACCTGGCGGGTGAGCTCGTTCATCAGGCCGAGCCGCTTCGCCTTCTCGACGAGCGCGGCGGGCGAGATGGGGCCGATCTCGGGGTCGGTGTAGCGCACGAGCGCCTCGAACGCCCAAATCCTGTTCTCCACGATGCTCACGATCGGCTGGAAGAACACGGTCAGCTCGTCGTTCTCAACAGCCCGGACAACGCTGTCGTTGATTTGTGAGGAGCGGTGGGCCGAGATACTCACCGAACCGCCCTTGCCGGCGCCGCCCTGCTTGCGCGACTTCTTCGCGGCGAGCATGGTGCGGTCTGCGTCCTCCACGAGCCGGCCGATATCGGTCTCGCGGTGCGCGGAGTAGGCCAGACCGACGCTGATGCTCGGCCAGAGGTTCGTCTCGCCGAAGGGGAGGCGCACGCCGCAGTTGTCGACGATGCGGTCGGCGATCAGCTTGGCCTGCCCCAGACTGCTCAGCCCGGTGAGCACGGCAATGAACTCGTCGCCGCCCACGCGCGCCACGGTGTCCGCCGGCCTCAGGGTGTTCACGAGTCGTTGAGCGACCTCTTTGAGCGCGAAGTCGCCCGCGGCGTGACCGTGCCGGTCGTTGAGCTTCTTGAAGTTGTCCAGGTCGATGAACAGCACCGCGATCGCCTCGCCGTAGCCGCGGTTGTCGTTGATCGACTGCAATGTCTCCTGGAACGAGCCGTAGTTGGGCAGTCCGGTGAGGCTGTCGGTGTTCGCTCGCAGACGCAGGCCGTCGACGCTCTCCTTGACCCTGGCCACCTCGCTGCCGATGTGGGCGAGCGCGTCGACGACGCGCTGATCTTCCTCGGTGAAGGCGGATGCCGCCGCCGCGCGGCGCACAACGAGGTACTCGTCCGCCCCGGCGGTGAGGCTGATCGGGGCGCCGATCTCGGCGCGCCGCGGCGGTGTGGCACGGATCTCCGTTGTCTCCGCGTTCGCCGCTCCCTGGGCGAAGCCGCGCACCAGGGACTCGATCTGACCCTTCTCTTCCCAGGGCAGCGCCAACGACGCGTCGACCAGGCTGTCCAAGCGACGCACGACGCCGCGGAGGTTCTCGCGGGCGCTGAGCAACACGAGCACCATTGCACTGCCGACAATCAGCAGCACGGTGATCACCGAGCGGGGGTTCGAGATGTAGCTGTCGACCATGAGCAGCTTCGCGAAGTGCAGCACCGCTGCAATGCACGAGAGCAGCAGCCAGACGCGGAGCAGTTTCAACCGGCTGATCGCGGCGATGCCGAGGCGGCCATCACCGCCCCAGCGACAGCGGTGCCGCAAGAACTCCACCGTGAGCATCGTGACCAGGTACCCAGCCGCCGCGACGAAGTACACGAGCGGGCCGGTGCCGGTGTCGATCAGCCAGCGGAACAGGGCCACGTAGACGAGCGCGCTGAGCGAGGCCAGTCCGCTGGCGTAGACGGCGACCACGGGGCGGCGCAGCAGGTAGATGTAGGAGAAATAGATCCCGATTGTGTACAAACCGATGATGAGCAGCGGTCGGACCATCAGGTCGGAGGCCGAAACGATGGCGATGGCCAGCCCCGTCAACGGCACCGTCGCCAGTCGCGAGATCGGCAGGCGGAAGATCCCGGCTGCGGCGAACCCGATCACGGCGAAGAGCGCCAGAACCCACGAGCCGGCCGGGAGGGAGGGGAGGATCGCGAGGCCGATGACGGCCATCGTCAGCCCAAAGAGCGTCACCGGCACGAAGAAGATGGCATCCCAGGGGGTGATTGTTCGTACGGGTTTCACAGGTCAAGGATAGGGGCAGCGCGGTCGGTGCCCGCGCCCGGCCGCGGGCCGCTCAGCGGGCCCCGGTGTCAGACGCAGCGTTCTGACCCGCGCCGGTGTCGACCACGCTGCGGTTGCCGCCGGCATCCGAGGCCTGCCGGCATGCCTGCCGGGCGGCGCGGCTCAGCCGGCCATAGTCGAAGCCGGTGTAGTCGGTGAGCGCGATTCCGACGCTCGCGGTGGGCCGCAGCCCGGTCAACTGCACCTCCGAGTCTTCCAACAGGCCCCGCTGCACGATGGCCGCCATAGCGAGTGCCTCGTCGGCGGAGGCGAACGGAGCCGCCACGACCAGACGGCCCGTGCCTGCCACCCCGATGTCGGCGTGCGGCGGCCCGAACTTGCGCACGACCGCGGTGTACTTGGCCAGGATCGCGTTCGCATGCGCCGGCCCGAACGCCATGTTGATCTCGCTCAGGTCGTCCAGGTCGAAGTGCAACAGTGCCAGCTGCTCGTCGTGGAACTCGGAGCGGTCCAGCCGGTCTCTGACGATGCGCCCGAACGCGCCCTCGGTGAGCACATCATCGCCGGTGTAACACGTATGCGCGATCTGCCTGCGGTCGGATCTGGACGCCGACTCGGCACGGGTGCCCTGCGCGAAGCGGATGAGGGACATCGAGTTGGAGAGCACGACCGACATGATCATCGTGACCAGCGCCAGCGCGGAGGAGCCGAAGAACAGGTCGAAGATCGCAGTATCCGGGCCCTCGACGGTGAAGAAGATGAGCCGCCCGGTGAAGAAGGCTGCCTCCACGCTGAAGACGACGAGCATCGGTCGCGAGCCCCGCGCCCGCCGCATCTCTCCGCGCGACGATTCGACCGCGGCCAGCACAGCGAACACCGCGATCGCGGCGAAGTACACCTGGGCTCCGGCCCAGGCGTCATCCGATGGGCCGGCGACCACACCCGCCAGGAACACGACGCTGCTGCCGAGGGCGGCGGCCCAGTACGGCCCCCGCCGACCGTTGTGCCGGCGGCATCCGAGCCAGAAGAAGGCTGTTCCCGCCACGAAGCCCGCATTGCCGACGGCAGACGCCCACCAGAGTTCCGGGGAGAGCTGCCAGGCCAGGAAGCTGGTCGTCGTGAGGATGCCGGCCAGGTAGCCGGCGGCCCACAGCCGACCGGCCGAGCTGTCCTTGTGCACGATCGTGCTGCCGATGAACAGCGCCGCCGTCACCACCACGATGAGGGCACTCGCCAACGAAATCGTCCAGCCGTCGATCATGCCCTGTCCCTGTCTTTTGGAAGGGTGAGGAGCACGGTGGTGCCCTCCCCCTCGACGCTCTGCACGGTGAGGTCACCGCCGTGCAGTCGCGCGATTTCGCGGCTGATTCCGAGGCCGAGGCCGCTGCCGTGCACGGTGGAGTTGCGCACAGACTCCGAGCGGAAGAATCGCTCGAAAAGCCGGGGCTGCTCGTCGTCGGCGATGCCGATTCCGCTGTCGCGCACGATCAGCCACACCATGTTCTCGTCGCTGGTGAGGCCGATCGACACCTCGCCCTGATCGACGTTGTACTTGATGGCGTTGGAGATCACGTTGTCGATCAGCTGGCGCAGCCGCGAACCGTCCGCTATCAACGTCGTGGCCTCTGCAGCCGCGCAGTCGATGCGGATGCCGCGTTCCTCCGCCCAGGGCTGCAGCATCTCGACCGACTGCTCGACGACGTCGAGCAGCTCGCACGGGCCGGGCAGTAGAACGAGCGGCTGTTCGGCGCTGTTCGAGGCGGCGAGGATGTCGGTGAGCAGATCCAGCAGCCGGTTGGCATTCTTGTGGGCGACCTGCAGTTGCGCCTCGGCAGAGGCGGGAAGCCCGCCGCCGTCGATAGTGAGTTCGAGGTAGCCGAGCACCGAGGTCAGGGGCGTGCGCAGCTCGTGCGACACCGAGGCCACGAGGTCGTCGCGCGCGCGCAGCGCCATCACCTCGGCGGTGACGTCACGAGAGACCACCACGCTGCCGTCGTACTCGCCGTGTTTGCTGTGCAGGTGGCGCGCGGTCACCGACAGGGCGGCCTTCTCGCCGCTGGCTGCTTCCAGCCAAACCGTCTCCGGCTCGAACTCCTCGCCGCGCATGGCGCGCTGGAGCGGCGTCGACGCCGGACCGGACGCGGCCGCGCGGCCAGCACGGAACCCACCGGCTTTGCCAGCGCGCAGCGAAGAGGTGCTCGCGTGCCGCTCGTCGAGCTGCATGCGGGTCTGTGCCTCGTTGACGAGGTTGATCTGGCCCGTCTTGTCGATGCGCACGACCCCGAAGTCAACCGTGTTCAGCACCTCAGAGAGCAGTTCCTCTTGGCGCTGCGCCTGCGCGAGCGCGCCCTCGAGCAGCTCCGCCTGTTTGCGGAGGAGCACTCGTTGTGCCCGATTGCGCCTGGAGTGCAGGCGAACGGATGCAGCAACGAACACCAGCGTGATTGGCAGGAAGATGAGCGTCGGCATGGCGGCGAGGGTGACCGGTTGTTGCCGCAGCGCGATTTCGCCAACCGTCAGCACGCCGATGAGGAGGATGCTCGCCGTGATGCCGACCGCGCCGACCAGCGTGGCGATCCACAGCACCGGGAACACCCACAGCAGGCCGAGTGAAAGCTCGGGGTGGGCATGCCGCATGCACCCGATCGCCAGGATGTCGAGGAGGGGCAGCACGAGCAGCCAGTGCGGGGAAAGCTTCGACCAGCTGGTCAACACCGCGGCGCAGCACGCCACGAAGGTGAGCAACAGCCCCAGGAAGAACGCGACGCTGTTGCCCTCCCCGGGGCCGAACAGCATCACAGTGGTGAAGACGGCGAGGGCGGCCGCCCCGAAGAGCAGCTGGGTCAGCACGATCGACCGGTCCTGCGTGCCCGGATCGGTGTCCAGCACCGCGTTGATCCACTCCGACCGTCGACTCGCGCGGCCTGTTGTGGCCTGGCCTGCGCTGACTGTCATGGCTCGACTGTACCGCGCCGTCCCATCTCTGGAACGGCGCGGGCCGCCCCGGGTCTCAGGCAATGCCACCGCCGTCGACGACGAGCGCCGACCCGGTGACGTAGGAGGACTCGTCGCTGGCCAGCCAGACCACGGCCGCCGCGATCTCGCTCGGCTGCCCCATCCGTCCAAGCGGGCGGTCAGCGGACTCGGCCAGGAACGCCTGCGCGTCCTGGTCCAACTGCCGGGCCTCCTCCAGCAGCATGCCCGTGTTCACATCGCCGGGGTTCACCGAGTTCACCCGGATCCCCTGCGGCCCGTGGTCGATGGCGAGGGCGCGGGTCATGTTGACCACGGCGCCCTTGGACGCACAGTAGGAGATCGCCTGGCCGCCGCCCTTCAGCCCCCAGCCGGAGCCGGTGTTCACGATGGAACCACCCCCGGCGGCCGCCATGACCGGCACGACGTGCTTGCACATCAGGAAGATCGACTTCACGTTGACGCCGAAGACGCGGTCCCATTCCTCCTCTGTGGTCTCCACCGCCGTGCTGCGGCGGATGATGCCGGCGTTGTTGAAGACCACGTTGACGCCGCCGAACTCGGCGATCGTTGTGGCGATGATGCGCTGGATGTCGGCTTCGCTGGAGACGTCGGCCGCGACGGCGATCGCGGTGCCGCCGTTCGCACGGATCTCGGCTGCCACGGCCTCCGCGGCGTCCGCACGCACGTCGACCACGGCGACTCGGGCGCCCTCCGCTGCGAAGGCGAGCGCGGTCGCCCGGCCGATCCCGCCGGCGCCGCCGGTGACGATCGCATTTTTGTTGGCCAGACGCATGGCTGCTCCTTAGAGATGTGGACGTGGGCTTCGACGTCGAGCCTCAAGCATGCCGGATGCGGGCAGGCGGCACGCCGTAAACTGATCGCGAGGCCATCCGGCTCAGAGAGGGTCCCATGGCTATCGAACGTCGCACGCTCCGATCCCAGGTGCGCGAGGAACTACTTGAGCGCATGCGCAACGGCCGAGTGCAGCCGGGCGAGCGCATCAACGAGGTGCAGTTGGCTGGCGAGCTCGGCGTCAGCAGGACACCGCTGCGCGAGGCGCTGATCGCCCTCGAGAGCGAGGGCCAGATCGAGAGCGAGAGCGGTAAGGGCTTCCGTTTCGTGCCGCTCAGCGCCCGAGAGTTCGAGGAGCTCGCCCCGATCATGGCCAATCTCGAGTCTCTGGCGCTGTCGTTGACGGACCCGGCGGCGCTGCCCGTCATCGGGGCCCGGCTGGCCCAGTTGGCCGCAGACTTCGACGCGGAGGTCGCCATGCACGCACTCATCGCCGGCAAGGACGACGAATGGCATGCCTTCATGCTGAGCGGATGCCCGAACGGGCGCCTGCTGGACCTGATCGCCGGCATGCGGCAGGCCTACCACCGCTACGAATCGCTGCTGGTCGCCGACGAGGTGATGATTGAGCGCGTGGCCGCCGAACACGGCCTCATCGCGCACCACCTGGTCAACGGTGACGTCGCTGCGGCGTCCGAGGCCCTCACGGCCAACTGGATGAACGGCATGCAGCGGCTGCTCGCCACCGCGAGCAGCCAGTACCTCACTGCCTGAAAAAACAGGAGGAGAGCGCCGCTGGGCTGCATGCAGCCCTCGCGACGCTCTCCTCCTGTTTTTGTGGCTGTGCCGTCGGCCTAGAGCGACGCGGCGACGAGCTCGGCGATCTGAACGGCGTTCAGCGCAGCGCCCTTGCGCAGGTTGTCGTTCGAGATGAACAGTGCGAGGCCGCGGCCGTCGGGCGCGCCCTCGTCCTGGCGGATGCGGCCGACATAGCTGGGATCGGTGCCGGCGGCCTCGAGCGGCGTCGGGATGTCGCTGAGCTGCACGCCGGGGGCGTTCGAGAGCAGCTCGGTGGCCCGCTCGACCGAGATCGGGTTCGCGAACTCGGCGTTGACTGACAGCGAGTGACCGGTGAAGACGGGAACGCGCACGCAGGTGCCGCTGACCAGCAGGCCGGGCAGGTCGAGGATCTTGCGGCTCTCGTTGCGCAGCTTCTTCTCTTCGTCGGTCTCGAAGGAACCGTCGTCGACGATCGAACCGGCCAACGGAACCACGTTGAACGCGATGTTCTTGGCGTAGACGGTCGGCTCGGGCATGGTCACCGCGCGGCCATCGTGCACGAGGCCCTGTACGTCGCCCTCCAGGGCGGAACGCACCTGCGTCTCAAGCTCGGTGGCGCCGACGAGGCCGCTGCCGGAGACCGCCTGATAGGTGTTCACGATGAGGCGCTCGAGGCCGGCAGCCTCGTGCAGCACCTTGAGCACGGGCATGGCCGCCATGGTGGTGCAGTTCGGGTTGGCGATGATGCCCTTCTTGGCCTGCTTGATGGCTTCCGGGTTCACCTCGCTGACGACGAGCGGCACCTCAGGGTCCATGCGGAACCCGCTGGAGTTGTCGATCACGATCACGCCGGCCGCGGCGAAGCGGGGCGCCTGCGCCTTGGAGAGGGTCGCGCCGGCCGAGAAGATGGCGACGTCCAGACCGGTCGGGTCTGCCGTCGAGGCATCCTCGATGACGACGTCCTCCCCGCGCCACGGCAGCGTGCTGCCGGCCGAGCGGGCCGAGGCAAAGTAACGAATCTGCGCGACCGGGAAGTTGCGCTCCTCGAGGAGGCGGCGCACGACCGCCCCGACCTGACCTGTTGCTCCGACGACGCCGATGTTGATGCCCTGGCTGCTGCTCACGAGTACCCCTTGTGTTGTGGTGCTGCGGATGCCGCCGCCGGCGGCCTCCCGGTTGAAAACTGGTGGTGGCTGACTACCGGCCGGTGCCGCCGTGGACGACGGCCTCGTGCTCGGCATCGAGGTCGAACGCCGTGTGCACGGCGCGGAGGGCCTCGTTGACGGAGTCGGCGCGGGTGACGACCGAGATGCGGATCTCGCTGGTGGAGATCATCTCGATGTTGATGCCCGCTTTGTTCAGCGCGTCGAACAACTTGGCCGAGACGCCGGCGTTGGTGCGCATGCCGGCGCCGACGAGGGCCAGCTTGCCGATCTGGTCGTCGTACTGCAAGCTCGCGAAGCCGACCTCGGCCTGGGCGTTGCTGAGCGCGGTGAGGGCCGCCTGGCCCTGACTCTTCGGAACGGTGAACGAGATGTCGGTGAGGCCGGTGGCGGCGCTCGACACGTTCTGCACGATCATGTCGACGTTGGCGTCGGTGCGCGCGACGATCGTGAAGATCTCTGCGGCCTTGCCGGGGATGTCCGGCACGCCGACGACGGTGATCTTGGCTTCGCTCAGATCGCTGGCAACACCAGCGATGATCGGGTCTTCCACGTTGCTCTCTTCTCCGTCGTGGCTGGTCGCCGGGTTGTAGACAATGGTTCCCTCGTTGTTGTTGAACGAGGAGCGCACGTGCAGCGTGACGCCGTGGCGGCGGGCATATTCCACTGCACGAATATGAAGGACTTTGGCCCCGGATGCCGCCAGCTCCAGCATTTCCTCGCTGGTGATGCGGTCGATCTTGCGGGCCAGAGGCACCACTCGCGGGTCTGAGGTGAAGACGCCGTCGACGTCCGTGTAGATCTCGCAGACGTCTGCGTCGAGCGCAGCGGCCAGCGCGACGGCGGTGGTGTCTGACCCGCCGCGGCCGAGGGTGGTGACATCTTTGGTATCGCGGTTGAAGCCCTGGAAGCCGGCAACGATGACGATCGCGCCCTCGTCGAGGGCCTCGCGCAGGCGCACAGGGGTGACGTCGACGATGCGAGCGGAGCCGTGGTGAGCGTCGGTGATCATGCCGGCCTGGCTGCCGGTGAAGGAGCGTGCGTCGTGGCCGAGGCTCTTGATCGCCATGGCGAGCAGCGCCATCGAGATGCGCTCGCCGGCGGTGAGCAGCATGTCCAGCTCGCGCGGCGCGGGGATCGGGGTGACCTCGTGGGCGAGGTCGAGCAGCTCGTCGGTCGAGTCGCCCATGGCGCTGACGGCCACGACGACGTCGTTGCCGGCCTTGCGCGTCTCGACGATGCGCTTGGCGACTCGCTTGATGCCTTCCGCATCAGAGACGGAAGACCCGCCGAACTTCTGCACGATCAAAGTCACGTATAACTCCTGAGGGGGTTTCGGCAGACATTGCCAGATGCTCCATCATAAGTCCTGCCAGATTCCGCTCCGGCTATGTGACGGATGCCGGCGGCTGCGGGCCGCGCGGGTCAGCTCCGGCGCTAGCTGACGACGCGGCGGCCCTCGAAGGCGCGGCCGAGGGTGACCTCGTCGGCGTACTCCAAGTCGCCACCGACGGGCAGCCCGGAGGCGAGCCGCGTGACCCGGATCTCGAGCGTGGTGAGCAGCCGCGACAGGTAGGTGGCGGTCGCCTCCCCCTCCAGGTTGGGGTCGGTGGCCAGGATCACCTCGGTGACGGTGCCGTCGGCGAGGCGCTGCATCAGCTCGCGGATGCGCAGCTGGTCGGGGCCGACGCCGTCGATCGGGCTGATCGCGCCGCCGAGCACGTGGTAGAGCCCGCGGAACTCGCGCGTGCGCTCGATCGCGACGACGTCCTTGGCCTCCTCGACCACGCAGATTAGGGCCGGGTCGCGGCGCGGGTCACGGCAGATCGCGCAGGTCTCCTGCTCGGAGATGTTGCCGCAGATGTTGCAGAACTTGACCTTGTCGCGCACCGTGGTGAGGATCTCTGCCAGGTGCGAGACGTCGAAGTTCTCGGTCTGCAAAATGTGGAACGCGATGCGCTGGGCCGACTTCGGCCCGATCCCTGGCAGCCGGCCGAGCTCGTCGATGAGGTCTTGAACGATTCCTTCGTACACGTCTTAGCCTTGGCCGTCTCTCAGCGTCGCGCGCGACCCCGGGTTGTGTGGTTGTTCCTCGATGAAGGTCGCGCCGAGGATCTCGCGGACCACCGACTCTCCATAGCGCTGCACGCCGTCACCGCGGCCCGGTGCCTGGGCCGGCCGCTGTGGCGCTTGGCGCGGCTGGGGGCGCTCGGCCTGCGCTGCCGGGGCGGGCGCGGCGGGCGGTGCCGCAGGTGCGGCAGGTGCGGACGGCCCAGAGCGGAAGCCCTGGTCCGGCGGCGCCGCGTCAAAGTTCGGGTCGAACGGCGGTTCGTCGTCGTAGGGCGGCTCGTCTCCGAACGGCGGCTCCTCGGCGGCGGCCCAGCCATCAGCGGCAGGTGCAGGTGCAGCGACAGGCGGCGGTCCTGCCGGCCGCGTGGGCGCAGCGACAGGCGGCGCGCTCGGCGGGGCCTGCACCGCTACCGGAGCGACCTCCGGTTCGGCCGCCGGAGCAGGCTCCGACTGCGGAATCTGCACGACCGACCAGCCGTTCGAGGTCGTCACCGGTGCTGACTTCGCAGCTGCCTTGGGCTGCACGCGTGCCGTGGGTGCCGGAGCCGCCGCGGCGGGAGCGGGAGCAGGGGCAGCAGCCTGAGCGGCAGACGGCGCAGAAGATGGCGCGGAAGCGCTTCGGTCGGGCTCCGCATCTGCGGCGTCCGGGGCCGGCTTCTGCGCGGGGGCAGCGGCCGGCGTCGGCTTGGAGCCACGCTGTTCGCCACCCTCTGCACGTGCCAACAGTTTGGGCGTGACGCCGAGAACCGTTGCGACGGCCTTCTTCAGGTGGTCGCCGACGCCCTGGCCGGGTGCGGCCGGCTTCTTCAGCGCGGCGACATCGTTCTCACTCGGGAAGGCCAGCAGCAGTGTGCCGTCTTCGCGGTACTCGCGCACCACGGCCGTCAGCAACACCACCCACGCATTCATGTTCGCGGTCTTGACGACCTCGAGCACCTGCGGCCATGCGTCCCGCATCTGCTGCAGCGAGATCGGCCCGACGGGCACCGCGGATTTCACCGGAGCCGGAGCAGCCTTCGCGGGAGCACCCTGCGCCGGGGCACCCTGCGCCGGAGCACCCTTCGCGGGAGCACCCTGCGCCGGAGAACTTTTCGTGGGAGCGCCCTTCGCTGGAGCGCCCTGCGCCGGGGCGGCCGGGGCCACCACGGCTGCCGGTTCCGGCTCCGGCGTGCCGGTCACACCGGGCGTCGCCCAGGTGACCGGGCCAACCGGCCCATCCGCGCGGGGAGGCGTGGCAGCGGCAGCGGGCGGGGTGAGCCGACCGATGAACTCGGCGGCAGCAGCGACGGCGGGCGACATCGGGGCCGGAGCAGCCGCGGGCGCAGGCGCGGATACCGGTGCGGAGGCGGGCGCGGGCGCGGACGACGCGGCGACGGCAGGTGCCGCCGGGCGGTCGCTTGCGGCATCCGTCACCCCGACCCGGCGCTCAAGGCGCTCGACCCGGGCGAGGGCTCCGCGCTCGGAGTCGTCGCTGGAGGGCACAAGGGCGCGCGCGATCATCAGCTCGAGGTGCAGCCGCGGCGAGGTGGCGCCGGTCATCTCGGTGAGCGCCGCGTTGACGATGTCGGCGGTGCGGGAGAGCTCGGCCTGGCCGTAACGGGTCGCCTGGGCACCCATGGCGGCGAGCTCGTCCTGCGGAACACCGCGCAGCACGGATGCCGCAACGGCGGGCGTGCTCGCGCCGACGACGATCAGGTCGCGCATTCGCTCGAGCAGGTCTTCGACGAAACGGCGCGGGTCCTGGCCGGTCTGGATGACGCGGTCGACGGCCTCGAAGGCCGCCCCGGCTTCCCGGGCGCCGATCGCGTCGATCACCTCGTCGAGCAGGGCACCATGGGTGTAGCCGAGCAGCGCGACGGCGCGCTCGTAGTCAACGCTCGACGACTCGGAACCGGCCATGAGCTGGTCGAGAAGTGAGAGGGTGTCGCGGGGCGAGCCGCCACCGGCGCGCACGACGAGCGGCAGCACGCCGGGCGCAACGGTCACGCCCTCCGCGTCGCACAGCGTCTGCACGTATTCGAGCATCGGCCCGGGCGGCACCAGCCGGAACGGGTAGTGGTGGGTGCGCGAGCGGATCGTGCCGATGACCTTCTCGGGCTCGGTGGTCGCGAAGATGAACTTCACGTGCTCCGGCGGCTCTTCGACGATCTTCAGCAGCGCGTTGAATCCGCTCGAGGTCACCATGTGCGCCTCGTCCATGATGAAGATCTTGTAGCGGTCGCGGGCCGGGGCGAAGATCGCGCGCTCGCGCAGGTCACGGGCGTCGTCGACGCCACCGTGGCTGGCCGCGTCGATCTCGACGACGTCGAGCGAGCCGCCGCCGTCACGAGAGAGCTCGACACAGCTCGGGCAGACGCCGCAGGGGGTGTCGGTCGGGCCTTCTGCACAGTTCAGGCAACGCGCCAGGATGCGGGCAGACGTCGTCTTTCCGCAGCCGCGCGGGCCGCTGAACAGATAGGCGTGATTGACACGGTTGGTGCGCAGGGCCGTCATCAACGGATCGGTCACCTGCGACTGACCGATCATCTCGGCAAAGTTTTCTGGCCGGTATCGGCGATAGAGAGCGGTGACCACCCTGCAATGCTACTTGGCCCGGCCGACACGAGGGCTGGATACCCGAGAAGCCGTCGTGCCGACCCCTGGCCGCCGCGCCCACCCCCGGCGGTGTCCAGATCGCTGGCCGCGGTGACCGCCGGCGCAGCCAGCCGCCACAGCCGCCAGACCGCCCAGCCGAACAGCACGACGAGCAGCGCATTGCGCACGGTGAGCAGCAGCACGGCCCCGATATTGCCGGCGGCGAGCGGCATGTAGAAGACGGGGAAGATCAGCGTCGTCATCACGGCGATGGCCAGCACCAGATAGGAGGGAGTGCGCCAGCGTTGCGCGTCGTGGAACAGGCCGACAACGACGACCGGCGCGATCCACAGCATGTACTGCGGGGAGCCGACCTTGTTGAACACGACGAGGGCGCAGGTGAGCGCCAGCGCGCCGTGCATGAGCAGGTCGGCGGAATCCGGTTCCCGTCGGCGCGCGCTCACGATCAGGGCGAAGATCAGGGTGACCGCGATCAGCATCAGCGGCGTCATCAGTGCTGCGGCGGCAGCGGCCCCCTGCCCGTCGACCTCCCGGGTGGCCAGCGAGGTGTTCTGGAAGATGATGCTGCCCGGGCGGCCGAGCGCCGCCATCCACACCCACGGGGTCGAGATCGGCGCCTCAAGCTGCAGCCCGCGGTCCGACTGGTCCGAGACGAAGCTCGTCAACGTCATGAGCGAGCCGCCCAAACCCAGCCCGAGGCCGACGATGCCGAGCGAGACGATTGCGGCGCCGACGGTCACCGCCAGCCAGTGCCGCCCGGCGGCGATCACAGCCAGGATGACGGCAACGGGCCAGACCTTGATCCAGGTCGCCACGGCGAGCAGCACGCCGGCCAGGATCGGCCGGCGCGCCAACAGCACCAGCGCGATGATCACGAGCGGGGCGACGATGCCCTCCAGCCGGAACAGCCCGACGGGGCTGAGGATGAAGATGACGAGCAGCCACCACCAGGCGGCGGTGAACCCGCTCGCCTTCCGGCCGAAGTCAGTCAACACGGCGATCGACAGCGCGTTCAGCACCACCGTCAGCAGAAACCACAGCAGCGGGAACAACAGCGGGCCCAGAGAATCCGCGAGGCCCATCGGGGCGATCGCCCCGAGCGGGTATACCCACGGCGCCTGGATGCCGCGCCAGATCCCGGTGTCCATCGAGCTCTCGACCCAGGCCCGGTAGAGCGAGAGATCGCCGATCGCGGCGCCGCCGAGGAAGGACGGGATCAGGGCGAGCAGGAACACGCCGTGCAACACGAGGAAGCCGATGACGAGGGTGAGCGGCCTCTGGGAGAAGTCCCGTTCGAGCGGAGTGCGCACACTCTCGACGCCGTCATCCGTCATACGGAACAGTCGAGACATGGCAGCTGCTTTTCTGCGCGGTCGGGGGCCCGCAGACACGGGCACGTCGCGCAGCCTAAGCGCTGAGCCTGAGTGTCAGACCAGTGAAATCCTTGAGTTCGCTGCACGTTTCATTCAGGGCGCGCCACGAGAGCGCGCGGTGGGCTAGCAGAGAGTCCGCGCCACTGCCGCCCGAACATTGGGCTGAGGGCCGCAACCAGGTACGCACTGCCCGCGATGGCGAGCGTGGGCAGGAGCCCCACCGTCGTGATCCCCACGCCGCCGAGGAAGGCTCCGAGCGGCATCGCCGCCGCGACGCCGGCGGTCATCGATCCGAAGACACGGGCCCGCATCGTCTCCGGCACGAGGCCGAACAGTGCCGTGGACACCATCGGGTTGATGCCGCCGGCGGCGAGCCCCGAGAACGCGAGGATGCCGAGCAGCACCGGGTATGGCGCTTCGAGCACCATCGCGAGATAGGGCGGAACGCCGGCGAGCACGAAGAACAGCACGAAGAGCCCGCGCCCGGCGGCGCGGTGCCCGACCGCCGCGAAGGCCACGGCGCCGAGCAGTGCCCCGCCCATGAAGGTGGCCACCATGAAGCCCAACGCCGAGGCGGAGCCGAGCCGTTCGCTGGCATAGACGGGGAACAGCACGGTCAGGCCGGCCGTGTCGATGGCGTTGGTGACCATGACCAGCAGCACGATTCCGCGCAACAAGGCGTTCGACCAGAGGAACCGCAGGCCAGCGGCGAAGTCGCGCCAGTAGCCGCCCGCCGACTCGCCAGCCGGTGCGGGGGCGGGGGCGTCGGCGGATGCCGCAGCCGGCGACATCCGCGGGATCAACAGGGCGACGAGCGCCGCAGAAACGGCAAAGGTGGCGGCGTTCACATAGAGCGCGCCCGGGGCGCCGAGCACCCCGATCAGGATGCCGG
Organism: Microterricola viridarii; assembly: GCF_001542775.1. GTDB lineage: Bacteria > Actinomycetota > Actinomycetes > Actinomycetales > Microbacteriaceae > Microterricola > Microterricola viridarii_A. The sequence goes on from NZ_CP014145.1 coordinate 2,565,039, forward strand.
CCAGCGCAGCCCCGAGCATCGAGGCGCTGCGCTGCACAGCCGCCTGCGCACCCGCCGCCCGGGCCAGCGGCACCCCGGCGCGCTCGGCGAGCCCGGGCAGCATCACGGTCTTGGCCGTGTCGCCGGGGGCGTCGAGCAGCCCACTCAGGAAGACGAGTAGGAGCAGCAGCCAGAACGGCAGCCCGGTCGTCGCCGCGAAGATCGGCAGCGCCAGCACCGTCACGCCGCTGGCCAGATCGGCGACCACGCTCGAGACGCGGTAGCCCAGCCGATCGATCAGTGCGCCGCCGAGGGAGCCGCCGATGACGACTGGCAGCGTCGCGAACACTCCGGCGGTGCCGGTGGCCAGTGCAGAGCCGGTGTCGGCGAAGACGTAGAGCGGAACGGCGATTGCCGTGATCGCGTTGCCGGCGCGCGAGACGAACGCGGCCGCCAGGATGGCCAGCAGCGGCAGACGGCCGGCCGTCGTCTGCTGGCGCTCAGGCGCGCGGGAAGGCATGGAGTATCCAACGCACCGGCTTGACGTCTGCGGCTTCCGGGTCGCCCGCCGCCTCCCACTTGCGCGAGAGCGCAGAGAGCTCTGCGCTGAACTCGGCCAACTGCGGCGCGGTCAGGTAAGCGAAGGAGTCGGAGTGGGTGCTGGCCGCGACCCATTCCCGGCCGACCGTCGGCTCGGCGTCGAGGGCGTCGAGCAGCTCTCCGAGGTAAGACTGCAGGATGCTCTGCTGCAGCACCCGCACTGCACCGAGCTGTTCGGGGTCGTCGAGTAGTTCGGCCGGTTCGAACACCGTGTGACTGTGCGCGGCCTGCCACCAGCGCTCGCGGCCGTCGCGCGCCCGCTCCGGGGCCGGAATGACGAACCCGAACTCGGCGAGGATGCCCAGGTGGTAGCTCACGGTGCCGGGTGCCTCGTCGACGAGGGCGGAGAGCTGCCCCACCGAGTGGGCGCCGTCGCTGCGCAGGATCCCCAGCAGCTTCAGGCGCAGCGGGTGCGCCAGGGCGCGCAGGGAGCGCGGGTCTCGCATGCCCTGCATGGGCCGCTTCGGTGCCGAGTTGTTGTCGTCCATGCCTCGACACTAGTTCCACAAGAGTTCTTGTGCAATAGTTCTTGCAGGTAAATCTCAGATCACAGCGGGCGAACCGTCAACAACTGCTCCGCGCGCCCGATCGGGCCAGCGATGTCGTGCAGCACTGTGCTGGTGAGGCCGTGGCCGTCCGGCCCGAAGGTGACGCTGGTGTCGAGGCCGACCCACGCGCCGACGGGCTGCCGATAGAGGTGGATGGTCAGATCGAGGTTGGGGAACATCCACTCCGTCGGCGACTGGCGCACCGCGATTCCGTTCGCGGTATCGACGAGCGCGATGTAGGCGGCATGGGCAGTGGTGGACTCCCCCGCGACGAGGGCGGTTTGTGTGCTGAGCCACGCGGTTGTGCGGCCCGGCTGTGGCACGCCGACCACTCGCGTCTCGATGGACGCGACGAAGCCGCCGGACCAGGTTTCAGCCATCGACATTGGTGCTGCGGCATCCGGTGCGGGCAGGGGCGTCGTCTCCCCTCCGGCCACTGCGGCGGTGTCGTTCGTGGCGACGAACCACGCGCGCGCCAGGGCGGCCGTTCGGCCAGCGATGGTTGCCCGCGCCTCGACGAGCTCAATCGTGCGACCGGGGCGAACGGTCTCGACCTGGACCTCGATCTCGGCGTCGGCGAGGAACCCGAGAATGTCGAAGCTCACCCGCCCGAGCTGCATCTCGGCTGCGGCTGCGCCCTGCGCAGCCCGGTGCTGGTCGATCGCATGGACGAGGAGGCCGCTGAGCGGACCGAAATGAATCTCGCCCGGGTTCCACGCCCCGCCCGCGTGCGCGGTCGGCCGGTATCGGCCGGGGCCTGTTCGCTCGAAGTAGGCGGGAGCCGGAACCTTGCCGTCCGATGCGAACTGCTCACTCATTCAGGTTCCTCTTCATCGTTCGACACTGTGCGATGCACTCCACCCTAGGCCGCAAGTTCCGACCACCTCACTTTCCACTTCCTCTCGGCTGCGCCAGCGCGCCAGCGCCCACCCCACCGCTCAAGTAGGCGCGCCAGCGCCTACCCCGTTGGTCGAGTAGGCGCGCCAGCGCCGTATCGAGACCCCGCCGCCCTGTTCTACGGATGCCGCAGACTGCGGCTTGCGCGGATCCGCTCAGGGCTTCGGTCGCAAGCTCCCTCAGCCGCCGGGGAAAGGGCAGTGCGCCGTCGTCCCGTCCCCGTTCCCCGTCGGCTGAGCGAGGAACGAGCGAAGCCCCGGAGCCAACCAGCCGCTGCCCTCCCCCAACCCGTTGGTCGAGTAGGCGCGCCAGCGCCGTATCGAGACCCCGCCGCCCCGTCTCGCGGATGCCGCAGGCAGTGGCCCCCGCGGATCCGCTCAGGGCTTCGGTCGCAAGCTCCCTCAGCCGCCGGGGATACAGCGGCGCTCGCCCTCTCCCCGTCGGCTGAGCGAGGAACGAGCGAAGCCCCGGAGGCGACCCCCACCCGTTGGTCGAGTAGGCGCGCCAGCGCCGTATCGAGACCCCGCCGCCCCGTCTCGCGGATGCCGCAGGCGGCAGTCGCCGCGGATCCGCTCAGGGCTTCGGTCGCAAGCTCCCTCGGCCGCCGGGAAAGGGCAGTGCGCCTCGTCCCGTCCCCGTTCCCGTCGGCTGAGCGAGGAACGAGCGAAGCCCCGGAGCCAACCCACTCCCGCCGGTCGAGTAGGCGCGCCAGCGCCGTATCGAGACCCCGCCGCCCCGTCCCACGGATGCCGCAGGTCTCAGTGCCCGCAGGCGACGCGGCCTAGGCGAGCAGCGACTCGACCTGGCGGGCGATCTCGAGTTCCTCGTTGGTGGGGATGACCATCACGGTGACTTTCGCACCGGCCGGCGAGATCACACGTGCCGTGCGCGAGGCCAGCTCGTTACGGTCGTTGTCGATCTCGATGCCGAGGTGAGCCAATCCGGCCAAAGCGCGGCGGCGCAGCAGCGCGTTGTTCTCGCCGATTCCCGCGGTGAACACGACGGCGTCCAGGCCGCCGAGCTGCGCGTAGTAGGCACCGATGTAGTGACGGATGCGGTGACGCCAGACCTGCAGGGCGAGCTCCGCCTCCTCGTTGCCATTGATGGCGGCATCCTGAACATCGCGCATATCGCCCATGCCCGTCATCCCGAGCAGGCCGCTCTGCTTGTTCAGCAGCACGTCCAGCTCGGCGATGCTCAGGCCGGCGGCACGGTTGAGGTGCACCAGCACGGCGGGGTCAAGGTCACCGGACCGGGTGCCCATGACGAGCCCCTGCAGCGGGGTGAGCCCCATCGAGGTGTCGACCGACTTACCACCGTCTATTGCGGTGGCCGAAGCTCCATTGCCGAGGTGCAGCACGATCGTGCGCACGGCCGCGAGCGGCTTGCCGAGCATGATGGCGGCTTGCTCCGAGACATACTTGTGCGAGGTTCCGTGGAAACCGTACCGCCGCACCTTGTACTCGCGGGCGATGTCTTTGTCGATGGCGTAGGTGTACGCGGCCGGCGACATGGTCTGGTGGAACGCGGTGTCGAAGACAGCGACGTGCGGCACGTCGGGCAGCGCCTGTTTCGCCGCCCGGATGCCGAGCAGATTGGCCGGATTGTGCAGCGGCGCCAACCGCGACAGCGCCTCGATCTCGCGCTCAACCTCGGTCGTGACGAGCGTCGGGCCGTCGAACTCGCTGCCACCGTGCACCACCCGGTGGCCGACGGCGATCAGATCGTCGACGGTTCCGAGCTTGGCGAGCACGACGTTCATCGCCTCGGAATGGTTGCTGATGAACGAGTCGGGCTCGCCGATCCGCTCGATCATGCCGCTGAGGCGCGCTTTCCCGGTCTCCAGGTCGACGAGTTGGTACTTCAGCGACGAGGATCCGGAGTTGACGACGAAGACGGCGCTCATGAGGTGGCCGCCTGAATCGCGGTGATGGCGATGGTGTTCACGATGTCCTGCACGAGCGCTCCTCGGGAGAGGTCGTTGATCGGCTTGTTCAGACCCTGCAGAACCGGCCCCATTGCAACGGCGCCGGCGCTGCGCTGCACCGCTTTGTAGGTGTTGTTGCCGGTATTGAGGTCGGGGAAGATGAACACGGTCGCCTTTCCTGCCACGGCGGAGCCGGGCATCTTGGATGCCGCGACGGCGGCGTCGGCAGCCGCGTCGTACTGGATCGGCCCCTCCACCGGCAGCGACGGTCGCCGCTCGCGCACGAGCGCGGTGGCCTCGCGCACCTTCTCAACGTCGACCCCGGAGCCAGACTCGCCGGTGGAGTAGGAGAGCATGGCGACCCGTGGCTCGATGCCGAACTGCAGGGCGGTCTCGGCTGACGAAAGGGCGATGTCGGCCAGCTGGGTTGCGGTCGGGTCGGGGATGACGGCGCAGTCGCCGTAGACGAGCACGCGGTCGGCCAGCGACATAAGGAACACGCTGGAGACGACGGACACATTCGGACGCGTCTTGATGATCTCGAATGCCGGCCGGATGGTGTGCGCCGTGGTGTGTGCTGCGCCGGAGACCATGCCGTCGGCGAGCCCCAGGTGCACCATCATGGTGCCGAAGTAGGAGAGGTCCGTCACCGTGTCACGCGCCTGCTCGAGCGTGATGCCCTTGTGGGCGCGGAGCTTGGCGTACTCCTCGGCGAACTTGAACCGGAGCACATCATCGAAGGGGCTGACAACGGTGGCGGCCGAGATGTCCAGGCCGAGCTCGATGGCCCGCGAGTGCACCTCGATGGGTTCACCCAAAATCGTCAGTTCGGCGATCCCCCTGGCCAGCACGGTGGCTGCGGCGCGCAGCACCCGGTCGTCGCCGCCCTCTGGCAGCACGATGTGCCGCTTGGCGTGGCGCGCCTGCTCGATCAGGCCGTACTCGAACATGAGCGGTGTGACCACGGTGGACCGGCTGAGGTCGAGCAGGCCGAGGAGTTCCTTGGCATTCACGTGCTGCTCGAACAGGGCGAGCGCCGCGTCGTACTTGCGCTGGGAGTCGGCGGCCAGCCGGCCGCGGGTGCGGGTGATCGCCACGATCGTGTCGTAGGTGCCGAGCCCGGTGCGAATGATCGGCAGCGTCTGCGGCAGCCCGTCCAACAGCCGCTCGATCGGGTCGGGCAGCTCGAAGCCGCCGTTCAGCACGACACCGGCGATCGACGGGAATGTGCCGGATGTCTGTGCCATCATCGCGGCGAGCAGCACCTCTGTGCGGTCCCCCGCGACAACGAGCACCGCGCCCTGGGTGAGCCGGGGCAGCACGTTGACCATGCTCATGCCGGCCACGACGACGCCGAGCGCCTCACGGGCGAGCAGTTCGGGGTCGCCCTTGATCAGGACTCCGCCGGTCGCCTTCATGATCGATTCCATGCTCGGCGCGATCAGGTACGGGTCTTCGGGGATCACCCACACCGGCACCAGCGGCTTGGCACGGATGATCGCATCGCGCACGGCGTCGAGCTGGTTGGCATCCGCCCGGTTGGCGATGATGGCGAGCAGTGTGGCGTGGGCTGCGTGCAACTCGTGCAGGGCGAGCTCCGCGATGTCGCTCATGTGGGCCGGCGTGCGCGGGTCGGCCTGGCCGAGGTGCTCGCCGGAGACCTGGCTGGAGCGCCCGCCGAGCACCAGCAGCACCGGAGCGCCGAGGTTCGCGGCGATGCGCGCGTTGTAGCCGAGCTCGGTGGGGCTGCCGACGTCGGTGTAGTCGGAGCCGACGATGACGACGGCGTCGCACTTGGCCTCGACCGCCTTGTAGCGCTCGACGATGCGGGAGAGCGCGGCATCCGCGTCTTCGTGCACCTCGTCATAGCTGACGCCGATGCATTCCTCGTAGTCGAGGTTGACGCTGTCGTGGCCGAGCAAGAGCTCGACGACGTAGTCGCGCTCGGCGATCGATCGGGCGATCGGGCGGAAGACGCCCACCCGCCGAACCTGGTGGGAGAGCGTGTCTACGGTGCCGAGCGCAATCGTCGACTTCCCGGAGTGCCCCTCAACGGACGTGATGTAAATGCTTCCAGCCACGTTCCTAGAGTAGTCGCGCGTCCGCGCCGCGGGCGCCCGCGCGCACCCGCTCGATCAGGGGTTGGGTGCGGTAGGGCACCATGTGCTTCATCGCCAGCACCGTGGAGGTCCGCTCGATGCCGGGGGTGCTGAGCACCAGGTCGGCGACCCGGTAGAGGTCGTCGGCGTCGGCGGCGGCCACCCGGATCAGCAGGTCCCAGTCGCCGGAGACCCCGAACACCTCGATCACCTCGGGGATCAGGGCGAGGCTCTCCGGAAGCTGCGAGAGCTTCTGCTGGGTGACGTGGGCGAAGATGAAGGCGCTGAGCGGCAGGCCGACGGATGCCGGGTCCACCCGGCGCAGCGCATCGGAGAGCACCTCGGACTCCAGCCGGTTCAGCCTGCTGTGCACGGTGCTCCTGGCCAGCCCCGTCGTCTCGGCGAGCGCCACGGCGGTGGCCCGCGGGTAGTCGGCGAGCGCCAGCAGCAGCGCGGCATCCGTTGAATCGATCACGCGATCAGTCATATTGTCTGGCCTCACTCCATTGGGTGGCACACAAGTGCGTCATTCTGACTGAAATCTAGCCGATCTGTTGCCCAATGTGAGTATTCATCCGACGATTGTGCCAGCACAACCGCACTGCCGACGAAGGAGTCACCGTGTCCGTCACCCTCAGTCCCGCAGCACCGCCGACCGAGGCCGCCGCCGCACAGAGCGACGCCCTGCTCGCCGCGATCGAGCAGCGCGTGCTCTGGCTCGCGACGGCGAGCATCCACCACGCCAACCATGTGCGCCCGAACCCGCTCGGGCTGAAGGTCGGCGGTCACCAGGCCTCCTGCGCGTCGATGACGACGATCATGACCCAGCTCTGGTTCGAGCAGCTCCGCTCCGGCGACCGCGTCTCGGTCAAGCCACACGCCTCCCCCGTTCTGCACGCCATCAACGCCCTGCTCGGCGAGCTCGACCCGGCGGCGCTGGCCGGCCTGCGCGAGTTCGGCGGGCTGCAGAGCTACCCCAGCCGCACCAAGGACCCCGACCCCGTCGACTACTCGACCGGCTCCGTCGGGCTCGGCGCCACCGCGCCGCTCTGGGGCGCGATCGCCCGCCGCTACGTCGACAACCACGGCGGCCGGGCCGGCACCGGCCGGCAGTACGCCCTGATCGGCGATGCCGAGCTCGACGAGGGGGCCATTTGGGAGGCCATGGGCGACCCGGCCGTCGAGCACCTCGGCGAGTTGGTCTGGGTGGTCGACTTCAACCGGCAGTCCCTTGACCGGGTGGTGCCGGCCGTGAGCGTGACCAAGCTCACCGCCATGTTCGAAGCCGCCGGCTGGCAGGTGCTCGTCGCCAAGTACGGCCGGCTGCTCGAGGGCCTGTTCGCCCGGCCCGGCGGCGAGCGCCTGCGCGCGCGCATCGACACCATGACCAACCCCGAGTACCAGCGGCTGCTGCGCAGCTCGGACGAGCAGTTGCTCGACCGGCTCTGCGCCGACAGCTGGCAGGACCTGCGCCAGCTGCTGGCGGATGTCGGTCCGGCCGAGCTGCGGGCGGCGGTCGGCAACCTGGGCGGGCACGACCACGACACGCTGCGCCAGGCCTTCGCCGCGATCGACGACACTCGGCCGACGGTGGTCTTCGCCTACACGGTCAAGGGCAGGAACCTGCCGATGGAGGGGCACCCGCAGAACCACTCCGCACAGCTGACCCCGGCGCAGTTCGAGCAGTACGCGGCATCCGTCGGCATGGACCAGGCTCGGCCGTTCCAGATCTTCGAGCCGGGCTCGGCAGAGGGCGCGCTCTGCGCGGAGCGGGCGGCCCGGCTGCGCCGGGAGCCGGTGCCCGCCGCTGGCGCCTTCGCCCCGCCCACCGACCTCGGCTGGGTTCCGCGCGGCACGAGCACCACGCAGGCAGCGCTCGGCCGCACCCTGCTCGACCTCACCCGGCGCGCACCGGCCATCGCCGAGCGCGTGGTCACGGTGAGCCCGGACGTCAGCTCCAGCACGAACCTCGGCGGCTGGGTGAACAAGGCCAAGGTGTGGTCGGCTGCCCCCTCCAAGGACTGGTTCGACGACGACCCGGAGACGATCCTGCACTGGGAGGAGAGCGCGGAGGGGCGCCACATCGAGCTTGGCATCGCCGAGACGAACCTCGTCGGGCTGCTCGGCGAGCTGGGCGCGACCTGGAGCCGCTGGGGCTTCCCGCTGATCCCGATCGGCGTCGTGTACGACCCGTTCATCGCCCGCGCGCTGGAGCCGTGGACCTTCGGCATGTACGCCGGCGGCCAGTCGATCCTGGTCGGCACCCCCTCCGGTGTGACCCTGGCGGCGGAGGGCGGCGCGCACCAGTCGCTGCTCACCCCCGCGATCGGGCTGCAGCAGCCGGGGCTGCTCAGCTACGAGCCGGCCTTCGCATTGGAGGTGGAGTGGATGCTGCTGGAGTGCATCCGGCGCATCGGCATCCCCGGCGGCAGCTCCAGCTACCTCCGACTCTCCACCCGGCCGGTGCAGCAAGGCCTCGCCGAGGTGCCGGCGCTGCCGGAGGCCAGGGAGCTGCGCCGCCGCCAGGTGCTGGCCGGCGGCTACCTGCTGCGCTCGCCCGAGGCCGCGCAGGCCCCGCACGCGACGATCGCCGCGATGGGCGCGCTGGTGCCGGAGGCTCTCGCGGCCCGGGACACGCTCGCCGAGGCCGGGGTGCATGTCGACGTCGTCTGCGTGACCAATGCCGGGCTGCTGTTCGAGGCCCTGCAGGCCAGAACCGGGCAGGCGTCCGGCGAGGCGGGCAGCACGGATGCCGGCGAGTGGATCCTGCGCGACATCCTGCCCGCCCACCGGGCGGCCCCGCTCGTGACCGTGTTGGACGGTCACCCGCACACGCTGTCGTTCCTGGCCGGGGTGAACGGCGTGCCGGCGGCGCACCTGGGCGTCTCCCGGCTGGGCCAGTCCGGCGACCTGGAGAGCGTCTACCGCTCCCACGGCATCGACGCGGCATCCATCGTGCGCGCCGTGCTGCGCGGCATCGCGCAGGGCTAGCCGCCCACCACCCACAGCGAAACAACGGTGGCCGCCACCCCGAGGGGTGGCGGCCACTGTCGTGTTCGGCGACTAGCCCTTGACGGCGCCGGCCGTCAGGCCCTGCACGATGTAGCGGCTCGCGAAGGCGAACAGGATCATCGTCGGCACGATCGTGAGAACGGCCGCGGCCGACATCGAGCCCCAGTCGATGGTGAAGCTCGAGATGAAGCCGTTCAGCGCGGTCGGGATGGTCTTGTTCTCATCCTTGTTCATCAACGTCACCGACAGGAACAGCTCATTCCAGCAGTTGACGAAGTTGAAGATGAACGCGGCGATGATGCCGGGCTTCATCACGGGGATGATCACCCGGAACAGCGCGCCGAACCGCGAGCAGCCGTCGATCATGGCCGCCTCCTCGAGCGCATCGGGGATGTTGGCGAAGAAGCCACGCAGCATGATCGTGCTGAACGGGATGCACACCGCGATGTAGATGAGCATGAGCCCGAAGCGGTTGTCGACCAACTTGAGCTGCACCATCATCAGGTAGAGCGGCCCGAGCGCGATGAACGCCGGGATCATCTGGGTCACCAGGAACGCCATCAACACGGCGCCCTTGCTGCGGAACTCGAAGCGGGCCAGCACGTAGGCGGAGAGCATCGAGATGAACGTCGCGACGGTGGCGGCCACCGTGGCGACCAGCAGGCTGTTGAAGACGTACGTGCCGAAGCTCGACTTCTGGAACAGCGAGATGTAGTTCTCGAGCGAGAACACCTCCGGCCAGTACGTCAGCGGGTAGCTGAAGATCGCGCCCGGTGTCTTGAACGAGGTGATCAGGATCCAGTACAGCGGGAACAGCGAGATGACCAGCCAGAGTCCGAGGAAGACGATTCTGACGACACGGGCCGCGGGTGTTTCGTGGTTGATCATGAGCGTGCCCCCTTCTTCTCGCGGATGGCCATCAGGTAGAACGCGGAGAACACCAGCAGGATCGCCACGACGATGAGGCCGAGGGCCGAGGCCTGCCCGTAGTCGCCGCGCTGAGTGATCGAGATCATCCACGTGGTGATGATGTGCGTCTGGTTGGCTGGCCCGCCGCCGGTCATCGCCCAGATGATGTCTGGGAAGTTGAAGATCCAGATCACCCGCAGCAGCACGGTGAGCGCGAGCGTCGTGCTGATGTACGGGATGGTGATGCTGAACAGCGTGCGCACCTTGCCCGAGCCGTCCAACGCCGCCGCCTCGTACACCTCGTCTGGCACCGACTGCAGCGCGGCGAGGATCATGATGGCGAAGAAGGTGACGCCGTACCAGGTGTTGGCGATGATCACGGCGGTCATCGCCGTTCCGGGCTCCGCCAGCCACGGGATGGCCGTGTCGATCAGCCCGGCCTTCATCAGCAGGTCGTTGATCACGCCGAACTCACCGTTGAACATCCAGCGGAACAGGATGCCGATGAGGAATCCGGAGATCGCCCACGGGAAGAAGATGAGCGCCTGGTAGAGGCCGCGGAAGACGAACTTGCGGCGCAGCCAGAGGGCCAGCGCGAAGCCGATGATGAACTGCGGGACGATCGAGGCCACGACCCAGAGCACCGAGTTGCCCAGGATCACATAGAAGTTCGGGTCGGCGAAGATCTTCTGGAAGTTGCCGAGCCCCACCCAGTCCGTGTTCGAGAGGTTGTTCAGGTTCCAGTTGCGGAACGCCATCTGCGAGCCGGCGAGCATCGGGTAGTAGGTGAACAGCGCGACGAACACCGCCGCCGGCGCCATGAACGCGGCGATGACCAAGCCGCGCCGCGTGCTGAAGGAGCGGCGGCGGGTGGTTTTCTGAGGGGACACGCTGGGGGCGCCCGCCCGTGTGAACGGGCGCCCTGTCGCGGTCGTCGTGTGACGAGACATGGTGGTTTCTACTCAGCCGCCCACTTCTCGGCCCAGTAGGAGTCCCAACTGGCGAGAAGTTCCTTGTTCGTCATCTGTCCGATCAGCACCTGCTGCAGCTCGGTGTCTGCCTTGTCGGCCCACTCGGTGAACCAGGCGACGCCGCGCGGCTGCTCGGCGGTGATGTACACGTCCGGGTTCTCGTTCATGTAGAGGTAGCTCGCCCACGCACCGGTCTTGTAGAACGGGTCGTCGGCTGCGCCGGTCAGGATCGGGACCAGGCTGTTCTTCTGCGTGAACTCGATCGAGGCATCGCCGGAGTTCAGGAACTGGATCAGCCGGGCCGACTCTGCCTTGTGCTCGCTGGCCTCTGCCGTGCCCCAGCCGGCCGTCGCCAGCGGCTGGATCGCCTTGCCGCTCGGGCCGACGAGCATCGGTGCCGTGTTCCACTGCTCGGCCGTGATCGCCTTCGACTCTGAGACGGCGGCGATGACCTCCGGGTCCTGCAACAGGAAGCCGGTTGAGCCGTTCGTGAAGCCCTCGACCATCTCGGGGTAGCCCCAGGCGACGGATGACGGCGGCGAGGCCTGCTTGAACAGCGTGAGGTACGTGTCCATCGCGTCGAGCGCCTCCGGTGCGGAGAAGATCGAGTCGCCGTTCTTCAGCCGGTACGCGTTGGTGACGTCGATGTCACCGGCAACGTAGGCCGAGATGGCGAGCACCGCGTTGGTGTAGCCGTTCTTGCCGCCGCGGAACGCATAGCCGTACTGGTTGGCGGCCGGGTCCTGGATGGCGGTGGCCTGTTCGACGATGTCGTCCCAGCTCACCGGGGCGCCGTCGAATCCGGCATCCTTCACCATGTCGGTGCGGTAGAACAGGCTGATGCCGTAGAAGCCGTACGGCACGAAGTACATCTTGCCGCCGGCCGTCGCAACGCTCTGGGCGTTGGGGGTGAGCGAGTCCCAGCCGTCCCAGCCGTCGAACTCCGTGGTCATGTCGCTGAGCCATCCGTTGGCCGAGAACGGGCCGACGGTGAGGTCGCGCACCTCCAACACGTCGACGCCGGAGCCGGACTGCAGCATCTGCTGGATCTTCTGGTCGGCCTGGTCGGTCGGCGGGGAGATCAGGTCGACGTTGATGTCGGGGTTCTGCGCCTCAAACTCGCCGATGAGCTTGGTGAGCAGTTCGGTGCGGGCGGGGCTGGTCAGGCTCTCGACCAGCTGGAGCGTCACCTTTCCGTCGCCGGCGGGGGCGGAGCAACCGCTGAGCGCAAGAGCAGTCACCAGGCCAAGCCCGAGACCGGCAAGAAGTTTCCGTTTCGTCATGTCTCCTCGTTTCGTAATGCGTGCTGTGGTCCGGGATAGGTGCAAAGGGTGCTGACGCGAGCTCAACGCTCGGCGTCGCGCGCCCAGTCGCAGAGCGTCGGAACCATGCGCTCAACGAATTCTTCGAAATCTGCTGCGGTGTTGTAGACGTGGGCCGAGAGGCGGAAGTAGCCGACACCGCCGAAGCTGGTGAACGCGCCCTCGATGTTGAACTCGCTGACCACCCGGTTGCGCAGGGCGTCGGCGGTCGGGTGCGAGCCGGCCAGGCCGTCCGGCAGGCGCACCAGTCGCAGCGCGCTGACCGGCGAGCCGACGTCGACGCGGTGGTCCTCGCCCGTTCGCTCGGCGAACGCCGCGGCCACGAGGTCCTCGGCGTAGTCGGCGAGCTCGGTGATGTAGCGGCGGGCCGCACCCCAGCCCCAGGTGTCGGCGATGAAGCCGGTCGCCGTCGGCGCGGCCAGGTAGCTGGTGAGGTCGAGCGTGCCCTGGGTGTCGAAGCGCTCGGGGAACTCGAGCGGCGAGCCCCAGGAGTCCACCAGCGGGTAGAGCTCGCTGCGAAGCTCGGTCGGGGCGAGCAGCACCGCGGTCCCGCGCGGGGCGCACGCGAACTTGTGCAGGTTGCCGATCCAGAAGTCGCAGTCGACGCCGTCGAGCGGGTTGTCGTACAGGCCGGGCACGTGTGCGCCGTCGACCAGGGTGACGATGCCACGGGCCCTGGCGGATACCGCGATCTCGGCGACGGGCATGAAGCGCGCGGTCGCCGAGGTGATGTGGTCGATCACGATCAGCCGGGTCCTGCCGGAGCAGGCCGCCATGACGGCTTCGTGCGCCTCGGCCGGGGTTGCGTGCAGCGGGACGTGAGCGGTCACCACGGTGCCGCCGTAGCGGCGTGCCATGCGCTCGGCGCCCATCGTGACGGCGCCGTAGCCGTGGTCGGTGACGACGATCTCCGCTCCGCGGTCCATCGACAGGCTCGAGTAGACGACGGTGGCGCCGGCGCTGGCGTTCGGCACGATGGCCGTGTGCTCGGCCGGCGCGCCGACGAAGGCGGCGATCTCGCGGCGCACGGCGCCGATGCGCTCCGGCAGGAAGGAGAACCACGCGACCGGGTCGGCGTCCATCTCGGCGCGCAGCTCGTTCTGGCGCAGCTGCGCCACCCGCGGCACGGCGCCGAACGAGCCGTGGTTGATGTGCAGCGCGCTCTCGGACAGCGTCCAGGCGCCTGCGGCCGGCGCGCCGCCGGGCAGCGTGAGCGGGCTCGGGGCGAGTGCGGCGGTGGGCCGGCTTGGCGCATTCGTCGAGGTCATCGAGGTGTCACATCCTTGTGCGTTGCGAGAGCTTGTTTCGACGACTCACCGCTGCTTCGCAAAAAGTTATTGGATGACTTACTGCAAAACAGCGAATGAATGCCGACTCCAAGGAGCATATACATGAAGTCGTCAGATAACTACCCACTCATTAGATGACTTTCGGGCCGTATGCTGTTCGGTACGTATCACGCCAGCGGCCCAGAACACCAATCGCACAGGAGGCGCACCATCAGCGCGATCGACGACGCATTCCACGGCCTGCGGCAGATGATCGCCTCCGGCGAGCTGCAGCCCGGCCAGCAGTTCCCCTCGGAGGCGCAGCTCTGCGACCGACTCCAGGTCTCTCGCGGATCACTCCGGGAGGGCGTGCGCATGCTCGGCGCTCTCGGTGTGATCGAGTCCAGGCACGGCTCGGGCACCTACGTCTCGGCGCTGGAGCCGGCCAACATCATCGGGGCGCTCGGACTGACCGTCGGGCTGATGCCGCTCGAGGGGCTGATCGACATGTTCGAGTCGCGGCGCGTGCTCGAGTCGCACGCAACGGCACAGGCCGCCGCCAACATGACGGATGCCGTGGCCGCCGAGCTGAGCGGCATCCTCGACGCGCTCGAGCTGGCCAGTGAGCAGGAGCAGGCATCCGACCTGGACGCCCAGTTCCACGAGAAGATCACCGGGCTCGCCAAGAACGCGACGATCGCCGAGTTGCTGCGCGTCTTCCGCTCGCGCTCCCGCTCGTACCAGCTGTTCGACCTGCCGGCCGGGCCGGACATCAAGGCGCAGAGCGACCACTCGCACCGCGAGATCCTCGCCGCACTGATCGCGCGCGACCCCGCGACGGCCGCGACGGCCGCGGCCTCGCACGTGCTGCAGACGGAGCGCTGGGCCAGGGAGCACCGGCCGGCCGCGAAGCCCGGGCCGCTCTCCGCCGACTGACCGAGCTAACGCCGACTGACCGAGTTAAAGAAAAGGACCCCTCGCGCACCTCGGTACCACGGCGCTGCCCCGGTTACCCTCGCGGCACCGGTTAAAGAAAAGGACCCCTCGCGCACCCGCCAGAGCCCGGTTACCCTTGCTACGTTTCCGTCCTGGGGGAATTGGCCTGGATGACGCCACGCGAGGAGTCGTTCACTAGTTTACCGTGTCTGGAGAGCACTCGTTGACACACGCGATTCTGGCCAGCGGCGCCCTCGTGGCAAAAAGCACTCAATCCATCAGATAAGATTCTTTGAGTTGCTTTCTTTCGAGTCAGCTTCTGGAGAATTCGCCTAGTGGCCTATGGCGCACGCTTGGAAAGCGTGTTGGGTGCAAGCCCTCGGGGGTTCGAATCCCCCATTCTCCGCCACTGAAACGTCCAACTCCGGTTGGGCGTTTTTGGTTTCACCCGCAGGGCACGCGCACAACACCCACACGCGGCGCCCGAATCCCCCACGCTCCGCCACTGAAACGCCCAACTCCGGTTGGGCGTTTTTGGTTTCACCCGCAGGGCACACGCAGGGCACACGACGACGCTCCGGCGGGGCAACCTCGCAAGGCATCGCAAGCGGCTGAACATCCTTTTGTTTGAGTGTTCGGCCGTTTTTCCGGTCCAGCGGTGGCGGCACGGCACACTGGCCGGGCCAGTTCGCATTTTCCTCAACTTTCATCGGCGACTCCCACAGCCGGGGTAGAGCCGCAGATCTACAAGGAAATATGGCTGACCACGAGCGCAATCATGCTCCCCGCATTGCCGGTATCCTGCGTCGATTGTTCCTCCGAAGTTCATCCGGATGTGTCCCCGCCCGCCACCCAGTGATGCGCTCGGCACCGATCGGCAATACGCTCAAAGGTATGCACGGGGGACTGCAGGCGATGGCGCGCGCGCCGAGGGGGCGGACGAGGTCGTCCTGAGACCCCGCGAACAGGTGTTCACGCAATCTGGCCTGGCCATCCTCGCACTGCTCATCCCGATCTTCGCCGTGCTCTACTGGCTGACGATCCCTTCTGGCGGCTGGCTCATCGTGGTGCTGTTCAAGCTGATCGTCATCGCCGTCATCGCCCGTTTCGTCCTGATTTATCACCAGGCCGGCGTCTTCGTCTCACCGGTGGGAGTACGCGAGAGCGGCTTCACGGGCCTCCGTCGGCAGATTCACGCAAACGAGATCGAGTCGCTTCTGCTCGTGTCGATGTACAGCGGCCTCACCGTCGACGTGGAGGAACACCTGTTCGTCATTGGGCACGACGGCCGCACCCTGCTGCGGATGCGGGCCCGCTACTGGTCGCACGATGCCATCGGCCGAGTGATCGATACCCTCGACGTTCCTGCCACGATCATCAGAGACCCACAGACGATCAACGAGTTCCGGCGCGAGCATTCGAAGTTGTTGTTCTGGTTCGAACGCCGGCCGCGGCGCAGCCGCCGCTGACCCGCGACTCCCCCACACCCGACACGAAGAGCTCCATGACCACTGACTGCGCATCGGCGCCTCTAGAGGACTACCTTGAGCGCTGGTCCGCCCGACCGGCCGGGCAGGCCTTCGCCACGGCATCCAGCATTCTGCAGCCCGTGCTCTGGACGCCGGCGTCCCGCGAAACGCCACTGCCCGCCATGCTGAAGCTCGCGAGAGCGGGCGCGGCCGGCGACGAGGAACGTGCAGGTTTCGCGCTGCAGCTGTGGTGGAACGGCGACGGCGCGGCGCTCGTCTACGAGCACGACACCGACGCGGTGCTTCTGGAGCGGGCGCAGGGGCCACGCTCGCTGGCCGCGATGGCGTCCCGCACTGCGGCGGATGACGACCACTCCCTGCGTGTGCTCTGCCAGAGCGTCGCCGGCCTGCATCGGCCGCGGTCGGCGCCACTGCCGCCACTCGTTCCGTTAGAGGACTGGTTCGCCGAGCTGTTTGAGCACGCGGAAGAGTGGGGCAGCGTTTACCTGCGCGGGGCCGACCTCGCGGCCGAGTTGCTGGACGGTCCCGGCGAGTCGGTGGTGCTGCACGGCGACGTGCACCACGGCAACGTGCTCGACTTCGGCACCCGCGGCTGGCTCGCCATCGATCCCAAGGCACTCATCGGTGCGTCAGAGTTCGACTACGCCAACATGCTCTGCAACCCCGTGCCCGCGCACGCCGCCGAGCCGGAACGGTTGGCCAGGCGCGTGCAGACGGTCGCGCTGGCATCCGGGATCCCGGTCGGCACCCTGCTGCGCTGGGTCATCGCCTGGACGGCGCTGTCAGCCACCTGGCATCGCACCGGCGGCGACACCGCCGCGGCTGCGCGCACGTTGGCCATCGGTGACACGGCGACCCGCCTGCTGCTCGAGGTCTAACGGGGCGCCGAGCTAACGGCCAGTGGAAATGCCGACCAACGGGGCATCGGCGCTGCTGGCGGCCAGCGGCCGGAAGCCGAGCCGGGCGTAGAAGGCGGCGGCCCCGGTGTTGTGCGGCG
Source organism: Microterricola viridarii (assembly GCF_001542775.1). Taxonomy (GTDB): domain Bacteria; phylum Actinomycetota; class Actinomycetes; order Actinomycetales; family Microbacteriaceae; genus Microterricola; species Microterricola viridarii_A. The sequence continues at coordinate 2,581,994 of NZ_CP014145.1, forward strand.
AGTAGGCCAGGTGCAGGCCGGGAACCCCGCGCTCGCGCAGGGTACCGAGCAGGCCGTCGATCAGCACCCGGCCGAGGCCCTGGCCTTGCGCCTCCGGCAGCAAATCGATGTGCAGGTGCGCCGGGTAGGCGTCGAGTTCGGCGATGAGGAGCTTCTCTGGGTGCAGTCCGGCCGCGATGACGCCGGCCTCTGCCGCGTCCTTCGGATGCCCGGCGTAGCGCGCCGTGAAGTCGGGCAGCCAGTGCTGCCGGTGCCAGCGCACGTAGTCGGCGGTGTCGGCCACGCCGATCAGGTATCCGACAGCCTGGTCGCCGTCCGCCGCCCCGGTCGAGACGATGGTGACAAGTTCCGGCGCGTACTCCAGGTACGGCCCGGCGTAGACATCGGGCATCAGATCGTCGGTGCTGTACTGACCGCGTGCGTCGCCGCCGGCGTCGGCCGTGCGCACACAGATGTCGTAGACGGCGGCGCGGTCACTCGGGCGGTAGGGGCGGATCTCCAGCATGTGACCATTCTCGCGTGCCGGCGCACGGCTCTAACGCCGTTTGCGGGTTCCGAAGATGCCGCCGATCACCGCGGTGAGCACCGACTTCGTCGCCGTGGAGCCCAGCACCTCCTCGAGCACCGTCTTCTGCTGCTTCGTGGAGCGCGCCGTTCCAGAGGTCTTCTTCATCAGCCGGTCGTACTCGGCCTGCGACTTCTTCTCAGCCGCGGCCTGCGCCGCAGCCTGGTCCGCCGCCTGCTGGGCGGCGTCGGCTGCCGCCGCGGCGGTCGCCAGCTTGCGGGTGAGGATCTCCCGCGCGGAGTCACGGTCCAGGGCAGTGCCGTATTTGGGAAGCAACGGGGATGCCGCGACCACGGCGTCGATGGCGGCATCCGGCGACGGCGACATCGAGCCCTGCGGGGCGCGCAGCCGGGTCCAGGCGACGGGGCTCGGCGCGCCCTTCTCGTTCATGACGGTGACGATCGCCTCCCCGGTGCCGAGCGTGGTGAGCACCTCGGCCAGGTCGTAGCCGGAGTTCGGATAGGTCGAGACGGTGGCGCGGAGGGCTTTGGCGTCATCCGGGGTGAAGGCGCGCAGCTGGTGCTGCACACGGGAGCCGAGCTGGGCCAGCACGTCGCCCGGCACGTCTTTCGGGGTCTGCGTGACGAAGAAGATGCCGACGCCCTTAGAGCGGATCAGCCGCACCGTCTGGGTGATCTGGGCGAGGAAGTCCTTGGATGCATCGGCGAACAGAAGGTGCGCCTCGTCGAAGAAGAACACCAGCTTCGGCTTGTCGAGATCGCCGACCTCTGGCAGATCGTTGAATAGGTCGGCCAGCAGCCACATCAGGAAGGTGGAGTAGAGCGCCGGCTTGTCTTGCACGCCGGGCACCTCGAGCAGGCTGATCACGCCTTTTCCCTCGGCCGTCGTGCGCAGAAACTCGGCGGTGTCGATCTCTGGCTCACCGAAGAAGACATCGGCGCCCTGGTCCGCGAAGGTAATGAGCTCGCGCAGGATGACACCGACGGTCGCGCTGGAGAGACCGCCCAGGTCTTTCAGCTCGGCCTTGCCGTCGTCACTGGTCAGATAGCTGAGCACGGCGCGCAGGTCGGTCAGGTCGAGCAGTGGCAGGCCGGACTTCTCGGCGTAGTGGAAGACGAGGCCGAGGCTGGATTCCTGCGTGTTGTTCAGGCCGAGCACCTTGCTGAGCAACACGGGCCCGAAACCGGTGACGGTGGCGCGGATCGGCACGCCCCTGCCCACGCCGCCGAGCGAGAAGTACTCGACGGGGAACTGGTCAGGGGTCCAGTCCTGGCCGATTCCGGCCGTGCGGGCCAGCAGCTTGGGGTTGGCCTCGCCGGCGGTCGCGATGCCGGAGAGGTCGCCCTTGATGTCGGCGGCGAACACCGCGACGCCATGGCTGGAGAGCTGCTCTGCCAGCATCTGCAGGGTGCGGGTCTTGCCGGTTCCGGTGGCGCCGGCGACCAGGCCGTGCCGGTTGGTCATGGCGAGCGGGATCCGCACGGGAACGTCGGGCAGGGCCTCGCCATTCACCAGTGCGCCCATCTCGAGCGCCACCCCCTCGAACGCGTAACCGGACCGGATGGTTTCCACGTGTCCGGGGTCCAGCGGGCCGGATGCCGCCGGCACCCCGCTGGTTGAGACGGGCACCGCTGCCGGAGCCGGTGCCGCGGCCTGCGCGGCCTCGGCCGCCGCGAGCGCGGCCGCTGCGGCGTCCTGGGCCTTCTTGATCGCCTCCTCGGCCTGGGCCTGCAACACCCGGGCCGCCTCGGCGGCTTCGGCCGCGGCACTCTGCGCCGCGGCAACTGCGTCATCCGTCATGGCCTGGTGCCTTCCTCGTCGAAACGGCGGGTGCTGGTGCGGTCGGTTAGACCGCGGGGGTGCGCTCTTCGAGGCCCCAGGACTGGCCGTAGCCGCCCTGCTCGAGCGGGCGGGCCATCAGCTCGAGGAAGGGCGCGGCGTCGAACGCCTCGGGGCCGAGCACCCCGCTGCCCTGCCAGACGCCGGTGGCGAGCAATTCGAGCGCGATCACCGGGTTCATCGCCGTCTGCCAGACCACGCACTGGGCGTCGTACTCGCGCATCGTCCATTCGTTGTCGCTCACGTGGTAGAGGTAGACCTCGCGCGGCGCCCCGTCGGTGCCGGTCCCGGTCACCCAGACACCCGCACAGGTCTTACCGGTCATCTGCGGGCCGATGCTGGCCGGGTCGGGCAGTGCCGCGGCGACCACGTCGCGAGGCGCGACCTCGACCGGTCCACGGATGCCGGCGGCATCCGCCCCGCGCACGCGCAGCGGAACGGTGGAGTCCAGGCCGAGCAGGTGCAGCGTCTTCAGCACGCCGATGAACTCGGCGCCGAGCCCGTACTTGAAGGTGACCCGCTTGGCGTCGAGCCAGCGCGGCATCAGCAGCACCTCCTCGTGCTCGACGTTGACGCACTCGACGGGGCCGATCCCCTCCGGGAAGACGAAGACCTCGGGTTCGGAGAACGGCGGGGTGGTGAACCAGCCCTCCTCTTTCTGCCAGATCACGGGCGGGTTCAGGCATTCCTCGATCGTGGTCCAGATTGAGAAGGAGGGCGCGAAGATCTCGTTGCCCTCCTCGTCGCGCACGACGAGGTTGGCGCCGTCGCGGGTGCCGAGCTCGTCGATCTCGCTGAACAGGTGGTCGCTGGCGTAGCGGGCGAAGACGTCGCTCAAGCCGGGCTCGACGCCCATGCCGACGAGGGCGAGCTGGCCCTGCTTCTGCCAGTCGGGTGCCTGCGCGAACTGGTCATCGCCGAGCTTGACGCCGGTCTGGTTGTGCGGGTCGGTGGGGTGCGGCTCGCTCAGGCTCATCGCCATGTCGAGGTAGTTCGCGCCGGCCGCGAGCGCCCCGGCGAAGATCGTCGGCACGAACTTGGGCTCGACCGCATTCATGACGTGGGTGATGCGGTGTTCGCGCACGAGCGACTCGACGGCGTAGGGGTCGGAGGCGTCGATCTGCTCGGCCAGGAAACGGCCGGCGGCCTCCGCGCCCTGCCGGGCGGCGACCGCGGCGACGGTGCGCTCCGCGCGGGCCTCATCGAAGTCGCTGACAACGATCAGCTCGTAGAAATTGCGGCGGGCCGCGATCTTGGCGATGGCGTCGCCCACTCCCCCCGCGCCGACCAGGAGAATTCGCATGCCGCCCGTGACCACAGTGTCATCGCTCATGCTCCGACGTTAGCGTGTGGCGCCGCCCAGCTCTAGGGTCAGTCCGGCGTCTGCGCCTGGGGTCGCGCCCGCCGCTCCGCCTCCAGCCAGCGGGCGGTGAACGCCCAGAGCACGAGCACGACTCCGGCGCCGATGAGCGCGCCGCCGACGGTGTCGCTCAGCCAGTGCGCGCCGAGCAGCGTGCGGCTCCACGCCATCAGCAGCACGTAGGCGACGCCGACGACGCGCACCCACACCAGCGGGAACAGCACCGCGAACGTCACGGCGATCACGGCGGCGTTCGCCGTGTGCCCAGACGGGAACGAGCCGTAATCGGAGTGCACCAGGATGTCCTCCGGCCGCGCCCGGCCGAAGAGGTGTTTGAGCACCTGCACGCCGAGCGTGCCGAGGAGGGCCGCCGCGGCGGAGAACAGCGCCGCCCAGGGTCGCCGCAGGAAGAGCAGCAGCCCGACGATGGAGAGCGGCACCACCAGCACCGCGACGAAGCCGCCGCCGAAAGAGTTGAGGAACAGCGCGAGACCCTCGGTGAACGGAGAGCGCGTCGAGATCATGAAGCTCTGCCAGGCCGCGTCGATCGCGAGCGGTGCGCCGCCGTTCAGCAGCGTGATGCCCGCACCGAGCAGCACCGCCAACACGATTGCCGTGACACCGGCGACCAACGGCCAGCGTCTGGGGGTGTGTTTGGGGGCGTGGGTGCGGATGCCGCTCGCTGCCGTCATGGACCAACGCTATCGCGGGCGTCGCTCATGCGGAGAGCGCGGGGACCGTGCGCGGGCGCACGATCCACCAGAGTGCCGCGATCGCGATGAGCGATGTGACGGTCATCACGGCGCCCATGGGCAGCGCGGTGCTCACGCCGAGCATGCCGATGAGCGGCGAGATGATGCCGGCCAGCCCGAAGTTCGTGGCGCCGAGCAGCGATGCGGCGGTTCCGGCCTCCTGGCCGTGGCCGTTCAGCGCGATCACTTGCACGCACGGGAAGGAGAAACCGCACATGGTGATGAAGAACCACAGCGGGATGATCGTTCCCCAGAGGCCGGCGCCCGTGGCATCCAGCACCATGATGGCGATTCCGAGGAACGCCATCATGGCGGTCGTGATGGCGAGGATCCACTGCGGGCCGATGACGGTGCGGATCAGCCGGGAGCTGGTCTGCACGCCGATGATCACGCCGATCGAGTTCGCCCCGAACAGCAGGCCGTACTCCTGCGGCGTGAAACCGTGCACCTGCTGGAACAGGAACGTCGATGCGGAGAGGTAGGCGAAGAGGCCGGTGAACACCATGCCGCCGACGATCGCGGTGCCGACGAAGACGCGGTCGGAGAGCACGGCCTTGAACCGGGCGCCGACGGTGGAGTGTGCGCTCAGGGCCCGGTCTGCCTTCGGCCGGGTCTCGACGATCCACAGCCACACGGCGAGCACCACGACGGCGCCGTATGCGGCGAGCACCCAGAAGATGCCGCGCCAGTCCGTGACGAGCAGCAGTTGCGAGCCGATGACCGGCGCGAGTACCGGTGCAAGGCCGTTGACCAGGGCCAGTCGGGAGAGCATCTTGACCAGCGGCTTGCCGCCGAACAGGTCGCGCACCATGGCCATGGCGACCACGCCGCCTGCCGCGGCGCCGAAGCCCTGCAGCAGCCGGAAGCCGCCGAGCACGAAGATGTCGGAGGCCATGGCGGCCCCGACGCAGGCCAGGATGTGCACGAGCGTCGCGAGGATCAGCGGCAGCTTGCGGCCGACCTTGTCGCTCCACGGGCCGACGATCAACTGGCCGAGACCGAAGCCGATCATGGTGCCAGTGAGGGTCAGCTGCACGGCAGAGGCCGAGACGCCGAGCTCGGTTTCGAGCATGGGGAACGCCGGCAGGTAGAGGTCGATCGTGAACGGGCCGAGCGCTGTGAGCGCGCCGAGCACGAGGACGTAGACGAGGCGCTGGCGGGCACTGAGGGCGTCGCCGCGGTGGCTGGGCGCCGCCGCACGGATCGCGGCCATGTCGTCGGGGCGGATGATGGGGATGCCTGCGGTGCTGGTCACGAGGTCCTCGGAAGTGGGGCGGAGCGCTCGGCGAGAGCGGGGGCGTGTGGCCGCACACCACAATCGAATCGATTCGATCGCAGGCGACTGTTCATGTTATCGGATGCCGGGGCGCGGGTGTCGACCGGCTCAACCAGCGGGCATGTCGCGCAGCGACATGCAAGGCGGCAGCCCGTTCAAAGGAAACCTAGGGAACAGTTACCGATGCTTGACGGGAATCGCAGGCTCAACCAGCGGGAGGAACGGCGACGCTGGCCGGGTCGTCGAGCACCGGCTTGAATGCCAGCTGGGCGGCGCCGACCATGAGCAGCTCGTTGCCGAGTTCGGACCGACCGAAGCGCACGCTGTCCCCGGCTCCCGGCAGGGCACCGCTCGAGATCTCTGCGGTCAGCCGCTCCGGGTCGACCGCGTACAGCGTTCCGAGGAAGCCGCCGAGCAGCACGAGTTCCGGGTTCAGCGCGTTCACGACGTTGCGCAGCGCGATCGTGAGGAAGCTCATCTGCCTCTTGAGCAGGTCCACCACGGCGGCGTCCGGGCCCTCCGGCCGAGCGAGGTGCGCGAGCAGCGCCTCCTCGAGTTCCTCGCTGCGGGTGCTGTCCAGCCCCAGCAGCGCCAGCAGCGGAGCGCGCCGCACCTCGGTCTCGAGACAGCCGCTCGCGCCGCAGTGGCAGCGGGCGCCGGCCGAGTTCACGAAGGTGTGCCCGAATTCACCCGCATAGCCGGCTGTTCCGCCGAAGAGTTCCCCGTCGAGTGCGATCCCCCCGCCGATACCGCTGGCTCCGCCGTTGAGGTAGACCAGCTCGCGGGCTCCGCGCCCCGCACCGTACTGGCCTTCCGCAAGCACGCCGGCGGAGGCGTCGTTTGCCGCCGTGACGGGAAGCTTCAGGGCTGCCGACAACATCTCGGCGATCGGCACGTCGCGCCAGCCCAGGTGGGGGGCGAGGATCACGACGCCGTCGGCGGCCCGCACCAGACCGGGCACCGCGACCCCAACGCCGACCGTGCGATAGGACGCATTCAACTCGCTCTGCATGCCCGCGATGACGGCCGCGACGATGTTCACGACCTCCTCGGGCGTTGGCACCCGTGCCGTGTCGTAACGGATGCGTTTGAGCACGCGCCCGTTCAGGGCGACGAGCCCGATGGTCACCGCATCGACCTCGGGGTTCACCGCGATCGCGACGACGTCCTCGCGCGGAACGATGACCGGGCTGGGCCGTCCGGCCTGGTTGGTGGCGCTCGGTTCGGTCTCGTCAACGAGCCCGAGTTCGACCAGCTCGGCGACGAGGGCGCCGACGGTGGAGCGGTTGAGCCCCGTCGCCCGGGTCAGCTCCGCCCGCGAGACTCGACCGCGCGCGTGACTGATCTCGAGCACGACGGCCAGGTTGTTGCGACGGACGTCGTCGAGGTTGTTGCCGCGTCTCGCCGGTCGCGATGAATCACGCACTGGGATCTGCGCCACTAGGTACCTCGTTCTCTCGCCCGTGTTTCCCCGGGGATCTGCGCCCCGGGGAGACGGAGCGAGTCAATGCTATTCCGCGCGGTCGACCGCGCCGCGCAGCCTAACGACTGCTGAACGCTGCATCGAACGCGGCATCCGGAGCATCAAAGGCGTTGCGCTTGACGAATTCAAGCGCCTCCTCGGCCCCGAGCAGGCGGTCCATTCCGGCGTCCTCCCATTCCACTGAGATGGGGCCTTCGTAGCCGATGGCGTTGAGCGCGCGGAAGCTGGCCTCCCACGGTACGTCGCCGCGGCCGGTCGAGACGAAGTCCCAGCCCCTGTTGAGGTCCGCCCAGGCCAGGTGCGAGCCGAGCACGCCGTTGCGGCCGTTGCCGAGGCGCAGCTTCACGTCTTTGCAGTCGACGTGGATGATGCGGTCGGCGAACTCAAGGATGAAGTCCACCGGGTTCAGCTGCTGCCAGATGAAGTGGCTCGGGTCCCAGTTCAGGCAGAACGCGGAGCGGTGCCCGATCGCCTCGAGGGTGCGCCGGGTCGTCCAGTAGTCGTAGGCGATTTCGCTTGGGTGCACCTCGTGGGCGAAGCGCACGCCGACCTCGTCGAAGACATCGAGGATCGGGTTCCAGCGGTCAGCGAAGTCTGTGTAGCCGGCGTCGACCAGCTCCTGGGAGACGGGCGGGAACATCGCGACGTACTTCCAGATGCTCGACCCGGTGAACCCGACAACCGTCTTCACGCCCAGAGCTGCCGCCAGGCGCGCCGTGTTCTTCATCTCCTCCGCTGCCCGCTGGCGAACGCCCTCAGGCTCGCCGTCACCCCACACCACATCGGGCAGGATGTCACGGTGCCGCTGGTCGATCGGGTCGTCGCAGACCGCCTGGCCCTTGAGGTGGTTCGAGATGGCGTAGACCGAGAGGTTGTACTTGGCCAGCAGCGCGAGCTTGCCTGCCACATACTCCGCGTCATCCCAGCGCCAGGGGTCCAGGTGGTCGCCCCAGCAGGCGATCTCCAGGCCGTCGTAGCCCCACTCCGAGGCCAGGCGTGCGACTTCTTCCAACGGCAGGTCGGCCCACTGGCCGGTGAACAGGGTGATGGGGCGGGTCATGGGTTCTCCTCGTTGAGTTCGGTTGCTGGATGTCTGAGCGGAAGCCTGGGGCTAGACGGCACGCCAGGCACTGTCGGCGCCGGCGCTCGCCTCGACGGCCGCGAGCACCTGCTGCACCTTGAGGCCGTCGGCGAAGGACGGCGTGGGCTGAACGCCGGCGGCGACCGCCTCGACGAAGTCCCGCGCCTGGTGCGAGAAGCCGTGCTCGTAGCCGAGCATGTGCCCGGCCGGCCACCACGCGGCGATGTACGGGTGCACGGGCTCGGTCACGAGCACCCTCGTGAAGCCCTGCTCCTCGGCCGGCGCGGTGGCGTCGAAGATCTGCAGTTCGTTGAGGTTCTCCAGGTCGAAGCTGATTGCGCCGGTCGAGCCGGAGACCTCGATGCGCAGGGCGTTCTTGCGCCCGGTGCTGAAGCGGCTCGCCTCGAAGGAGCCGAGGAACCCTGAGCCGTGCGGGCCGGCGCCGAAGCGGGCGGTGAACAGGGCGAGGTCGTCAACGGTCACGACGCCGCGTTCTGCGGATGCCGCAGCCGAGAGCCCGTGCGCCGCGCCGTCGGCGACGGGCAGCGGCCGCTCGGCCACGATCGTCTCGAGGGTGCCGCTCACCGAGGCGATGTCGGTTCCGGTGACGTACTGGGCGAGGTCGATGGCGTGCGCGCCGATGTCGCCGAGCGCTCCGGAGCCGGCACGGTCCTTCTGCAACCGCCAGGTCAGCGGCCCGTTCTCGTCGGCCAGCCAGTCCTGCAGATAGGCGGCGCGCACCTGGCGCACCTGCCCGATGCGGCCGGCGGCGACCAAGTCGCGGGCGAGGGTCGCGGCGGGCACCCGGCGGTAGGTGAAGCCGACCATCGCATAGACGCCTCGTGCGGCTGCGCGGGCCGCGGCATCCGCCATCGCCCGCGCCTCTTCTGGCGTGTTGGCGAGCGGCTTCTCGCAGAGCACATGTTTGCCGGCCTCGAGCGCCGCGATCGCGATCTCGGCGTGCGAGTCGCCGGGGGTGACGATGTCGACGATGTCGATGTCGTCGCGGGCGATCGCCTCGCGCCAGTCGATCGAGGTCTCGGCCCAGCCCCACTTTTCTGCGGCTGAATCGGTCTTCTCCTGATCGCGGCCCACCAACAGCGCCATTTCCGGCGTCGCGCTCAGCTCGAAGAAGCGGGGTGCGACGCGCCAGCCTTGGGAGTGAGCGGCCCCCATGAATCCGGCGCCGATCATGGCGATGCGAAGTCGGGGAGCAGTCTCGGTCACGGTTGGCCTTTCAAACGGCGGTTCGGTGGGTAACGGTGTTGGAAGCGGGGCGTCCGGATGAATCGCGGACGCCCCGCCTATTTTCCATGCCTGTGCGGCCTGGGTGTGTGCTGGCCTAGGAGGCGAAGCCGACGCTCATGTACTGGTCGACGTTGTCCTTGGTGACGACCGGGGCGTCGAGAACGATGCGCTGCGGCACGCCCTGGGTGACGAGGTCTCCCATGGCGCCGCCCTGGGCGATCAGACGAGCGACGGCGATGCCATCGGCGGCCTGCGTGGCCGGGTAGATGACCGTCGCCTGCAGCACGGTGTTTCCGGCCTTGATGGCGTCCATCGCGTTCTTCGAGCCGGCGCCGCCGACCATGAAGAACTCGCTGCGCCCAGCGGCGTTGATGGCGGCCATGACGCCGATGCCCTGGTCGTCATCGTGGTTCCAGATGGCGTCGATCTTCGGCGCAGCCGCGAGCAGCTGTGAGGTGGCCGCCTCGCCGCCCTGCACCGTGAAGTCGGCGGCGACGCGGTTGTTCACCGAGAGCCCGCAGTCGCTCAGGGCGTCCTTGAAACCGGCGCTGCGGTCCTGGGTCAGCGGCAGGCTGTCGATTCCGGCGATCTCGGCGACGATGGCATCCTTCTTGCCGTCGAGCTGCTCGCAGATGTAGGTGCCTGCGCTCACGCCCATGCCGTAGTTGTCACCGAGGATCGTGGTGCGGGCGGCGAAGGTGCTGCTGAACTCGCGATCGACGTTGATCACGGGGATGCCGGCCTGCATGGCCTTGATCGCGACATCGGTCAGCGCCGCACCATCGGTCGGCAGCAGCACGATGGCGTCGACCTTGTCGTTGATGAAGGTCTCCACCTGGCTGATCTGCAGGCTCGCGTCGTTGGTGCCCTCGGCGACGATCAGCTCGACGTCGGGGAACTCGGCGGCCGCGGCGATGGCCGCGCTGTTAATGGCGCCGAGCCAACCGTGGTCGGCGGCGGGGCCGGAGAATCCGATCGTCACGGTTTCGCCGGCGGCGACGGTGGTGGGCTCGGTGTTGCTGCTCGGCTTCTCCGAGTTGGCAGCCGGCTCGGCGGTGCCCGGCGTGCAGGCGGTGAGCAACGCGGCAACGGCCAGCGTGGCGCCAGAGGCGACGAGCAGCCGGGTGCGCCGTGAACGTGTTGAGAGCATCTGTTTCCTCCAAGTTGTGGTGCAGGGTGGGTGCAAATGTGAACTCTGTCGCTGTGGAGGGCAGTGACAACCCGGGAGGCCCGGCACCACGTCCACTTTGACGTTTCAAGCAACATAACAGGCATTTCACAGTTTGGCCAGAGAAGTTTCTGCCCCACTTTCGGGGTGGCGCTCACCTGGACGCCTCTAACAAACAAATGATCAGAGGCATTAAATAGGGGCAGTTGACCAAAGATGCCGCGTGCATATTCCGCACTCAGCTGTTATGTTGCGTTCATGATCAATGTCGACCATGCCGGGCCGCTGCTGACGGTCCGCGACCTCACCAAGGGATTCGCCGGTGTGCAGGCTCTCAAAGGAGTGGACCTCGAGGTGCTCCCGGGAGAGGTGCACTGCCTTCTCGGCCAGAACGGGGCTGGCAAGTCCACCCTCATCAAGACTCTCTCCGGCTCGTACCAGCCCGACGGCGGCACCATCCGCTGGCACGGCGCAGAGACGCTCATCGAGAGCCCTGTCGCGGCGCTCGGCCTCGGCATCGCCACCATGTACCAGGAGCTCGACGTCGTCGACGGGCTCACTGTGGCCGAGAACATCTTCCTCGGCCACGAGCAGGCCGTCGCCGGCATCACCGATCGGCGCAGCACCAACCGCCGCGCCCGCGAGCTGATGGCCAGGCTCGGCCACAGCAACATCTCCGCCACCCGCGAGGTCGGAACGCTCTCGGCCGCCAACAAGCAGATCGTCAGCATGGCCCGCGCCCTCTCGCACGACACCCAGCTGATCATCATGGATGAGCCGTCGGCTGTGCTCGATGCCGAGGAAGTGCGCAATCTGTTCCGGGTTGTCGGCGAGCTGACGGATGCCGGCATCGCGGTGATCTACATCTCGCACCGGCTCGAAGAGATCAACCAGATCGGTGACCGCATCACCGTCATCAAAGACGGCCGCACGGTGGCGACCAACCTGCCCGTCGCCGACACCCCCACCTCCGAGCTGATCAAGTTGATGACGGGGCGCGAGGTCGAGAACGTGTTCCCGACGGCCACTCCGCTGGCGCCGGACGCACCGGTCATCCTCGACGTGGACGCGCTCGGGCTTGCCGGCGTCTTCGACGACGTCAGCCTGCAGGTGCGGGCCGGTGAGATCGTCGGTCTGGCCGGCCTGGTCGGATCCGGCCGCTCCGAGATCCTGGAGACCATCTACGGCGCGCGCACCGCGACCTCCGGAACCGTCAGCATCTCGGGCACACGGGTGAAGCCGGGCTCGGTGCAGGCCGGCGTCGCCGCGGGGATGGGTCTCTCGCCCGAGGAGCGCAAGAGTCAGGGGCTCATTCTGGATGAGCCGATCTACCGCAATGTCACGCTGGCCAGCTTCACCCGCTGGGCGAAGGGCGGGCTCCTCAAAGAGAAGGAGGAGCGATCCGTCGCACGCGAGCAGCTCGTCGCACTCGAGCTGCGGCCGGCAGACCCCGACCGGGTGACCCGCACCCTCTCTGGCGGCAACCAGCAGAAGATCCTGCTGGCGCGCTGGCTGGTGCACGGCACCAGCCTGTTGCTGCTTGACGAGCCCACCCGCGGCGTCGATGTCGGTGCCCGCGCCGAGATCTATGCCCTCATCCGTCGACTTGCAGACGCCGGCACCGCCGTCGTCGTGGTCTCCAGCGAGATCGACGAGGTGCTCGGCCTGGCCGATCGCGTGCTCGTGATCGCCGAGGGCCGCGTCATCCACACTTCAGCCGCAGACGCCATCGACGAGCACGGCGTGCTCGACCTGGTCATGAAAGGAACCGCCGCATGAGCGAGCAGAACACGGCCGTCGCTGCCGACGTCCCGATTACGCACGACGCCGAGCCGCAGCGCAGCCTGGCCGCCCGCCTCTTCAGCGGCTCCAGCGGCCGCTCCATCGGCCTGGTCATCGCCTTGCTGCTGCTCATCATCGTCGGGGTGATCACGGCGGGCGACCGCTTCGCCAACGTCGGCAACCTGCTCGTGATCCTGCGGCTGGCCTCGATCATCGGCGTGATCAGCATCGGCATGACGTTCGTCATCACCGCCGGCGGCATCGACCTCTCGGTCGGCTCCGTGATGGGCCTCACCACGGTTGTCGCCTCTCTCTCCTGGGTCCAGCTCTTCGCCGAACAGACCAGCTGGATTGTGATGGTCGTGATTGCCCTGGCCGTCGGCATGGCGGCCGGGTTCATCAACGGCGCCATCATCGCCTACGGCGGGGTGGTCGCTTTCATAGCGACTCTGGCCATGCTTGTCGGGGCCCGCGGCCTCGCCGAGCTGCTGGCCAACCGCTCCACGCAGGTGGTGAATGTGCGCGGTTTCCTCGACGTGTTCACGGCCAACCTGCTCGGCATCCCGGTTCTGATTTGGATGTTCGCGCTGGTCACCGCTGCCGGCTGGTTCCTGCTCAACCGCACCACGTTCGGCCGCCGCACCGTCGCCATCGGCGGCAACCTCGAGGCGGCGCGTTTGGCCGGCATCAACGTCAAGCGACACACGATGTACGTCTACGCCCTGGCCGGTCTGACCGCCGGCATCGCCGGTGTGATGATGCTCGGCCGCACCACGGCGGGCACCTCCACGCACGGCACGCTCTACGAGCTCGACGCCATCGCGGCCGTTGTCGTCGGCGGCACTCTGCTCGTCGGCGGGCGCGGAACCATCATGGGCACCGTGCTCGGCGTGCTGATCTTCTCCACCCTCACCAACGTCTTCACCCAGAACAACCTGTCCACCTCGGTACAGGCGATCGCCAAGGGCGCGATCATCGTGATCGCCGTGATGCTGCAGCAGCGATTCGCCAACCGCGCCGGCAAGCCGAAGAAGAGTTAGCCGGCACCGGCTCCATTCGATTCCACACACAATTCACCGCTTCGATAGAAGGACGCATCATGACCATCACCCCCACCCGCGCAGACCGTTTCTCCTTCGGGCTCTGGACGTTCGGCTGGAACGCCCAGGACCAGTTCGGCGGCCCGACCCGACCGCACGTCGACACCGTCGAGGGAGTGCACAAACTCGCCGAGCTTGGCGCATACGGCATGACCTTCCACGACGACGACCTCTTCGCGTTCGGCTCGACGGATGCCGCCCGCCAGCACGAGATCGACAGGCTCAAGCAGGCGCTCAGTGACACCGGCCTCATCATTCCGATGATCACGACCAACCTGTTCAGCCACCCCGTTTTCAAGGACGGCGGCTTCACCTCCAACGACCGCGGTGTGCGCCGCTTCGCACTGCGCAAGGTGATGCGCAACCTCGATCTGGCGGCTGAGCTCGGCGCGAAGACCTTCGTCATGTGGGGCGGACGCGAGGGCAGCGAGTACGACGCGGCCAAGGACATCCAGGCGGCGCTCGAACGGTACCGCGAGGCGGTCAACATGCTCGGCGACTATGTCACGGACAAGGGCTACGACATCCGTTTCGCGATCGAGCCCAAGCCCAACGAGCCCCGCGGCGACATCCTGTTGCCGACCGTCGGGCACGCGCTCGCCTTCATCTCGACGCTGGAGCGGCCGGAGCTCGTCGGTGTCAACCCGGAGACCGGCCACGAACAGATGGCCGGCCTGAACTACACCCACGGCATCGCTCAGGCGCTCTATCAGGGCAAGCTGTTCCACCTCGACCTCAACGGCCAGCGCGGTGTGAAGTTCGATCAGGACCTGGTGTTCGGCCACGGCGATGTGCAGAACGCCTTCTCGCTCGTCGACCTGCTGGAGCACGGTGGCCCCAACGGCGGCCCCTCTTATAACGGCCCCCGGCACTTCGACTACAAGCCATCGCGCACTGAAGACCCCAGCGGTGTCTGGGAGTCGGTGTCGGCGAACATGCAGATGTACCTGCTGCTCAAGGAGCGCACCGTGGCGTTCCGAGCGGACCCCGAGGTGCAGGAGGCGCTGGCCGCCGCGAAGGTGGCCGAGTTGTCTGTTCCGACCCTGGCCGCCGGCGAGGGCTACGACGCCCTGCTGGCCGACCGTGCCAGCTACGAGGACTTCGACGCCGACGCCTACTTCGGGGGCAAGGGCTTCGGCTTCGTGCGCCTGCAGCAGCTCGCCATGGAGCACCTCCTTGGAGCCCGCGGCTAGCAGGCGGCGCTCTCAAGCCCAGCCATTCCGTTGGTCGAGTCGGCGCGCCAGCGCCTGCTCGACCAACGGGTTTCAGCACACAAAAGGACTCACATGACCCTCGTCGCCGGCGTCGACTCCTCCACCCAGAGCTGCAAGGTGCTGGTCACCGACGCAGAGACCGGGCGCATCGTGCGCAGCGGCCGCGCCGCGCACCCCGACGGCACAGAGGTCGACCCGGAGGCGTGGTGGCAGGCGCTCTGCACCGCGGTGGCGGATGCCGGCGGCCTCGCCGATGTGGCCGCGATCTCGGTCGGCGGGCAGCAGCACGGCATGGTCGCGCTGGACGCGGACGGCCACGTCATCCGCCCCGCCCTGCTCTGGAACGACACGCGCTCGGCCGCCGCAGCCGCCGCACTCACCGCGGAGGTGGGCGCCGACGCGTATGCGGAGCGCACCGGGGTGGTGCCGGTGGCCTCGTTCACGGCGAGCAAGCTGCGCTGGCTGCGGGACGAAGAGCCGGGTAACGCCGCCCGCGTCGCCGCCGTCGCGCTCCCCCACGATTGGCTGAGCTGGCGCCTGCGCGGCTATGGCCCTGAGGGCACATCGCCGCTCGGGCCGGTGCTCACGGAGCTCTTCACCGACCGGTCCGACGCCAGCGGCACCGCCTACTGGTCGGCGATCACGAACGACTACGACCGCGCACTGCTCGTCGCCGCGCTCGGCCACGACGCCGTGCTGCCGCGGGTGCTCGCGCCCGGTGAGGCCGGAGGGGTCGTTCACCCCGCCGCGCTCCCGACGGGCGGGGGCAGCGCGTCGATCGTGGTCGGCCCTGGCGCCGGCGACAACGCCGCGGCCGCCTTCGGATTGGGTGCGACCAGCGGCGACGTGATCGTCTCGATCGGAACCAGCGGCACCGTCTTCGCCGTCACCGACAGCCCCAGCCGGGATGCCTCCGGAATCGTGGCCGGCTTCGCCGACGCCAGCGGAGCCTACCTGCCGCTCGTCGCCACCCTGAACGCCGCCCGGGTGTTGGATGCGGTCGCCGGGTTGCTCGGCGTCGACTACGACGAGCTCGGCCGGCTGGCGCTCCAGGCCGAACCGGGCGCCGGCGGCGCCGTGCTGGTGCCCTGGTTCGAGGGCGAGCGCACGCCCAACCTTCCGGATGCCACGGCGGGCCTCCTCGGCCTGACCCTGGCCAACACCACCCGCAGCACCGTGGCGCGCGCCGCGGTCGAGGGCCTGCTCTGCGGACTGGCCGACGGGCTGGAGGCCGTGCGCGGCCAGGGGGTCGATGCCCGCCGCATCCTCCTGATCGGCGGCGCCGCCCAGAACACAGCGGTGCAGACGATTGCCGCCCAGGTGTTCGCGGTGCCCGTCCTGGTGCCGGCCCCCGGCGAGTATGTCGCCCTCGGCGCCGCCCGGCAGGCCGCGTGGGCACTCGAGGGAGTTGCCCCCGAATGGCCGCTCGCGACCGCTGCCGGCCCGGCATCCGATCACCGCCCGATCATCGCCCTGCAGTACGCGGCCGCGCGCGACACACGCGCCGCCGAGCTGGCGTAGCCACGGCTCGGGGAGCGCTCTCAGGTCGTTATCAAATCGATACTGAGAATTTCTCGTGAATCCTGCGCACAGCGCGTTTTCAGAGCAACATTTCTATTTGCCACCGTTCGACGTGGAAGGTGGCCCCGCAAGGGCTACAACAGCACCGCATAGAAGGGCAGAGAGATGAAGAAATCTTCATTGATCTCATTAGCCGCCGTTGCCAGCGTTTCAGCACTGATGCTCGCAGGCTGTTCGAGTTCAGGGGGTGGTGGCGGAAGCAGCGACACGGGCACCCCCGCCGCGAATTCTCGGGCGTGCGTCATCTTGCCGGACGCCGCGTCCTCGCCGCGGTGGGAGGGCATGGACCGGCCGGCACTTGAAAAGGCCTTCACCGATGCGGGCTTCGAGGCCGACATCCAGAACGCCCAGGGTGACACCAGCAAGTACGCGACCATCGCCGACCAGCAGCTCAGCAAGGGCTGCGGTGTGATGGTGCTCGTCGACTACAACGGGGCCGCTGTGGCCGTGGCCGCGAAGGCCAAGGGCGAGGGAATCCCCGTCATCGCCTACGACCGCCCGATCGAGGGCGCCGACTACTACGTCTCCTTCGACAACGAGAAGGTTGGCGAGCTGCAGGGCCAGTCGATCGTCGACGGCCTCAAGGCAGAGGGCAAGGATCCGGCAACGGCCATCGTCGTCTACATGGGCGGCGACCCGGCCGACGGCAACGCCAAGATGTTCCACGACGGCGCCGTCAAGATCATGTCGGCCGCCGGCATCAAGCCGGCCCAGGAGCCCCCGGGAGTCTGGGACGGCGACAAGAGCGCCACGAACTTCGAGCAGGCCCTGACCGCCCTCGGCGGCAAGGTCGACGCGGTCTGGGTCGCCAACGACACGAACGCCGCCGGAGTCATCACGATCCTCGACAAGAACGGCCTGAAGGTTCCCGTCTCTGGTCAGGATGCCTCGGTCGCCGGTCTGCAGAACGTGCTGCTCGGCAAGCAGACCGCGACAGTCTGGAAGCATGTGCCGGATGAGGCGGCCGCTGCGTCCGACCTCGCGGTGAAGCTGCTGAAGGGTGAGACCCCCACCGTCGACATGAAGCTCGCCGACGGAACGCCCTACATTGCCGTCACGCCGGTACTTGTCGGACCGGACATGGTGAAGGAGGTCGTCGCCGCCGGTGACGCCACTGCCGCCGAGCTCTGCACCGGCGAGGTTGCTGCAGCGTGCACCGCCAACGGGGTGCAGTAAGCGACAACCACCACATGGATCGGAGGGGCCGCGGAGACGCGGCCCCTCCCCTCCCCTGTCAGCGACGACACGCCACGAGGACACCCCATGGATGACGCACCCATCATTGAATTGACGAACATCGTCAAGAGTTTCGGCCCCGTCAGCGTGCTGAAGGGAGTGAACCTCCGGGCCTATCCCGGCAAGGTCACCGCCCTGGTCGGCGACAACGGAGCTGGCAAGTCCACCTTGATCAAAGGGCTCGCCGGTGTGCAGCCCTACGATTCCGGGGAGGTGCGCTTCGCCGGTGAGGCGGTGCACCTGCACTCGCCTCGGGAGGCAGCCAGGCTCGGCATCGAGGTGGTGTACCAAGACCTGGCGCTCTGCGACAACCTCGACATCGTGCAGAACATGTTCCTCGGTCGCGAGGAGCTCGGCTTCGGCACCTTCGACGAAGGCCTGATGGAGCGTGAGGCCGCCGAGACGCTGCGGCAGCTCTCGGTCAGGACGGTCAGCTCCGTGCGGCAAAAGGTGTCCTCGCTCTCCGGTGGCCAACGCCAGACCGTGGCCATCGCCCGCTCGGTGTTGAAGAAGGCCAAGGTGGTCGTGCTCGACGAACCGACGGCCGCCCTCGGCGTTGCGCAGACGGAGCAGGTGCTCGAGCTCGTCGGCCGGCTCGCCGAGCAAGGCGTCGCCGTCATCCTGATCAGCCACAACCTGGCCGACGTCTTCGCCGTCGCCGATTTCATCAGCGTGCTCTACCTCGGCCAGATGGTGGCATCCGTGAAGGCGGAAGAGACCAACCGCGACGACATCGTCGGCTACATCACCGGAAGCAAGACCTACACGGGAGAACAAGCATGAGCATCGGGGCGCCCGGGAAGGCGCCGGACCCGACACCCACCGACGTGCTCGCCACCCGCAGCACCGCCGAACTGATCGGCAGCGGGCAAGAAGGCACCGTGATGGATCAGGCCCGCGCCTATCTGCAGCGGGTGCGGCACGGCGAGATGGGGGCGCTGCCGGCGATCGGCGGATTCATCGTTCTGAGCGTGATGTTCACGATCCTCAGCCCGTTCTTCCTCACCGAGCGCAACTTCGCCAACCTGCTCACCCAGGCCGCGACGCTCGTGATGCTCGGCATGGCGCTCGTGTTCGTGATCCTGCTCGGCGAGATCGACCTCTCGGCCGGTGTCACCTCGGGCCTGACCATGTGTATCTTCGTCGTGCTGGTGAACGTCAACGGTTTCAACTGGATCGTCGCTCTGCTCATCGCCCTCCTCACCGGTGTGGCCATCGGCTCGTTCATCGGCTTCTTCGTCGCCAGGGTCGGCATCCCATCATTCGTGGTGACGCTCGGCCTGTTCCTCGGATTCCAGGGGCTCGAGCTGATCATCATCGGCAGCGGCGGGCTGTACCGCGTGCAGACGCCGGAGATCCTCTCCATCATGAACTCCAACCTGCCGATCTGGGCGGGCTGGGCGATGCTCGCGGTGATTCTCGCCGTGTCGCTGACGACCTCACTCTGGGACCGCGCCCGGCGCACCCGCGCGGGCGTGCCGAACCGCACCATCGCGCTGGTCTGGATCAAGCTCGGCGTGATCCTGGTCATCGGCGGCATCGTCGTCGGCCTGCTCAGCAACGATCGCGGCACCGGATTCAAGCCGGTGAGCGGCGTTCCGATCGTGGTGCCGATCACCCTCGCGATCCTGTGGGCCGGCACCTTCGTGCTGGACCGCACCAAGTTCGGCCGCTACATCTACGCGGTCGGCGGCAACGCAGAGGCGGCCAGGCGCGCCGGAGTCAAGGTGGTGCTGATCCGCTGGACGGCCTTCATCGTCTGTTCCACGCTCGCCGTGGTGTCCGGCCTGTTCAGCATCTCGAAGGTCGGGTCCGTGGATGCCGCGGCCGGCCGAGACATCGTGCTGAGCGGCGTTGCGGCGGCGGTCGTCGGTGGCGTCAGCTTGTTCGGCGGCCGCGGCCGTCTGCTGCACGCCGCGATCGGTGCCCTCGTGATCGCGGTGATCACGAACGGGCTCGGCCTGCTGAACCTGCCAGCCGGCGTCAACTACGTCGTCACGGGCGGCGTGCTGATCCTCGCGGCCACGGTCGACGCCGTGTCGCGGGTGCGCGCGGGCGGCTCGCTCACAAGACGCTGACGGCGGCGGGCAGCCGGCCTCGGCCGGCTGCCCGCTGTCGGTTAGAGTCCCTGCGCGAGCCGGTAGTACGCCTGGTTCCAGCGCAGCTCGCGGCCGAACTCCCGCAGCTCGGTGCTCTCGTCGATCACGAGCAGCTCGGTGCCGGCAATCTCGGCGTAGTCCTGGAACACCTCGATGCCGACGGCCGTCGACATGACCGTGTGGTGCGCGGCGCCGGCCGTCAGCCAGGCCGCTGCGCTCGTGGCGAAGTCGGGTGCCGGCTTCCAGACGGCGCGGCCGACCGGCAGATTCGGCAGCGGGGCCGTCGGCTGCACGACCTCGACGACGTTCGCCACCAGGCGGAACCGGTCGCGCATGTCGCTGAGCGCGACGACGACGGCGGGGCCCGAGTCGGCGGTGAAGACCAGGCGCACCGGGTCCTCCTTGCCGCCGATGCCGAGCGGGTGCACCTCGAGGCTCGGCTTGGAGCTGGTGAGCGACGGCGACACCTCGAGCATGTGCGCGCCGAGGATCAGCTCAGCGCCCGGTGTCATGTCGTAGGTGTAGTCCTCCATCAGCGAGGCGCC
This sequence comes from Microterricola viridarii, assembly GCF_001542775.1. Lineage (GTDB taxonomy): Bacteria > Actinomycetota > Actinomycetes > Actinomycetales > Microbacteriaceae > Microterricola > Microterricola viridarii_A. Next base: position 2,602,284 of record NZ_CP014145.1, read on the forward strand.
GCCGGGCAGGCCGGCGCCCATCACGTTGGCGACGCGCACCAGGATGGCCGTCTTCCAGTCACCCTCGGCGCCGAAGCCGTAGCCGTCGGCCATCAGGCGCTGCACGGCGAGCCCCGGCAGCTGGCGGAGCGCCCCCAGGTCTTCGAACGAGGTCGTGAACGCGCTGAATCCGCCCTCCTCCAGGAATGTCCGCAGGCCGATCTCGATCGCGGCGCCGTAGCGCAACGACTCGTGCCGGTCGCCGCCCCGGCGAAGCTCAGGGGCCACGGCGTAGAGGTCCTCGTACTCGGCGACCAGCGCGTCGATGTCGGCGCCGGATGCCGCGTGCACGGCATCCGCGAGCTCGTTCACGCCCCAGGTGTTCACCTGCACGCCGAAGCGCAGTTCGGCCTCGGTCTTGTCGCCCTCTGTGACGGCGACGTAGCGCATGTTGTCGCCGAAGCGCGCGAGCTTCATGGTGCGGGATGCCGCCCAGCCGGCGGCCGCGCGCTGCCAGCTGCCGATCTGCGCCGTGACGGCGGGGTTCGAGACGTGGCCGACGACGGTCTTGCGCACGACGCCGAGGCGGGTCTGGATGTAGCCGAACTCCCGGTCACCGTGGGCGGCCTGGTTGAGGTTCATGAAGTCGAAGTCGATCTCGCCCCACGGCAGCTCGACGTTGGCCTGGGTGTGCAGGTGCAGCAGCGGCTTCTGCAGGGCGTCGAGGCCGTGGATCCACATCTTGGCCGGCGAGAAGGTGTGCATCCAGGCGATGACACCGATCACGCTGTCTGCGGCGTTCACCTCGAGGGCGAGGCGGCGGATCGAGTCGGAGTCCTTCAGCACGGGCTTCCAGACGACCTTCACGGGCACGTCCCCCGCGGCATCCAGCGTGCGGGCGATCTGCTGTGACTGCTCGGCGACCTGGCGCAGCGTCTCCTCGCCGTACAGGTTCTGGCTGCCGGTGAGGAACCACACCTCGTAGTGGTCGAGTGTCGTCGTGAGTTTCGGCATTATGAGAGTGCTCCTTGCGGGGTTTGTCCGTAGACGTTCTGGTAACGGGTGAAGAGGGAGTCGATCGCCTCCTGAGCGAGCGGGATGAGCGTGCCCCCCTGCTTGGCGATGTGCACCGTTCGGGCGACGTCCTCGACCATGACGGCGGCCTTCACCGCGTCGCGGGCGTCGGAGCCGATCGTGAACGGGCCATGGTTCGCCATCAGGACGGCCCGGGAGCGGTGGCCACGCAGCGTCTCGACGATGCCGCGGCCGATCGAGTCGTCACCGATGATCGCGAACGGACCGATCGGGATCGGCCCGCCGAACTCGTCGGCCATCGCCGTGATCACGCAGGGGATCTCCTCGCCGCGCGCCGCCCACGCGGTGGCGTAGTCGGAGTGGGTGTGCACGACGCCTCCCACCTCTGGCATGTTGCGGTAGACGTAGGCGTGCGCGGCGGTGTCGCTGGACGGCGACCGCTCGCTGCCCGGCGTGCCGGGGACGACTGCGCCGTCCAGGTCGCAGAGGATCATGTTCTCCGCGGCCAGGTCGTCATAGGCGACACCGGAGGGCTTGATCACGAACAGGTCGGCGCCGGGCACGCGGCCGGACACGTTCCCGCCGGTCCACACGACGAGGCCGTTCCGCACCAGCTCGCCGTGCAGCGCGGCGACATCCGCGCGCACCGCGTCGATCGAGGTCTGGAGCTCCTCAGGCAGGTCGCTCATGCGCTGGCCACGGCCTCGCGCTTCAGCGCACGCAGCCGATGCATCACCTCGTTGGCGCCGCGACCGAAGTAGTCGTGCAGCAGCGTGTACTCGGCGAACAACGCGTCATAGGCGTCGGCGGATGCCTGGTTAGGCGTGTAGACGTTCTTGTTGAGCTTGCCCATCGCCTGGCCGGCCGCGAGCACGTCGGCGTAGGCGCCGGCGGCGACCGCGGCGTGGATTGCCGAGCCGAGCGCCGGGCCCTGTTCGCTGGCGATCGTCGAGATGGGCATGCGCAGCACGTCGCTGTACGTCTGCATCAGCTGCGGGTTCTTCAACAGCCCCCCGGCCACGATGAACTCGGTGACGGGAACGCCGCTGGCGTTGAAGGTCTCGACAATGGTGCGGGCACCGAAGGCCGTCGCCTCCAGGAGCGCCCGGTAGACCTCCTCCGGCCGGGTGCTGAGCGTGCTGCCGAGCACGACGCCGGAGAGTTCGTGGTCGACCAGCACGGAGCGGTTGCCGCTCTGCCAGTCCAGGGCGACCAGCCCGTGGGCGCCGACCGGCTCCAGGTAGGCCAGGTCGGTGAGGTGCTGGTGGATGCTGCTGCCTGCCGCATCCGCCGCCTCGAAGTAGCGGGCGGGCACCTGGTTCTTGACGTACCAGGCAAAGATGTCGCCGACGCCGGACTGCCCCGCCTCGTAGCCGTAAAGGCCGGAGACGATGCCGCCGTCGACGACGCCGCACATGCCGGGCACCTCGGCGAGGGTGTCTGCGTTCATCACGTGGCAGGTGCTGGTGCCCATGATGGCGAGCATCTGGCCGGGTTGCACGGCCTGCGCTGCCGGGGCGGTGACGTGCGCGTCGACGTTGCCGACGGCCACGGCGATGCCCTCCGGCAGGCCCGTCCAGGCGGCCGCCTCGGCGCTCAGCGTGCCGGCTGCGTCGCCGAGCTGGCCGATCCGGTGGTCGAGCTTGTCGATGACGAAGCCGGAGAAGGCGGGGTTCAGCGCACCGAGGAACTCACTCGACGGGTACTCGCCGTCCTGCCAGATGCCCTTGTAGCCGGCCGTGCAGGCGTTCCGCACGTACTGGCCGGTGAGCTGCCAGACGATCCAGTCGGCTGCCTCCACCCAGTGCTCCATCGCCGCGTAGACTTCCGGCGCCTCCTCGAGCAGCTGCAGCCCCTTGGCGAACTCCCACTCGCTGGAGATGAGCCCGCCGTAACGCGGCAGCCAGGCCTCGCCGCGGGCGGCGGCGAGCTCGTTGATGCGGTCTGCGTGCGGCTGCGCGGCGTGGTGCTTCCACAGTTTCACGTAGGCGTGCGGGTTGTCGGCGTGCTCGCCCAGCTCGCTGAGCGGGGTGCCGTCGGCGAGCGTCGGCACCATGGTGCAGGCGGTGAAATCGGTGCCGATGCCGATCACCAGGGCCGGGTCGATGCCGGCGGCGGCGACCGCGGCGGGCACGGCGCTCTTCAGTACGGCGACGTAGTCGGCCGGCACCTGCAGCGCCCAGTCGGGGGCGAGGGCGCGCGGGGCGCCGGCGGCCGCGGCCGGGCCGGCGGTCAGCGCGGTGTCCATGACGGCGTGCGGGTAGTCGAGGGTGGCGGAGCCGAGCTCGGCGCCGTCGGAGACGCGCACGACGAGGGCGCGGCCGGAGAGGGTGCCGTAGTCGACGCCGATCACGTAGCGTTCGGCCGGGGTGGTGGTGCTGGTGGTCACGCGGTGCGCTCCTTTGCTGGCCGCTGTCGGCCTCATTTACAACGTTGTAAACCTAGCATCGCGGACGTCGAGCGTCTAGGCGAATCCTGATACCTTGGGACTCCCATCCACGACGAGGAGCCTCATGGCCGCAACGCTCTCCGACGTCGCGCGCCTCGCCGGCGTCTCGATCAAGACGGTCTCGAACGTCATCCACGACCACCCGCACATCCGCCCGGCGACGAAGCAGCGCGTGCTCGACGCGATCGCGGCCGTCGACTACCGGCCGAACCTGACAGCGCGCAATCTGCGCTCCGGCCGCACCGGCGTCATCAGCCTCGTCCTGCCGACGCTGCGGAACCCCTACTTCGCCGAACTGGCCGAGGCCGTCATGGACGCCGCCGACCGCGAGGGCCTCTCCGTTCTGATCGAGCAGTCCCGGCCGGATGCCGCTGCGCCCCGCGTCAGCAGGGCGCAACTCGTCGACGGCATGCTGTTCAGCACGCTCGGCAGCGAGGCGGAGGACACCGGCCTCTACGCCCAGTTGCCGCCGGGTACCGACTCCCCCGTCGACCATGTGACCATGCGCAACACCGAGGCGATCCGCGCCGCCACCGAGCACCTGCTCGGGCTCGGCCGGCGCCGCATCGTCGCGCTCGGCGCCCGGCCAGGCGACACCTCCGGGGCGGGCGGCCTGCGCCTGCTCGGCTACCGGCAGGCCGTGGAGGCCGCGGGCATCGACGCCGCCGGACTCGTGCGCCCCGTCGAGTCATGGACGCGCTTCGACGGCGCCGCGGCGACCGATGCGCTGTTGGACGAGGGCATCGCGTTCGATGGGATCGTCGCCTTCAACGACGCGCTCGCGCTCGGTGCACTGCGCGCGCTCGGGCAGCGCGGCATCCGGGTGCCGGAGCAGGTCTCGGTGATCGGCTTCGACGACCTCGACGACTCCCGTTACTCACTACCGGCGCTGACCACCATCAGCCCCGGCCGCGAGCAGATCGCCACCCTGGCCGTGCACATGCTGGCCGAGCGCATCGCCGCCCGCGGGGAGGAGCTGGCGCCGCGCACGCTCACCGTGCCGTTCACGCTCGTCGAGCGCGAGTCGACCGCGCCCGCGCGCTGACCCCGCCCTGCCCCGAACCGCCGGCGGCTCAGCCCTCGCGCAGGTACCGCCACGGCAGCTCGCGCATCTCGAGCCGGTGGCGCGGGCCCAGCGCGTCGACGAGCCCCATGTCGATGGCCGCGTCGCCGTACGCGACATCCGGCGGCCACAGCGTGATGTCGGCGCCGCGCACGATGCGCGTGGCAAACTCGGCGCGCACGCTGCGCCGGGCGCCCTGCAGCACCTCGGCGACGGATGCCGCTCCGAGCAGCCCGTGCAGGGTGAGCCAGGTCGGCGGGAAGAGCCGCAGCTCGCCGGCCGCGTGCAGTGCGAGCGCGGCGTCCGGCGTCAGCCAGCGGTGGTCGACGGCCTCGTGCGGTTGCAGGACGATCGCTCCCGTCGGTGCCGCGGCAAGCCAGAACCAGGTGCGCAGACGTTTGGGCGCCTCGGCGGGCGGGCTCCAAAGCGAGAGCGTCACCAGGTCGGCCTCCCGCAACAGCAGCCCGGTCTCCTCGCGGGTCTCACGGACGGCCGCTCGCCGGCTCGCTGCCTCCTCGTCCGCCGGCGTGAGGTCCAGGAGCGCGACGGCGGAGCCGGGCGCGGCGCCCGGCAGGTCCTCGGCGTCGACGGCCCCGCCCGGGAACACCCAGCCGCCGGCGAAGCTGCCGCGGTCGCGCGGGCGCTCCAGCAGCAGCACCTCGACGCCGCCGGCGCCCCGCGGCGGCTCGCGCAACAGCACGACGGTGGCGGCCAGGCCGCTGACGCCTGCCGGCATGGCGTGCTCTGCTGGATTCATGGGCGTCCCCTCTGACCGCCTCAGAATACGCCAGCCGTTCGCCCGGTGCGCTGCGGGCGCCGCACTAGGCTGCGGGAGTAGAGCCAAAGGATGCACATGGACGCCACCGCAACGAGCCGCCTGACCCGGCGGCTGCTCGCCCCGAACCCCGGGCCGATGACGCTCGACGGCACGAACAGCTACCTGATCCGGGCAGCGGATGCCGCGGCATCCGTCGTCGTCGACCCCGGGCCGTTGGACGAGGCACACCTGGCCGCACTGGCCGGAGCCGGCCCGGTCGAGCTGATCCTCGTCACCCACAAGCACATCGACCACACCGAGGGCAGCGCGCGGCTGGCCGCGCTCACCGGCGCCCCCGTGCGGGCCTACGACCCCGACTACTGCATCGGTGGGGATCCGCTGCGAGACGGCGAGCGGCTCGAGGCGGCGGGCACCGAGATCGTGGTGCTGCACACGCCGGGCCACACGGCCGACTCGCTCTGCTTCCTGTTGCCGGACGACGCGGGCCTGGAAACCGGCGCAACCGCCAGCGCCGGTTCCGTGCTGACGGGAGACACCATCCTCGGCCGCGGCACCACCGTCATCGCGCATCCGGTCGGCTCCGCCGGGGGTCGGCCGGACGGCACCCTCGGCGAGTACCTGGAGTCGCTGGAACGGCTCGCCGCGCTCGGCCCGGCGCTCGTGTTGCCGGCCCACGGGCCGACTCTGCCCAGCGTTGCCGAGATCTCGGCCCGGTACCTGGCGCACCGGCGGCAGCGCCTGGCCGAGGTGCGCGCGGCGCTCGCCACACTCGGCGTGGCCACGGCCAGCGTGCTGTCATCCGGCCCGGAATCCGAGGCGCTTGCGGCACAGGTGACGGCGCTCGTCTACCCGGATGTCGACCCGGCCGTTGTGCCGGCGGCCACCGCCTCCGTGCGTGCTCAGCTGGATTACCTGGCGGGGGCGGCCGAATAGTCGTATCCCAGCAGTGCCCAGCCGGCGAACTCAGTGGATGAACACCTTCAGCAGCATGATCGCCCCGCCGAGGGCCGCCGTGAGGAGCGCGCCGAGCAGGCGCGGCGCGTGCCGCGGGGTGCGCCGGGCGACGGCCAGGTAGCCGAGCCCGCCGAGCAGGACCACGTCGATCCAGAGCGCCGTCCATACGGCCGCGTCATCGCTCAGCACGCCAGCCGTGCCGAGCAGGATCACCGCCAACGGGATGAGCGCGGCGGCGAGCAGCCCCCACGAGCGTTGCACGCCGTGCCTCAGCAGCTTGCCCGGTGACACCGAGTCCGCGCCGTCGGAGGCACCGTAGCCGGCGACGACCTCGGCGAACACGTGAGCGATCCAGAACACGAGCACGGTGCCGAGCACCTTGAGGAACACGTCGAGCGAGGCGTCGGACTTCTGCCCGGTGACGATGACCATGGCCGAGACCAGAATCACGCCGTACACGGCGGACTCCGAGACGAGCGAGCGTGCGATGCCGTGCATGCGGGATTCGGCGATCGGCACCGTGCCAGCGTCGCGCTCCGCCATGCCACCCTCCCTCGGTAAACCACCAGCCGGCGGCTACGCCGGCGGCTACGCCGGCGGCTACGCCGGCGACAACTGCGCCTGCAGCGATCCTAGGGCGTCCGGACAGCACGAAGGGGCCGCCCCGCTTGCGGTGCGGCCCCTTCACCACCGACGCCCGCACAGGCGGGCGGCGGCGCGGGCTACTTGATCAGCGCGAAGCCGGCATTCCAGCCGATCTTCTCCTGCACGGCGAGGGTCAGCTGCAGGAAGCCGATGGCCTCCAGCTCGCGGGCACGGGTGAGCGCACCGGCGTCGACCGAGGCCACGCCGCCGGCCTGCAGCACCGAACCGAGCAGCGCCTTGGCGTCGGCGTCGTCACCGGCGATGTGCACGGTGGTGGCCGCGTTCCCGCCGACGGTGTTGCCGGCCAGGGTCGCGGCGAAGTTCGTGTTGAACGCCTTGAGCACGCGGGAGGTAGGCAGCGCCTCGGCGATGACCGCGGCGGCGGAGCCGTCGGCGGGCACGACGAGCGAGTCGAAGGTCTCGAAGTTCAGCGGGTTGGTGATGTCGACGACGACCTTGCCGGCGAGCTTGTCGCCGTGCGTGGCGATGACGTCCGCGACGGCCGGGTAGCCGACAGCGAAGACGACGATGTCACCGCTGATGGCGGCATCCGCCTCACGCCCGATGAACTCGACGTTGTTGCCTCCCGCCGTCACGATGCCGCCGATTGCGGTGCCCATGTTGCCGTTTCCGATGATGCTGACCGTGGTCATTTCTCTCCCGAGGTTCCGCGCCGGCGGCGCTTTGGTTGTTCCAACAACTAAGACCATAACCCTATTTAGTTGTCGCGTCAACTATTGCAGCAACAAGCGCTAGAATCGGAGCATGACCGAGCACGCGACCAGCACCAGCCCGGCCCCCGTGCGCCCGATGAGCGGCGAGGAGGCCGCCGCTTGGCAGCGCCTGATCGCCGTCGTCGAGCTGCTGCCCCCTGTGCTGGACGCCCAGCTGCTGCGCGACGTCAAGCTCACCCACTTCGAGTACGTGACGCTGATGGTGCTGGCGGATGCCGCAGACCACACCGCGCGCATGACCGCGCTCGCGGCGAGCACCAACGCGACCCTCCCCCGGCTCTCCCACGTGGTGCGCCGGCTCGAGGAGCGCGGGCTCGTCGAGCGGTTCCCGTGCCCAGAGGACCGCCGCGCCACGAACGCGCGCATCACCCCGGAGGGCCTGGCGCTGCTGGATGCCGCGGCCCCCGGCCACCATGACACCGTGCGCAGCACCGTGCTCGACGCGCTCAGCACCGAGCAGCTCGACCAGCTCTACGCGATCGCCGGCTCACTGCTGGAGCGCCTCGACCCGGAGGGCCGCCTCACGGCAACGGCCTGCCACCCGGCGAAGGCGCTCGACCAGGCACAGTGAGCTACCCCCACGTCACCGCCAGCTCGGTGAAGGCCTCGCTGGCGGCGCTCGTGTAGGCGCCTTTCCGCCGGAGGAGCGCTGCGGTGCGGTGCGGAATAGCCGGCGACAGGTCAATCGGGTGGAGCCCAGATTGCTCACGGGCACTGGCTTCAGGCAGCACGGTGGCAAGCTGGCCCCGGCGGATGATCTCCACGATCGCACTGATGGAGTCCGCTTCAATCGCGATGTGCGGGGCAATGCCGTGATCCCGGAAGTGCGTGTTGATGTGGCGCCGGGTCGCAAAGTCGCTGCTGAGAAGCACCAGCCTCTCCTGCTCCAGCTCCTGCAGCGCCAGTGGTTCCTGCGCCCCGGCGCGGGGGTGGTTGCCGCCGACGACCAGGCTCAACGTCTCGACGAATAATGCCTGGGCCTCGACCTCTGGCGAGCGCGCCTCAGCGAACGCGATGCCGAGATCGAGGGAGTCCTCGGCCAGGGCGGCCTCGATGCGGTCTTGTGTCATCTCCCGCACGCTCAGGGCGATCCCCGGATGCCGAGTGCTGAAGCGTTCGATCAGCGGACCGATGAGGTACGACGTGAACGTCGGCGTCGTCGCCAGGCGGAGTGATCCGCGGCTCAGATCCTGAACGTCATGAATCGCCCGCGTTCCCGCGTCCAGTTCGCGCAGGGCACGGCGGGCATAGCGCAGGTAGGCCTCACCGGCATCGGTCAGCCTCACGGTCCGCCCCGACCGGTCCAAGAGCTGGGCCTGCAGCGAGCTTTCAAGTTGCTTGACCTGCTGCGACAGCGTCGGTTGGGAGACGTGCAGGGCCTCGGCCGCGCGGGTGAAGCTCTGGTGTTCCGCGACCGCGGTCAGGTAGCGAATGTGGCGTAGCATCACGATTCTCCAACTATAGGTTTTGCCTATTGGCTTCAGGGCAAATGAGTCTTGGACACTATAGCCATTCGCGTTCATCCTTGAGTTATCCCCCACAACAGCGAAGGAGACTCACATGCAAGACATCATCGACGGCTTTCTGAAATTTCACGAGGAGGCATTCCCGGAGCGCTCCGGGCTCTTCAAAGATCTGGCCACCGCGCAGAACCCCAGGCGCTGTTCATCAGCTGCTCGGACAGCCGGATCGTGCCCGAGTTGTTGACCCAGCAGGAGCCCGGAGACCTGTTCGTGATCCGCAATGCCGGCAATATTGTTCCGGCGTACGGTCCGGAGCCTGGCGGGGTCTCCGCGACCGTCGAGTACGCGGTCGCGGTGCTGGGAGTCACGGACATCATCGTCTGCGGTCACTCCGACTGCGGTGCGATGACCGCCATCTCGACCGACACGAACATGGACTACGTGCCCGCCGTGGCCGGCTGGCTGGCACATGCCAACGCCGCGAAGATCGTCAATGCCGCCCGCACCCATCAGTCTGCTCACGAGCGGCTGGAGGCCATGGTCCGCGAGAACGTCATCGCCCAACTGACCAACATCAGGACCCATCCCTCCGTCGCCCTGGCACTGAACCAAGGCCGGCTGAAGCTCCACGGCTGGGCCTACGACATCGAGACCGGCTCCATCGACACGCTCGATGGCACCACCGGGCGCTTTGTCCCTCTGGCCGAGAACCGGCAGACCAGCGCAACGCCGGCCTTGACCGCTCGAGCCGCAGCCGTTCTGGCTGCCTGAGCACCCCAGACCCCCGAAAGAAAGAAAGAAAAGGAAACAACCATGATTCACTCCCAGAGCACTCAGGCTTCACGCGAAGAACTGACCGCCGCCATCATCGACGCCAAGATGCGCAGGAACCTCTCCTGGCAGGAGCTCACCGAGGGAACCGGCCTGAGGCTTGCCTTCGTCACCGCCGCCCTGCTCGGCCAGCACCCGTTGCCTGAAGCCGCCGCGGAGGTCGTCGCTGAGCGGCTCGGCCTGGACGAGGACGCCGTCCTGCTGCTGCAGACCATTCCGCTGCGCGGCAGCATCCCCGGCGGCATCCCGACCGACCCCACCGTGTACCGGTTCTACGAGATGCTGCAGGTCTACGGCTCCACCCTGAAGGCCCTGGTCCACGAACAGTTCGGCGACGGCATCATCAGCGCCATCAACTTCAAGCTGGACATCAAGAAGGTCGACGACCCCGATGGAGGCTCACGCGCCGTGATCACCCTCGACGGAAAGTACCTGCCCACCAAGCCGTTCTAATCGGTGGGCGTGGCTGTGCTCTCCGTGGGGGGCTCAGCCACCCGCCGGGATGTGCTCAACCGGCGGGGCGGGACTCGCCGGAGTCTGAAGCCTCGGCCCGCGACGCGGCCTCGACGGCATCCGCGATCTCGTCGGCGATGAGCAGGTCGGCACGGACATGCTCGGTTCGGTAGGCCGCACGGCCGATCATGTGCGCCGTCATGGGCTGCGTCATCAGCTGGAAGCCGAGCACCAGGATCAGCGTGGACGCCACGCCCCAGCTCGGGTTCAGCAGCCAGATGGCGACCACGATGGCGGCGACGCCGAGGATCTGCGGCTTGGTCGAGGCGTGTAGGCGCGAGAGCACGTCGGGGAAGCGCAGGATGCCGATGCCGGCCGCCATCGACAGGAAGGCGCTGAGCAGAATGAGCACGCCAGCGACGATCGCTCCGCCCTCACTCATGATGCGTCCTGCTTCGACATGAAGCGGGCGATGCTGATCGACCCGACGATGGCGAACATGGCCAGCACCAACAGCACGGGCAGCGTGTCGGTGTGCTGGTTGATGGCCATCTCAGAGCCGAGCGCGCAGATGGCGATGGCGAGCATGACGTCGGCGGCCAGGGCGCGGTCCAGGATCGACGGCCCACGGATGATGCGGTACACCGCGCAGAGCGCGCCGATGCCGAACATCACCCCCGCCAAGACGGCGACAACCATGAGGAACGACATGTCAGTCTCCCTTCCGTCTGGCGCCGACGGTGCCGACGCCGCCCTCGCGCTGCCGGCGATCCTCGCGGATGCCGGCCGCTTCGTCTTTCGCGCCGATCGCCAGCACGATGCGCTCCTCGGTGCCGAGCACCTCACGCCGGATCCTGTCGATGTCTTCCGGCGTACGCGTGCCGAGGGCGTGGATGTAGAGGATGGCGTTCTCGCGGTCGGCGTCGATGACGACGGTGCCGGGCACCAGCGAGATCGAGACGGCGGTGAGCGTGATCACCAGGTCGCTCCGAGTGTGCAGCTTGATCGCGAGGATCGAGTTGATGGGGTGGTAGCGCGGGTTGATCGCGAGGTAGGCGACGTGCACCGAGGCGAAGAGGATGTCGTAGATCATGCGCCCCACGAAGATGGCGAGCCGCCACGGGTTGAGGCGGCCGCTGAGCGCGATCGGCGGCAGGTAGAAGACGCGGGTCACGAACAGCGCCATCAGTATGCCGGTGAACAGTGTCATCACCGTGAGGTCGTCCCAGAGCAGCATCCAGAGCAGCACCAGGATCACGAGCAGCGGGAACTGCCGCCACAGGTTCTGCCGGTGCGTCTGCTCGGTCTCGGGGAACGCCGGCCCGCTCGGCACGCGGTTGGAGGGGATGACGCCGCCACGCATGGTGGCCCGGTTGGCGGGGGCGGTGACTTTGCGCGCGCTCACTGCACACCCCCGGGGAACACGGTGTCGACGTAGAAGGCCGGCGTCTTCAGGTCCTCTGCGGCGCGTTCGGCGATTCCGAACAGCGGCCCGGCGAAGACGGTGAGCGCGACCGTCAGGGCGACCATGCCGGTCGTCACGGCCAGCATGCTGGCCGGCACGGTGCGGGTCTTGACGGCGACGGAGGCGTCGGGGGCCTCCGGGGCTTCTTGCAGCGACTCGATCAGCACCGACTCGTAGCCCTGCAGCTCGCCCTTGCCGCGCCAGAACGCCATGTTCCAGAATCGGGTGAGCGCATACAGGGTGAGCAGCGAGGTGATGGCGCCGGCCGCGATCCCGATCCAGACCAGCGGGCTCGGCGAGTCGACACCGGCCATGAACAGGCCGACCTTGCCGATGAAGCCGGAGAACGGTGGGATGCCGCCGAGGTTCAGCGCGGGGATGAAGAACAGGATCGCGACGAGCGGCGAGGCCTTGAGCAGCCCGGCCAGCCGGTTGATCGATGTGGCTCCGCCGATGCGCTCGATCAGACCCGTGGTGAGGAACAATGTCGTCTGCACCGTGATGTGGTGCACGACGTAGTAGATCGTCGCGGCGAGGCCGAGCGTCGAGGCCAGCCCGATGCCGAACAGCATGTAGCCGATGTGGCTGACCAGGGTGAAGGAGAGCAGACGTTTGATGTCGGCCTGGGCCAGCGCACCGAGGATGCCGACGATCATCGTCAGGCTGCCGATCACGAGGAACAGCGCGCTGAGGTCCTGCCCGGCGAAGAGCACCGTCTCGGTGCGGATCAGCGCGTACACGCCCACCTTGGTGAGCAGGCCGGCGAACACCGCGGTGACGGGGGCCGGCGCCGTCGGGTAGGAGTCCGGCAGCCAGAACGAGAGCGGGAACACTGCGGCCTTGATGCCGAACCCGATCAGCAGCAGCAGGTGCAGCACCAGCTGCACGTCTGCCGGCAGCTCGCCGAGGCGTACAGAGAGCTGGGCCATGTTGACGGTGCCGGTGGCGCCGTAGATGAGCGCGATCGAGGCCAGGAAGAACAGTGAGCTCACCAGGCTGACGATGATGTATGTGACGCCGGCGCGGATGCGCTCACCGGTGCCGCCGAGGGTGAGCAGCACGTAGCTGGAGGCGAGCAGCACCTCGAAGCCGACGTAGAGGTTGAACAGGTCGCCGGCGATGAAGGTGGTGAAGACGCCGGCCGACAGGATCAGGTAGCTGGGGTGGAAGATCGACACCGGGGTCTCGCGGTGCCGGTCGGCGACGCCCTGGCCGATGGAGTAGATGAGCACGCCGAGCAGCATGACCGCCGAGATCAGCAGCATGATCGCGGACAGCCTGTCGACGACGAGCGCGATACCCCACGGGGCCGCCCAGCCGCCGACGGCGACAACGGCGGGGCCGTTGAGGTCGATGAGCCAGAGCTGCACGGCGCTGATCGCGACCGTCGCGGTGAGGGCTGCACTGCTGATGGCCACCTGCAGGCGCGGCTGTCGCCCGAAGATCACGGTGAGCGCGGCCGCGATCAGCGGGATCAGGACCATGAGTGGGATGAGCTGGGGCATCAGCGGTTCCCCTCTCTGGTTGGCGGTTCGGTGGTGCCGCGCTGTGTGTCGTGCGCGGCGGTATCCGTCGGGGCGTCGAGCGCGGTGAGCTCGGCGAGCAGCTCTGCGGCATCCGCGTCGGCATCGTCTGCCGTGTCGTCGACGTCGCCGGCCTCGCCGAGGTGCTCATCACTGGCGTCGAGGATGGCCTGGATGGCGGTGTCGTCGTCTTCGGAGCGGCGCAGCTCGGCGGCCGAGGCGAGCGCGTCTTCGAGGTCTTGCTCTTCGTCATCGATGAGGTCGCCCTTGGCCCCCAGCTGGGCCAGCCACCAGGACCGGTAGATGAGGGCGAGCATGAAGGCGGTGATGCCGAGGTTGATCACGATGGCGGTGAGGATGAGGGCCTGCGGCAGCGGGTCTGAGATGTCTGCGGCAGCCACCCCGTCGTTCATGATCGGGCCGAGGCCCGGCCGGCCGCTCATCAGGAACAGCAGGATGTTGGTGGCGTTGCCGACCAGCAGGAAGCCGATCAGCACGCGGGTGAGGCTGCGCTCGAGCAGCACGTAGACGCCGGAGCCGTACATGACCGCCATCAGCAGGATGAGCGTCATCGACGCGTTCATGAGGACGCCCCCTCTGCCGGGTTCGGCTTCGCCGGGTCGGTGTGCGAGGAGCTCGGGCGCGCGTACTCGGCCTCTTCGTCGTCCTCTTCCTGGTCTTCCTGCTGGCGGTCGACCTCGCTGCCCAGGCTGCGCAGGATGTCGAGCACCAGGCCGAAGACCACCAGGTAGACGCCGATGTCGAACAGCGTCGAGGTGCCGATGGAGATCTCACCGAGCACCGGGATGCTGGCCTCGAACCAGGAGGACTCCAGCACCTGCAGCCCGAAGAACATCGAGCTGAGCGCGGTGCCCACCGCCAGCAGCAGCCCGGTGCCGAGCAGCTTGCCCGCGTCGATCGGCACGGCCTCGGCCAGCTCGTAGCGGCCGCCTGCCAGGTAGCGCGCCACGAGCGCGAGGCCGGCCAGCAGGCCGCCGGCGAAGCCTCCGCCCGGCTGGTTGTGGCCGACGAAGAGCAGGTAGACCGAGACGATGATGGCCGGGTGGAACAGCAGGCGCACGAGCACCTCGATGATGATCGAGCGGTTCTGCGGCGAGAGGGTGCGGCCGGCGAGCAGCCAGGTCTGCCGTGAGACGGCGCTGGCGTTCAGCACGGGGCGGTTGCGTCGCTCGCCGCCGCCCTCCATCCGCTCGACCGGGGCCGCACGGCCAGAGATGAAGACGAGGCTGGCCACACCCGTCGCGACGGCGACGAGCACGGCGATCTCGCCCATGGTGTCCCAGGCGCGGATGTCGACGAGCATCACGTTCACGATGTTCTTGCCGTGCGCCTCCGCGGCCAGGCCGGGCAGCCCGGCCGAGATCGATGCCGCCTCGCGGGCGCCGAGGGCGATCACCGCGATGACCGCCATCACCGTGCCGGCGAGGATGCCGAGGATCGCGCGGAACCCCTTGTGCACCGCCTTGTTGCGGGCGGCGATCTGCTGCGGCAGACGGCGCAGCACGAGCACGAAGACGACGACGGTGAGCGTCTCGACGAGCGCCTGGGTGAGCGCCAGGTCCGGGGCGCCGCCCATCGCGAAGAGCAGCACCAGGCCGTAGCCGGTCACTCCGACGAGCAGCACGGCCGTCATCCGGTGGCCGGCGATGGCCGCGCCGATGGCCGCCATGCCCATGACCAGGGCGATGAAGGGCTGCACGGCGTAGTCCCACGGCACGACGCCCTCTGGCCACGAGCGGTTCATCGCGGCGGAGAGACCGAGTCCGAGCACGAAGACGCCGATGATGACGGCCAGGTAGGCGGGCAGGCCGCCGCGCTGGATGCGCGTGGTCAGCCGTGCGGCGAACCGGTCCAGCGCGCGCATGATCTGCACGTACTCGCGCCCGGCATCGAGGGTCTGCGGCAGCTTGGCCTGCAGTCGGCCGACCTGGCGTCGGCGCAGCATCAAGACAAGGCCGAGCAGCAGCACGCCGGCAGAGATCGCCAGCGCCGGCTCGAAGCCGTGCCAGAGGGCGAGATGCTGATCGTGCGGGCCGGGCAGGGTGTCGGCGTATGGCGCAACGAGCGCGTCGACCACGCCGGCGGCAACGCCGAAGCCGATCGTCGCGACCGAGAGCACGAGCGGCGCGGTGAGGATGCCGAACCCGGTCTGGTGCAGGCTGATCGTGCCGACATCCGGCTTGGTCGAGAACGCACCCCAGATGAATCGCAGGCTGTAGGCGACGGTGAGCACCGAGCCGACGACGACGCCGATCAGCGCGACCCAGGCCCAGAACACGCTCGTTCCGGCGTCTCCCGACGTCGCCTCGAGCAGCGAGCCGAACACGCTCTCCTTCGCCACGAAGCCGAGCAGCGGGGGCAGGCCCGCCATGGAGGCGACGGCGATCGATGCGATCACGGCCAGCACGGGCATCCGCCGGCCGAGGCCAGAGAGCTTGCGCCAGTCCCTGGTGCCCGTCGCGTGGTCGATGATGCCGACAACCAGGAACAGGGTCGCCTTGTAGAGCGCGTGCGCCAGCAGCAGTGCGCCGCCGGCCAGCGCCGCCGCGCGGGTGCCGAAGCCGAGCATGATGGTGAGGAACCCGAGCTGGCTGACCGTGCCGTAGGCCAGCAGCAGCTTGAGGTCGTACTGGCGCATGGCGCGCCAGCCGCCGACGAGCATGGTGAGCACACCGACCGTGACCAGGATCGGCTGCCACAGCGGCTGCTCGGCGTAGCCGGGCGCGAAGCGGGCGATGATGTAGATACCGGCCTTCACCATGGCGGCCGCGTGCAGGTAGGCACTCACGGGCGTCGGTGCGGCCATCGCGGCTGGCAGCCAGAAGTGGAACGGCACGAGCGCGCTCTTGCTCAGCGCGCCGAGCAGAACGAGCACGATGGCGACCTGGCCGAAGGCGCCGCCGACCGGGTTCGCGATGATCTCGGTGAGCGAGGTGGTTCCGCTCGCCATGGCGAGCATGACGATTCCGACGAGCATCGCCAGACCGCCAAAGGTGGTGACGGTGAGCGCCTGGAGCGCAGCACCACGGCTCGATTTGCGGCCCGTGTTGTGCCCGATGAGCAGGTACGAGAGCACGCTCGTGGCCTCCCAGAACACGAACATGACGATCACGTCATCGCTCGTGACGAGGCCGTACATGACCCCGGCGAATGCCAGCAGCAGGGAGGCGAAGCGGCCGAGTCCCGGCTCGTCGTCGCTGAAGTAGCGGGCGCAGTAGGCGAGCACGAGCGCGCCGACCCCGGTCACGATCAGGGCGAGCAGCAGGGCCAGAGGGTCGAGGCGGAAGCTGAGCTCGATGCCGAGCTGCGGAATCCAGGGGTATACCTGCGTGATCGGCGTGCCGGCCAGGACGCCGGGTGCCTGCATCAGCGTGACCACGAACAGCGCGGCGGGGGCGAGGGCGATCAGCCAGAACACCCGCGCTTTCAGCCAGCGCGTCAACAGCGGGGTGGCGAGGGCCAGGATTCCGACCGCCACAAGAGAGAAGATCATCAATCTCCCCTGCCTGGTCGCGGTTTTGTCAAGAATACCAAGACCTGGCGGCGTGACTGATCCCCGTTGTCGCAGGATCCGTCACTCGGCGACTCAGGGACAATTCCGGGTTATCCCCCATTTGCGGGGTACCACCCGGCAGAATAGGCTCGCTGGATCGATGAGAGGGGGCCTCATGACCGCGATCAACAGTGACGAAATCGTGTCGACCATTGATCCCGCAGGATGCAACTGCGACGACTGTCTGCGCGGGGTGAGCGTTCCGCTGCACCGGGCGGATGCCGGGCAGTTGAACGCCCTGCTCGACGGCCGCCTCGCGAACGCGACGGGCCTCGACCTGAGCGATATCGAGGCCGTGCTCGACGCCCTCTGACCGGTGCCGATGCTGCACGTTTGGTCGCTTCCGAGGCGGATCTGCCCAGAAGAATGACCATATGTGCAGCAGTGATGGCTACGGGGTGCGGTTCTCGGCGCCGACCATCCAGGCGTATTGCTCGATCTTCTCGATGATCGTGTGCAAGATGTCGGCGCTCGTCGGGTCGGC
Organism: Microterricola viridarii; assembly: GCF_001542775.1. Taxonomy (GTDB): domain Bacteria; phylum Actinomycetota; class Actinomycetes; order Actinomycetales; family Microbacteriaceae; genus Microterricola; species Microterricola viridarii_A. The sequence goes on from NZ_CP014145.1 coordinate 2,619,714, forward strand.
GGCATCCACCACGTCGTGCACGGCACGGGCGGTTCCTGCGACGGTGTGCAAGCGGGCGGTGATCAGGTCGACGGTCTCGGCCGTGTCGGTCTCCCCGGCCGGGTAGGCGGGCATGGTCGTGGTCGAGGCGATCGTGTCACTGCGCCCGTCCGGCACGGCGTGCAGGGCACGCATCCGCTCTGCGACGGTGTCTGAGAAGCCGCGGGCCGCCTTGATGATCTCGTCGAGCTGCAGGTGCAGGTCACGGAAGTTGTGGCCGATGACGTTCCAGTGGGCCTGCTTGCCCTGCAGCTGCAGTTCCAGCAGTTCGACGAGCACCTTCTGCAAGGCGTCGCTGAGCTTCTTCGGGGCGGTGTACGCCTCGACGGCTGACTGCGTGCGCGAGCTCTTCCGGGTGCCGCGTTCCAGGGTGTCGGTCATGGCGCTGTTCCTCTCGGTCGCCGCCCGGCCGGTCCGTGCGCTGCTCGTGGGGGCAGTACCCGACCGTGCGCTCCTTCGAGGCTAACCCGCCGCGTCGCACCTGCACAGGGGTGCGGCCGATTCTCGGACCGGGCACCCAGCCGCGGCACACATGCGCGGGCGAAAACGCGTGAGGGGCCGGCTCCACTGGAACCGGCCCCTCACAGGCGTCATGCGACAGCGACTAGTCGGTGCCGGAGTCGAAGGCCGCGCCCTCTGAAGCGCGATCGAGCGCGTCGCTGGCGCCGTCGGTGCCGGTGGCACTGCCCAGGATCTCCTCGGCCGCACCGGACTCGAGCTCGCCGACGAGCTCGGCGGTTGCGCCGCCGATGATGCCGGCTGCCGCGTACTGCTCGAGGCGCGAGCGCGAGTCGGCGATGTCGAGGTTGCGCATGGTCAGCTGGCCGATGCGGTCGTCCGGGCCGAAGGCCGAGTCGCCGACGCGCTCCATCGAGAGCTTGTCCGGGTGGTAGCTGAGGTGCGGGCCCGTGGTGTCAAGGATCGTGTAGTCGTCGCCACGGCGGAGCTTGACGGTGACCTCACCGGTGACGGCGGAGCCGACCCACTTCTGAATGGACTCGCGCAGCATGAGCGACTGCGGGTCGAGCCAGCGTCCCTCATACATCAGGCGGCCGAGACGGCGGCCCTGCTCGTGGTAGTTGGCGACGGTGTCCTCGTTGTGGATCGCGTTCAGCAGGCGCTCGTAGGTGATGTGCAGCAGCGCCATGCCCGGGGCCTCGTAGATGCCGCGGCTCTTCGCCTCGATGATGCGGTTCTCGATCTGGTCGGACATGCCGAGGCCGTGGCGGCCACCGATCTTGTTGGCCTCGAGCACGAGCGCGACGGGGTCGGCGAACTCGACGCCGTTGATGGCGACCGGGCGGCCGGCTTCGAAGCGCACCGAGACGACCTCTGTGGCGACCTCGACGTCATCGCGCCAGCTGGCGACGCCCATGATCGGGGTGACGAGCTCGATGCCGCTGGAGAGCTCCTCGAGCAGCTTGGCCTCGTGGGTGGCGCCCCAGATGTTGGCGTCAGTGGAGTAGGCCTTCTCGGCCGAATCGCGGTACGGGTAACCGCGCGCGACGAGCCACTGGCTCATCTCGGTGCGGCCGCCGAGCTCCTCGACGAAGGAGCTGTCGAGCCAGGGCTTGTAGATGCGCAGGCGCGGGTTGGCGAGCAGGCCGTAGCGGTAGAACCGCTCGATGTCGTTGCCCTTGTAGGTGGAGCCGTCGCCCCAGATGTCAACGCCGTCCTCCTTCATGGCGCGCACCAGCATGGTGCCGGTGACGGCACGGCCGAGCGGCGTGGTGTTGAAGTAGGTCTTGCCGCCGGAGCGGATGTGGAACGCGCCACAGGCCAGGGCGACGAGGCCCTCCTCGACCAGGGCCGACTTGGCGTCGACGAGGCGGGCCAGCTCGGCGCCGTATTCGAGGGCACGGCCGGGAACGGCATCGATGTCGGGCTCGTCGGGCTGGCCGATGTCGGCGGTGTACGTGCAGGGCACCGCGCCCTTCTCGCGCATCCAGGCAACGGCCACAGAGGTATCGAGGCCGCCGGAGAAGGCAATGCCGACGCGTTCGCCGACAGGAAGAGAGCTGAGCACCTTAGACATGCCGTCAATCTTATTCCAGCCCGGCCGCGCGAAAGACCCGTCTGTCGGCGTGCAGCGGGCGGCCTGTGCGGATGCCGCGCTCAGCCGTTCTCGACGGCGCGCGACCAGCGCGCGAGCACGTCTTCGAGTGCGGCGATGTCCTCGGGGCTCAGCACGTCCAGCAGCCGGCGCTCGTTGGCCAGGTGTTCGGTCACGGCGCGGTCGATCACCTCGCGCCCGGCCTCGGTGAGCGCGACGACCCGCGCCCGGCCGTCGACCGCGCTCACCCGTCGGCTGACCAGGCCGCGCTCCTCCAGCCGGTCGATGCGTTTGCTCATCGCCCCGGTGGTGACCATGGTGTGATCGGCCAACTCCCCCGGCGCACGCTCGAAGGGCGCCCCGGCCCGGCGGAGCGCGGCGAGCACGTCGAACTCGCCCTCGCCGAGGCCGTGCCGCCGGTACACCGTGAGGATCTCCTCGGTGAGGTGGGCGCCGAGGCGGTGGATGCGGCCGATCACGCTCATCGGAGACGCGTCCAGCTCCGGCCGCTCCCTGCGCCACTCCTGCTGGATCTGCGCGACGCGGTCGGGCCGCTCCGGGGATTCTGGGTCCATCTCGCCATATTATCTTCCCCGGCAGCTATTATTGCTTCCATGGAAGATAAATGGCGCTTCGTCGTCCTCGCCGCGATCGCCCCGATCACCTGGGGAGCCAGCTACTACGTGACCCAGCATTTCCTGCCCGCCGACTCCCCGCTGTGGGGCGCCGCCTTCCGGGCGCTGCCGGCCGGGCTGGTGCTGCTCGCCCTCAGTCGCCGCCGGCCGCACGGCTCGTGGTGGTGGAAGTCGATCGTGCTCGGCACGCTGAACATGGGCGCATTCTTCGCCCTGGTCTACCTCGCCGCCCAACTGCTGCCGACCAGCATCGCCGCCATGATCATGGCCACAGCGCCGCTCGTGATGATGCTGCTGGCGTGGCCGCTGATCGCTGAGCGGCCGCAGCGGATGTCACTGATCGGTGCCGGGCTCGGCATCATCGGCGTCTGCACCATGCTGTTCACCGGCACGGTGGCCATCAACCCGGGCGGGGTGCTCGCCTCCCTCGCCGCCATGGCGCTCTCCTCCCTCGGTTTCGTGCTCACCAAGCGCTGGGGCGCCGGAGTCGACGTGCTCTCACTCACCTCCTGGCAGCTGATGGCCGGCGGCCTGAGCCTCGTGCCCGTCGCCCTGCTCGTGGAAGGGGCACCGCCCGCCCTGGACGGCCCGGCGCTGCTCGGCTTCGGCTACGTGTCGCTCATCGCCACCGCTCTGGCCTACGTCGTCTGGTTCTCCGGCCTCAAACACCTGGGCGCCGGCACTGTCGGCCTCATCGGCCTGCTCAATCCGGTGACTGGCGTGCTGCTCGGCCTGGCTCTGGCCGGAGAGGCGTTCAGCCTGCAGCAGATCCTTGGCGTGCTGATCACCCTCACCGGGATCGTCCTCGGGCAGCGCACCGGTTCGCGGGCGTCCACGACACCGGAAGCTACTCCCGGATTGCCACTTCTCCAGGAGCGCACTCCGTCCTAGACTGCGAGAGATCTGGCGGGGCTCCGGCTGCACCACCACTCGGGATCTCGCGTCGCCTCGTTCGGCGAGGCGGTCTATGACTCCGAGATGAGGGCACAACATGCAGCACCAGGCGGCCACCACAGCGATCCAGCAGGCGAACGAGCGCTTGAAGGGCAGCCTGCCGTTCGGGGACACGCGGGACTTCGCGGACGCCGACCGGGGATTCATCGCCGCGCTGGAGCCCGGCGTCATCCGCTCGGCCGATGGGCGCACCGTCTGGGACAACGACTCCTACGCGTTCCTGGCCGGCGAGGCGCCGCCGACCGTGAACCCCAGCCTGTGGCGGCAGTCACAGCTCACGGCGCGGCAGGGCCTGTACGAGGTGGTGCCCGGCATCTACCAGGTGCGCGGCCTCGACCTCTCGAACATGACGCTCGTCGAGAGCGACCGGGGCGTGATCGTGATCGACCCGCTGATCTCGACCGAGACCGCCGCCGCCGCTCTCGGGCTCTACCGCGCGCACCGCGGCGAGCGCCCGGTCACCGCCGTCATCTACACGCACAGTCACATCGACCATTTCGGCGGGGTGTTCGGCGTCATCTCTCAGGCCGACGTCGACGCCGGACGGGTCCAGGTGATCGCGCCGGAAGGGTTCGTCGGGCACGCCGTCGCCGAGAACGTGTACGCAGGTACGGCCATGGGCAGGCGGGCCGGCTACATGTACGGCGCGGTGCTGGAGCGTGGCCCGTTCGGCTCGGTGGGGGCCGGCCTCGGCCAGACAACGTCCAGCGGCGAGGTGGGCCTGATCGTTCCGACCCTCGAGGTGAGGGAGACAGGTGAGACCCACACCGTCGACGGGGTGCAGATCGAGTTCCAGATGGCGCCGGGCACCGAGGCGCCGACCGAGATGCACTTCTATTTCCCCGCCCACCGCGCGCTCTGCATGGCCGAGAACGCCACCCACACGCTGCACAACCTGCTCACCCTGCGCGGCGCGCTGGTGCGCGACCCCAACGTGTGGTCGCACTACCTGACCGAGGCCATCGATACCTTCGGCGGCCGCAGCGACGTCGCCTTCGCCTCGCACCACTGGCCGACCTGGGGCGCAGAGAACGTCGTAGAGTTCATGTCCACCCAGCGTGACCTGTATGCCTACCTGCACGACCAGACGCTGCGGCGGCTGAACCAGGGCGCAACGGGCGCAGAGATCGCCGAGGACTTCCCGCTGCCGCCGGCCCTCGAAGCGGCCTGGAACGCCCGCGGCTACTACGGCTCGGTCAGCCACAACGTCAAGGCGATCTACCAGCGTTACATGGGCTGGTTCGACGGCAACCCGGCGCGGCTCTGGCCGCACCCGCCCGAGGCACAGGCCACCCGCTACGTCGCGGCGATGGGCGGCATCGAGCGCGTGGTCGAGTTGGCGCGGGCGGCCTTCACCGAGGGCGACTACCGCTGGGCGGCGGCCCTGCTCGACCATGCGGTGTTCGCGGATGCCGGCAACGCCGACGCCCGCGAACTGTATGCAGACACCCTGGAGCAGCTGGGCTACGGCTCCGAGAACGGCACCTGGCGCAACTTCTTCCTTGCGGGCGCGTTCGAGCTGCGCGAGGGCAACTTCGGCACGCCGACGGCCACCGCCGCGCCGGCCGTCGTCGCCCAGCTCACCCCGGAGCAGATGTTCGACGCCCTCGCGATCTCGGTGGACGGGCCGAAGGCCTGGCACCTCGATCTGCGCCTCGACGTGACCCTCACCGACCTCGGCGTCTCGTACTCGCTGACGCTGCGCAACGGCGTTCTGGTCAGCCGCACGATCGAGCCGGATCCGGCCGCACCGGCGCTGCTCACCACCACGAAGCCGCGGATGATCGCGATGTTGGCCGGTGACCTCAGCTCGCCGGGCCTCGAGTTGAGCGGAGACGAGTCGGTGTTGCCGGCGCTGATGGGCGTGATGGATGCCGGCGACCCGGCGTTCAACATCGTCGTGCCGTAGGCAGGGCCGGCCGTCACACCGTCAGGCGACGCCCGTCGTCGTGGGGGCCGCGCGCGCCTCGTCGGCGGGAGGCGGCGCCTGCGTGCTCAGCCCCTGGTTGCGCATGAACACGATCAGCCAGGTGAAGACGAGCACGGCGAGCACGAGCTCGACGGCGGTCAGGTTGTAGTACCCGGTCACGAACAGCACCGCGAGCAGCACGATCACGCCGACGAAGACGTAGCCGACGATCAGAAACACGCGCGGCGTGGTCGGGATCAGAGTGCGCAGCCGCAGCACCAGGGTGACGAAGACGATGGCCATGCCGGTCGCCGAGAGGTTGTGCAGTTGCAGCGACTCGTCGACGGGAAAGATCCCGACGCAAGCCAGCAGGATGCCGATCAGCATGAGCGCCACCCGCACGAACAGGCGGTGCCGCCGCTCGTCGTCCGACCCGGCCGGCAGCGACGCCGTCGCGAAGTTCGCGATCGTCGTCACCAACGCGCCCGCGATGATCAGGGTCAGGTTGAACGCGCGCGCAGACAGGTCGTCCGTCATGCCGAGTGAACTGAGGTTCGCCTGCCACCAGTGCGGATCGGTGGCGCTCAACATGCTGGTCAGCATCCCAACCACCAGGAACAGCGCCAGCACCAGCGAGAGGCTGACCGGGGTCAGGTGCACGGCCGAGAGGAACACCACATACGCGGTCAGCGCGACGGCCACACCGGCCAGCAGCGCGGCAGAGAAGGGGAACACGACGGCGTCGACGAAACTCTGGGCGAGCACCGCGGCGACGCCGACCCAGCCGAGCAGCGCGATCATGGCGTAGGTCAGGGCGATGGCGGCGGTGTCGAACCAGCGCAGGCGCGGGGCACCATCGGCCGCGGCACGACGGGGGCGCACCAGCATCCGCGCCCACACCACCACGGCGAGCGCGACCAGCGCGGCGCAGACCGCAATCAGCTGGCCGAGTGAGCCGGGGCCGGCGATCGGCACCGCCCCCTCCCTGAACGCCACGACGGCGACGAGGGTGCCGAGCACGAAACCGGCCGCCCCCACCATGAGGGCGACGGACTCGAGGGATTCCCGGCTCTCAGCCGGGTGCCGGAGCACCCGCACGATCGATAGTGACTGGCTCATGTCGTCCTCCCGTTGTGCACTGTACCGGCGCCGCCCGGCTAATGAATGATGGCCTTCAACGCGATCATGGCCAGCCCGAACGCCGCGGTGCCCAACGTGCCGGCGATGCGGACGGGCCAGGAGCTGCCCCGCACGGTGAACGCGCTGAAGCCGAGCACGCCGAGCACGACGACGCCGAGCCAGAGCGCCGTCCACATCGCGACGGAGTCGTCGATCACACGCAGCGCACCGAGCAGCAGCACGAAGCAGGGCAGCAGCGCGGCGAACAGGAAGCCGAGGGAGCGGCGCACCGCGCGGTGGAACGCACCGGACAGGGTCGTCTCGTCGCCCTCCAACACGCCATGGCCGGCGACCGTGCCGGCGTAGACGTGCGCGGCCCAGAAGACGAGCACCGTGCCGATCACGGCGAGGAAGGTCTGCCAGCTCGTCGCGCCGTAACCTCCGGCGACGACGATCATGCCGCTGACGAGCACGATGCCGTACACCGATTCCTCGGTGATCAGCCCGGATCGCACCCGGACGAGCATCGTGGCCTTGGCCTCGCGTTCGGCAGCGGACCCTTCGTGGCCTGCGGGGGCTGCGTGGCTCATGATCCGCCTGGCCGGCTGCTGCGCCCCCTGCGGCGCCTGGGCACCGCCCTCTGGCTCTCTGGCTTCGCCTCCGGCTCACCGCTGCGTGTGCCGCCCGGCTTGCTGCCCGGCTTGCCCCCTGCCACCTCGTTCGGGATGCCGCGGGCGAACAGCATCGAGAATGCGGCGATCACGATGAGGGCGAAGAACGAGGTGCGCAGCGAGCTGATCTGTGACTCGCTGTAGATCGTGGTGAGCGTCTGGGCATCGGCAGGGCTGAGGCCGGCATTCTCGGCGATGCCCTCAACGCTGGATGCGGGCACGATGGCCACGCCGCCCTCCGTGAGTTGACTGACCGTGGCGCGCACGTCGCTCGGCAGCTCGCTGGCGGCCACCCCGGAGGCGAACGACGTCGCCAGTGCCCCGATCAGCACCGATCCGATCAGCGCGGTTCCGAGCGAGGATCCCAGGTTTTGGAACACGCCCTGCAGGCCACCGGCCTCACTCGACTCGGAGGAGCTGACGGCCGACATGTTCACGTTGCCCAGTTGCGAGGCCAACAGCCCGAGCCCCGCGCCGGCACAGAACATGCCGGTGGCGAAGATCCAGCTCTTGAGGTCGACGTCCAGCGAGCCGAGCAGCACGATCGCGCTGAGCACCAGAATCGCCTGCCCCCAACGCACGATGCGCCTCGGGGACCACCGGGCCGAGAGCCGGGTGCCGACGATCGAGAACAGGATCAACGCGATCGACAGCGGGAAGATCTTGATGCCCGTCTGCAGGGCGTCCAGCCCCAACGTCATCTGCAGGTACACCGGCACCATGAAGAAGAGCCCGGCGGTGATCGCATACTGCGCGCCGAGCACGCTGAGGCCGCTGCGCAGCTGCCTGATCCCGAACATCTCCACGTGCACGAGCGGCGGCAGCCCCTTCGCGACGAGCTCCCTCTGCCGACGCACGAAGAAGTAGAGCAGCACGGCGCCGGCGAGCATGAACCAGGCGGTGAGCGAGATGCCGAGCGGGGCGATCGCCACCCCGTTGACCTCGGGCGAATGCAGCGGCGTCACCCAGCCCCAGGTCTTGCTCTGCAGCATGCCGAACACCACCCCGACGAGGCCGAGTGCCGACAGCAGCACGCTGAGCACGTCGATGCGCACCTTCCGCGGCGGCGTCGAATCGGTCACCCGGCGGGAGAATAGAACGACGATGGCCATGATCACGACCTCGGCGACGAAGACGTAGCGCCAGCTGAAATAGGTTGTGACGAATCCACCGATCAACGGCCCGGCCGCGACGGCCGCGCCAGAGACGGCGCCGATTGTCGCGTAGGCGGTGATGCGGGCCGAGCCGGTGTAATTGTCGGCGATGAGGGCGGCGATGGCGGGGATCACGAGCACAGCACCCAGACCCTCGATAATCGACCAGCCGATGAAGAGCGTCTCGATGTTCGGGCTGAGTGCGGTGGTGAGCGAGCCGATCGCGTACACGATCGAGCCGATCACGAACGCGCGCCGACGCCCCCACACATCGCCGAGTTTCGCGCCGAGCAGCATAAACGCGGCCATCGTCAGCGTGTAGAAGGTGATGGCCGCCTGCATCGCGGTGACGGTCGTGTCCAGGTCGGCGACGACCGTGGAGATCGACACGTTCATCACCGTGCCGTCCAGCACCATGACGAACTGGGCGCTGCCGAGGATGAGAACGACGGTCCATTTCTTCATGCGTGCACCGATTCACTCGCGCGGCGCGGGCGGGTCCGGATGCCGCAAGCTCAGTATCGACCTCGGTGCGGTGGAGCGCAATGCTCCCGGCCTGGGCCGAATTTCTCATTCAAATAGGGGGAGGCACGGGGCGCCGGCGGCGGAGTACAGTCTCTGCCACTGGCGCAGCCGAGGGGGTGCGCCCCGAGAGAATGGCCACGGATATGAACGTGTGGGACGTTGTCGGATTCTTGTTCTGGACCTGGGTCTTCGTTTGCTATCTGGTGATCTTGTTCTGGGTGCTCAGCGATCTGTTCCGCGACCACCAGTTGAATGGCTGGTTCAAGGCGATCTGGATCATCTTCCTGATCTTCGTGCCGTTCATCACGGCCCTGGTCTACCTGATCGCGCGGGGTGGGTCGATGGGCGAGCGCTCCGGCAGGGCGCGCTACGGCGACGGCGTCGTGCCGGAGGACTACTCGAAGCCGGCACCGTCGAACACTCCGGCATCCGACATCGCTCAGGCGAAGGCGTTGATGGATGCGGGCACCATCACGCCGGGCGAGTTCGACGCGCTCAAGGCCAAGGCCATGGGAGGGTACTGAGCCATGTCTGACACCGCCGGAACCAGGCACGCGGGCGGCGAGCTCTCCCCGGCCTTCGCACTGCGGGAGGAGGCCGGGCGGGAGGCGCGGCGCCGCACGCCCCGGTCCGCGCACGCCGTGTGGGCACCGGCAGCTGACCGCCCCGATCCCGTCACGCTGCTCGAGGAGCAGGCGGTCAACCGCGCCCCCGAACTAGTGCCCATCCGCTACGGGCGCATGGCGGTCTCCCCGTTCACCTTCTACCGTGGGGCCGCGCTGATCATGGCCTCCGATCTGGCCGACTCGCCGACATCCGGCATCACCGTGCAGCTCTGCGGCGATGCGCACCTGTCGAACTTCGGTGTCTTCGGAACCCCGGAGCGCACACTCACCTTCGACATCAACGACTTCGACGAGACCCTGCCCGGCCCGTGGGAATGGGATCTCAAGCGGCTGGCGGCCAGCTTCGAGGTCGCCGGGCAGCACCGCGGTTTCAGCGACGCCGAGCGCCGGGACAGCGTGCTGTCGCTGGCCAAGGCGTATCGGGAGCGGATGCGCACGGCCGCGCACTCACCGGTGTTGGCGTCTTGGTACAACCGGATCAGCGCCGATGACGCCCTGAACTGGCTGAAGCACGAGGAGGAGGAGAACCGGGCGGGCAAGCGGCAGGTGAAACGAACCACCGCGGTGCTCACCAAGGCGCTCTCCCGCGACAGCCTGAGCGCGTTCACGAAACTCGTCGGCGTCGTCGACGGCGAGCTGCGCATCCTCGCGGTGCCCCCTCTGATCGTTCCCATCGACGACCTCGCGCCTGCTGGCCGCACGCGCGAGGCGGAGGTGGAGCAAATGCGCCAGGTCATCGCCGAGTACCAGTCAACGCTCACCCAGCAGAACCACCCACTGCACGAGTTCGAGTACCTGCACATGGCCCGCAAGGTCGTCGGCGTCGGCAGCGTCGGCACGCGGGCGTGGATCCTGTTGCTGCGCGGGCGCGACGACAAAGACCCGCTGCTGCTTCAGGCGAAGGAGGCGCAGGAATCGGTGCTTGAGCGCTTCCTACCGGCCAGCGAGTACGCGCACCACGGGGAGCGCGTCGTGCGCGGCCAGCGCATGATGCAGGCCGCGAGCGACATCTTCCTCGGCTGGCAGCGGGTGCAGGGCTTCGACGGCGAGCAGCGCGACTTCTACGTGCGCCAGTTGCACGATTGGAAGGGCTCGGCGGACGTCGAGAACATGGACGCGACCGGCGCGGTGTTGTACGCCCACCTCTGTGGGGAGACCCTGGCCAGGGCGCACGCGCGCACAGGCGACCGCGTCGCGATCGCCGCCTACCTCGGCTCCAGCGACGTGTTCGACCATGCGCTCGCCGACTTCGCCGCCGCGTACGCCCAGCAGAACGAGCGTGATTTCGCCGCGTTCGAGCACGCCGTGGAATCGGGCAGGCTGCACGCCGTCAGCGGCCTCTAACCCCGAAGCGGGGCACGGATCGTGGCACCGTTCAGGGCGCCGCGACGACCATGCGCGTTGACCGCCTCGAGCGCTTGACGACATACATCGCCTCGTCTGCCAGCCGGAGGGCAGCCTCGGCGGTCGTGCTGAGCGGGTCGACGACGACGACCCCGACGCTGGCCCCCGCGTAGTCGACGGGGCCGACACCGAGGTCGATGCGCCCCGTCGTGCAGTCGGCCAGCCGGGCGCGCACGGCCTCGGCGGCCTCTGCCGCGCCCCGTGTGTCACCGAACGCCGGCCCTGCCCCGATCACGACGAACTCATCGCCGCCGAGCCGGGCCAGCAGGTCGCCCTGCCGCAGCACAGAGCCGAGCCGATGCGCGATGGTGAAGAGGAACTCGTCTCCCACCTCGTGGCCGTGGGCGTCGTTGACCGCCTTGAAGCCATCGAGGTCGATGAATGCGACGATCACACCCCGCCCGTCGCGGACGCCGCGGGCCAGCATGCGGCGCAGCTCGTCGAGCAGCAGCCGCCGGTTCGGCAGGCCGGTGAGGGCGTCCGTTGATGCGTGCGAGGCGAGTTCGCTGTTCGCCTGCTGCAGGCTCTGGAACAACAGTTCCCGCTCCACCTGTTGCCCGATCATCTTGGCGAACAGCTGCAACACCATCTGTGACTGCGGCTGGAGCGGCAGCGAGGTGGAACTCGCCGCGCAGAGCGTGCCGTAGAGCCCACCGGTCTCGGTCGCGATCGGCATGCTCACGTAGGTCTGGATGTTGAGCGCGGCCGCGGCCTCGGAATCTGACCAACGCTCCGGCACATCTGAGGTGTAGAAGTTGTTCTCGTCGAGTGCGCGCTTGCACAGCGTGTCTGCCCACGGAACCGTGAGCCCCTCCGGGATCTGCAGTGCGCTGACGTTACGAGAGAACAGGATGCTCTGCATTCCCTTGTCGAGGTCGACCGTGGTCAGGTACGTCGACTCCAGACCGGTGACCGCTTCGAGCATCTCCAGCATCGGGCGAGCCAGCTCTTCAAGCGTCTTCGCAGCGGTCACTGTGAGGGAGAGCTGGTCAAGCACGGGGTCCATGAACCCATTCTGGCCACGATTGCGCGGCCAGACCAACAGCGCGCCGTCAGGCCGCCGATTCCTCCTGCGGCTCGAAGAGGTCGGCCGATCCCATCGTCTTGTCGACGGCGATCTCCACCACGACCCGGATCGGGTTCACCCGCGGCTGCCGGTAGCGCCCGGCGTACAGCTCGACCGCGTGTGCGACGGCATCCGCGTCACGATTGATCGTGGCCGGGCCAGAGAACGAGATCCATCGGCCCTCGTGAACCTGGGCGACCGTCGCCGTGCCACCGCGCTCCACGTTGCGCACCTTCTGCGTGGCATCCGACGTGATGATGCGCACAACGCCGCCCTCCACCGTGAAGCCGACGGGCACCGAGTGGACGCCGCCGCGCCGGTCCAGTGTCGACAGGATGCCCATGTGCCGCTCGCCCACGAAGTGCAGTGCGATCTCATTCAGCTGTGTCGTCATACACCCATTCTCACCCAGCTCGCGGCGCAGCCCGGCACCTCCGGCGACCCTTGCCGGAGGCCCGGAGCAGTTGTAGCCTGTCCGACACCAGCCCGCCGGTTCATCCCCCGAGACTGCTACCCGAAACGGTCGCCATGTCTGCTGCCCTCTACGCACTTGGCCGATGGGCGTTCCGCATGCACCGACGGGTACTCGTGCTCTGGATCGTCGCGTTGGCCTTGCTGTTCGCCGGCGCCGGGCTGCTCGGCCAGGGCACCGACAACACCTACAGCATTCCCGGCACCGAGTCGCAAGACGCCCTCGACGCGCTCGCCCGCACGTTTCCGCAGGTGAGCGGGACCTCCGCCCAGCTCATCGCTGTCGCCCCGGACGGCGGCGACGTCACAGATCCGGACTTCCAGGCCGCGGTCACGGATGCCGCGACGGCCATCGCGGCGATCCCGCAGGTGTCGTCGGCGACCGTGCCCTACGGGTCGACGTCGAGCGCGAACATCAGCGCCGACCACTCGGCCGTCATCGTGCCGATCCAGCTGAGCGTGGCGACGACCGCCGTGCTGCCGACGACGTCTGCCGCGCTCCAGCAAGCGGGCGCCACACTTCAAACGGCCCTGCCGCCGGGTTCCGAGGTCGCCGTCGGCGGCCAACTCTTCGCGCAGAGCTCGACCGGAATCAGCATCACCGAGCTGGTCGGCATCGCCGTGGCCTTCGTCGTGCTGTTCCTCACCTTCGGCTCGCTCGTGGCGGCCGGGCTGCCGCTGATCACGGCACTTCTCGGTGTGGGCGCGTCCCTCGCCATCGTGTTCGCGGCCACCAGCGTGCTGACGATCACGTCGACGACGCCGCTGCTGGCACTCATGCTGGGCTTGGCCGTCGGCATCGACTACGCGCTGTTCATCATCTCCCGGCACCAGGACCAGCTCCGGCACGGCATCGGGCCGGAGGAGTCCGCTGCCCGCGCCGTCGCCACCTCGGGCTCCGCCGTGGTGTTCGCGGCGATCACGGTGATCATCGCCCTTCTCGGGCTCGGTGTGGCCGGCATCCCGTTCCTCAGCATCATGGGCGTCGCCGCGGCGCTGGCCGTCGCGATCGCCGTGCTGATATCGGTGACGCTGACCCCGGCACTGCTCGGCTTCGTCGGCTGGCGGGTCGTCGCCAAGCGGTTCCGGCCGCCGAGCCCCGGCGCCGCGACCAACGAGGCAGAGGGCGCCGGCGAGGGCGCGGACGAGGGTGCTGACGATGCCGAGATTCTCGAGCCGTCGGCCGCACCGGGCGAGGAGTCGGAGGCAGACGACTCCACTGAGGCGGAGGGATCGAGTGAAGAGGGCGAGCCGGGGCAGGCGCCGCCGCCGGCTACCGAGGCCGGCAAGCCAGGACGGTTCTTCCCGGCCTGGGTGCGCACCGTCACCCACTGGCCGCTCGTCACCGTCATCGCCGTCGTGCTACTCCTCGGCCTCGCCGCCATCCCCGCCCTCAGCCTGCGCCTGGCATTGCCGGATGCCGGCTCGCTGGACGAGGGCACCCCGGGGCGGGTCACCTACGACCTGATCGCCGAGCACTTCGGGCCCGGATTCAACGGCCCGCTGATCGTCACGGGCTCCGTCATCCAGAGCACGGACCCCGTCGGGCTGATGGACAATCTGGGCGCCGAGATCGCGGCCGTGCCCGGGGTGGCCTCCGTTCCACTGTCGACCCCCAACCAGGCGGGCGACACGGGCATCGTGCAGGTGATCCCCGACGGCTCCCCCGACTCGGAGCAGACGGAGCAGCTGGTGGCCACCCTGCGCGGGATGCACGACCACTTCCAGAAGGAGTACGGCGTATCGCTCTCGGTCACCGGGTACACCGCGGCGGGCATCGACATCTCGGCGCGCCTCGCCGACGCCCTGCTGCCGTTCGGCCTGCTCGTCATCGGCCTCTCTCTGGTGCTGCTGGCGATGGTGTTCCGCTCGATCGTCGTGCCCGTCACGGCCGCGCTCGGCTATGCGCTCTCCATCGGCGCCGCGTTCGGGCTCACCGCCCTTGTCTTCATCGACGGCTTCCTCGCCGCACCGTTGAACGTGGCCGGGCTGGGGTCGGTTATCAGCTTCATGCCGATCATCCTGATGGGCGTCTTGTTCGGCCTGGCCATGGACTACGAGGTGTTCCTGGTCAGCCGGATGCGCGAGGACTACGTGCACGGCCACGACCCGGATAAGGCCGTGCACGACGGCTTCGTGGTCTCGGCCCGCGTCGTCACGGCCGCCGCGATCATCATGTTCGCGGTGTTCGCCGCCTTCGTGCCAGAGGGCGAGGCAAACATCCAGCCGATCGCCTTCGGGCTCGCGGTCGGCGTGGCGATCGACGCCTTCGTGGTGCGGATGACGCTCATCCCGGCCGTGCTCGTGCTGTTCGGGCACGGGGCGTGGTGGTTCCCGGCATGGCTGGACCGTGCCCTGCCCCGCTTCGACGTCGAGGGCGAGGGGCTCGCCGCCGAGTTCGCCCTCGCCGAGTGGCCGGAGCCCGGCTCCCGGCTGGCCGTCGCGGCGGAGGGGGTGCGCACCGCTGAGACGCCGGGCGCGGATGCCGCGGCGCCCGACGCCGGGTTCGACGCGCTGCTCGCCGAGGGGCAGGCGCTGATCGTTGAGGACGGGTCGCCGGCGGAGCGGAGCGCCCTGCTGCTGGCGCTCGGTGGGCGGGCCCCGGTGCTCGCCGGGCGGTTGAAGGTCTGCGGGTTCGTCCAGCCCACCCGGGCGGCCGCCGCACGCGCCCGCACGGCTTACGTGCGACTGGAGGGTTCCGCCACCGCCGTTGGCGACATCCGCGACGCCCTCCACGGCCGGCCGGCGATCCTGATGATCGACGTGGCCGACACCGTGCTCGCCCCAGAGACGCTGGAGCGCATCCGCCGGCTGCTCACGGAGTTCCTGCGGGCGGCCGCGCGGCGGGACCTCACCCCGCCGAGCTTCGTGCTGGCCCAGGGCGCGGGCACGCCGGGCGCGCTGCTCCTGCCGGAGGGGGTCGCGCTGGTCAGCGTCTCGCTGGGCGTCCCGCACTCGCCGACCCCGGAATCCGAGTTGGTGCATTGACATGACCGCCCCTTCTACTGCCACTGCCGCCCCCACACCGGGCTTCTCGGCCACCTCCGGATCGGAGCACCTCGGCCGGTTCGCCCTGCTCGGCCTGCTGCTCGTGCCGCTGCTCATCGGCGGGCTGCTGACCTGGGCGTTGAGCGCGCCGACGACGCACCTGGACAGGGTGACGGCGGCCATCGTCAACAACGACCAACCGGTCACCGTGAACGGTAAGACGGTGCCGCTCGGCCGACAGTTCTCGGCCGGTCTCATCGCCGGCGGCCAAGCCACCACCAGCTCGGCGGCGGGCGCGGATCCGAGCACTGTTGCGGGCACGGATTCGAGCACGGATTCGGGCACGACGCAGAACTTCACCTGGGTGCTCACCAACGGAGACGAGGCGGCGGCCGGCCTGCAATCCGGCCGCTACGCGGCCGTCGTCACCGTTCCAGCCACGTTCTCCGCCTCGGCCGTGTCACTCGGGGGGCCCGCCGCGGATATCGCGCAGGCCACCCTCCAGGTGCAGACCACGCCGGCGACGGCGTCCCTCGACCCCTCAATCACGCGCGTCATCACCCGCACCGCGGCGGCATCGCTCAACCAGCAGCTCATCGCCCAGTACCTCGACAACGTGTACGCGGGGTTCAACACCATCAACCAGCAGATCGGGCAGGCCTCCACCGGCGCCGACAGCCTCGCCGCCGGGGCAGACACGCTCTCGAGCGGCGCCCAGTCGCTGGCGAGCGGCGCCGCACAGCTGAGCTCCGGGGCGGCCTCTCTCGACGCGGGTGCGGCTGCGCTCGCGAACGGCCTGGGCGAGCTGGACTCGGCTGCGCAGCCACTGCCGGGGCAGACGGAGCAGTTGGCGGCCGGCGCCGGGGCGGTGGCCTCGGCCACCGACGGCCTGAACACGGCGCTGACGGATGCGACGAACCAGTTCGCGGCCGTCGTGGCCGAGCTCTGTCAGACGCGGGGCCGGGCCTGTGACCGGGCGACGGCCGCGCTCTCCCGCCTGCAGGGCGCCGCGCAGGCCGCGGGGCAGCTGGCCGGCGGTGCAGATCAGGTGGCATCCGGCAACGCCCAGCTGGCCGCCGGCATGGGCGCGCTCGTGGACGGCATCGACTCATCGGCGAGCGGCGCCGCCCAGCTGGCCGCGGGCGCTGAGCAGCTGAGCGGCGGGGCCGCGTCACTCGCCGACGGGGCGAGCAGCCTGGCGGCGGGAGCGGCGCAGACGGATTCCGGGGCGGCGCAGCTCGCGAGCGGCCTGCAGCAGGCGGTCGCCCAGATCCCGACATACTCCGACAGCGACATCCAAACGCTCTCCACCGTGGTGTCTGACCCGGTGCTGATCGTGCAGGATGCCGTGCCCACCGGGTTCCAGTCAGTGCCGTTGTTCGCGGTGGTCGCGCTCTGGCTCGGCGGGCTCGTGTTGGCGCTCGCCCGCCGGGCGGTGCCGACCCGCCGGCTGTTCAGCGCCGTTCCCACGCTGCGCATCACGCTGCGCTCGACCGGACGGTCGGCGGCGTTCGGCGCCGCCCAAGGGCTCGTGGTCGGGGCGGTCGTGCTGACGGCGGTGGCCGTCGGGCCGTTGCAGTGGATCAGTTTCGCCGCCGCCTGCGTGTTCATCGGCGCCGTCTTCGCGGTGGTCAACCAGGGCCTCGCCGCTGCGTTCGGTGCGGTCGGCCGGCTGCTGGCGATTGTGGTCGCGGTGACGGCGCTGGCGGCCGGGCTGAGTTCCACCGTGCCCCCGGTGCTGGAGAACCTCGCCGCCGCGCTGCCGACGGCTCCGGCGCTCGGGCTGCTGCTGGCCAGCCTCACCGGCGACGCCGGAACGGCGTGGGCCGGCCTCGCCCTGCTGGCGCTCTGGGCGCTGCTGGGGGTCGGCCTGGTCTACGCCGGGGTTGCCGTGCGGCGGCGCGCGGCCGGTCGCCGTGGCGCGCCGGCCGACCCGGTCAAGGCCGCCGAACCCGTCCAGGCGGCAGAACCTGCCGAACCTGCTGAGGTGCCGGCCGGGGAGGACAGCGCCTAGCTGGGCGACATCGGCATCATGACGTTCGTGCCGTCGGAGAGCTCCGGTGAGATCATGCCGAACACGTTGTTGTCTGGATCGAGCAAGTAGCCCAGCCGGCCGATCCCCTGCATGTCATCCAGCGGCAACGCCTCGGTCGCGCCCAGCTCGAGCCCTCTGGCGAACAGCGCGTCGATGCCCTCGACGCCGATCACAATATTGCAGCCGTTCACCTCGGCGCCGACCGGGGGCTTCGGCCCCATTCGCTTGACCAGACCGCCGTTGATGCCCAGTCCGGGGGTTGTGCCCTGGGCCACCGCTCCCTCGCCGGTGTCGATCGACCAGTAGTCGATCTCGCCGAATTTGGCGAACTTCCAGCCGAACAGCTTCGAGTAGAAATCGATGAGCCGCTCCGGCTCTGACGCGTGGATCTCAAAATGCACGACGAGGTTCGCCATGGTTCCTCCTAGCTCGGTGGCGTCATGCTACGCCGAGCCCGGTGCCCCCGCCAGCGCTCGCAGTCGGCCGGCATCCGCCCTAGTAGTGCGTGATCTCGCGCGGGTGCTTGCCGTCGAATTCGTTGATCAGCAGGCGCGAAATGCCGAGCCAGTCGGAGCCGAAGTGCGTGTAGTCCTCGTGCCCGACCAGGTAGCCGTTGAAGACGGGGTCATCGTCGGAACCGTGCTTGGTGAGCATCGCGACCGAGCCGTAGACCGTGCCGGCCTCGTCGGTGATCTGCCAATGCTGCGGGTCGACCTTCTCGAGGGTGAATTCCCTGCCCTTGTGCTCGAGTTTCTCGCGCTTGCCCGGTTTGCTGTTCGACATGGCCCGCCCCTTTGCTGACTCGGTGTGCTGACTCGGTGTGGTTCGTCACCCCAGAATCCTCCCGCTGCCCGCCTCGCGCAATCCCCCACCTGACTCATCCTCAGTGTTCACCGTCCGTGTTCATCGTCAGTGTTCATAGTCAGTGTTCGGGGGCGGGTGCACCGTTCGACTCTGCCCGTGGGGTGAGCCGGATGACAGGAATCACGCGATCGGTGGTCCTCTCGTACTTGGAGTAGCCGTGGGCCTGGGCGGTGATCTCCTTCCACGCTGCCTCCCGCTCCGCGCCGTGGAGCTGCTCGGCGGTCATGTCGATCCGTTGCCCGGCGTATTCGATGCGGGCCCGGTCGGGGTGCGCGGCCAGGTTGAAATACCAGGACGGGTTTCGTGCGGCGCCCGAGGCCGACGCCACGATGATCGTGCTGCCGTCCCGACCGGGAAAGCGCCGCACCGGAGTGGACCGCTCGGCCCCGGTCTTACTGCCGACGGTCACCAGCACCACGACCTTCGCGTGCTCTGGATCGCCCTTCCGGCGGATGCGCTTGACCTGACTCGTGTTGCCCCAGTGCTCGATGCGGCTGTGCCCGGGCTGGCGCGCTCCCCTGGTGCCGTTTGGAGTATCGAATGACATCACCCCGTTCCTCTCAGGCTCGTCTACTCCCCAGACTCCTCCCGCCCCACCCTGAACACAATCCCTCGCGCACTCCCTCTCACGCAGTTCCCGGCGGCAGGTCCCCGCGGTTGCCGCGGGCGCAGGGCGGTGCCACGCTGGAAGTGGTGGAAGGAGACCGGGCATGGACGCGGGCATGAGCGCACCCATCACGGATGACGACCTCGACGACCTCGAGCGCGACTTCGTGTCGCGGCTGCGCGGCCGGGTGCTCGAGATCGGGGCGGGCTCGGGTGAGAACTTCGGCGCACTGCACCCGGAGGTCGCCTGGACGGGACTCGAACCCGACACCGCGCGCCGGGCGGAGCTCGCCACCCGCGCCCGCGAGTGGGGGCACGCGGCGCAGCCGCTGGATGCGCGCTGCGAGGCGATCCCGCTGCCCGACGGCTCGCTCGACGCCGTTTTCGGCAGCTACGTTCTCTGCTCGGTGGACGACCCGGCGGCGGCGCTCGCCGAGGTGCAGCGCGTGCTGGCCCCCGGCGGTCGGGTCGTGTTCATCGACCACGTGGCCGCCCCGCCCGGCACCCTGAAGCGTGCAGTGCAGCGCATCGCCACCCCGATCTCCGCCCGCTTCTGCCACGGCTGCCACTGGGACCGCGACACCGCGCAACTGCTCGCCGCCGCCGGGTTCGTCGCCGATGACAGCCGCCGCGTGCGCGTGCGCTCTGCGCCGTTCGGCCCGGTTCCCGTCGTGCTCTTCGACGGGCACGCCCCTCTCGGCCCGCCCGAGTCGGCCGCACCGACCGCGGAACCGCTGCCGTGATCGAGGTGCGGCCGGCATCCGTCTTCGACGACGTCGCGGCCGTGCTCGGGCCGAAACGGGCCGACGCGACCGTCTGCTGGTGCTTGAGCTACCGCATCCCGTCGAAGGAGAATCTGTCGCTGCGGGGGCCGGAACGCGGGGAGCGCGTGCGCGAGCTGTGCCGCGAGGACCTGCCGCCCGGCGTGCTCGCCTACGACGGCGACGAGGTGGTCGGCTGGGCCGCCGTGCACCCGCGGGCCGACACCGGCTTCGCCCGCAACCGCAAGATTCCACACATCGACGATCTGGCCGTGTGGTCGGTGTGGTGCATCCGGGTGCGGCCGGGGCACCGCGGCGCAGGCCTCTCGCACGCGCTGCTCGCGGGCGCCGTCGACTTCGCGCGGGCCAACGGGGCGCCGGCCGTCGAGGGCTACCCGGTCGACAACCGAGGAGAGAAGGTCGACCTGACCATGGCCTACGTCGGCACGCGGGCGCTGTTCGAGCGGGCCGGCTTCGTGAGGGCCGCCGACACCGACTCGGTTCTCAACGGCTTCCCGCGCGTGCTGATGCGGCTCGACCTGCGCTGACCCCGTCCGTTGGCTCGAGGCAGCGCCAGCGACCGAAGCCAACGAAGAGGGGCGGATGCCACGGCATCCGCCCCTCTTTCTGTCTTGCGCTGGGTGTTACTGCACCGACCAGCCGCCGTCTGAGGGCAACGTGACGCCGTTGATGTTCACGCCGTCGTCGCTGAGCAGGAAGGTGATCGACGCGGCCAGCTGCTCGGCCGTCGCGATCGTGGGGATCGCCGACTGGAACGGCTGCAGGCGTGCCTGGCCGGCCTCGGAGACGTGCGGGGGGAACGGAATGCCGGTGGCGACGCCGCCCGGGGCGACGGCGTTCACGCGGATGCCGGCCGGGCCGTACATGAAGGCGGCGCTGCGGGTCAGGCCGACGACGCCGTGCTTGGACGCCGTGTACGCGTTGCCGGAGGCGTTGCCGCGCAGGCCAGCCTCGCTGGCGACGTTGACGACCGAGCCGGAGCCGGCCGCGAGCATCGCGGGCAGCACGGCGCGGGTGAGCTTGAACGCACCGGTGAGGTTGACGCCGATGACGCGGTCCCACATCTGGTCGCTGGTCTCGTGCAGCGGGGAGAAGTCGTCGTTGATGCCGGCCACGTTGGCGAGGCCGTCGATCCGCTCGCCGGCGGCGGCCACGATCTCGTCGATGGACTCCTGCTTGGTGATGTCACCGGCGACGGTGACGATCTCGGCGCCGGGCACCGAGGCGGCGAACTCGGCGAGCTTCTCGGCCGAGATGTCGACGGCGACGACGCGGCCGCCCTCGCGCGCGATGCGGGAGGCGGTGGCGCGGCCGATGCCGGAGGCGGCGCCGGTGACGATCACGGTCTTGCCGGAGAAGCGGCCGCCGGTGATCTTCTCCTGCCAGCCGCTCACCTCGCTCTCAGGGATCACGCCGCCGTTGACGGCCTTGACCAGGTCGTCGACGACGGACTGCGGCATCTGGCCCTGGCTCAGGGTGACGAGCTGCTGCAGCGGCAGGCCGAGCACGGGGGCGAGCGATTCCTCGGTCGCGCCGGATGCCGCGAGCAACCCCTTCACGGCAGGGCCGCCCTCGGGGTGCGCGAGCCATTCGCCGATCGTGCTGTTACCGGTGAGGGGCTTGGAGTCCGTTGCCATGTGCGCGTCCTTTCGTCTCGCTCCGATCGGAGTGATCGCAGCGCAGCTTCACACTCCGACACTATCCGACTTGTGTCGGAAAACCGACAAGTGTCGGTGAATTGACGGTAACGACGTCCAAAGCCTGCAACACTGGGGCGATGGACATCCGAGTCGAACGCACCCGCAGGAGCCTGCAGCAGGCCCTGCTCGCGCTCGCCCAGGAACGCACGCTCGACGACATCACGATCGGCGCCATCGTGGAACGCGCCGGCGTGAACCGCAGCAGCTTCTATCAGCACTACTCCGACAAGGACACGCTGCTGGCCGATGCACTCGATGCGGCAGAGACGGATGCCGGGGCCCGCGTGCCCGAACTGGACGGCCCACTGCCCCTCGAGGCGCCGGACGACCTGGTGGCCTACCTGCGGCATTTCGAGACGAACGCCGCGCTCTACAAGCGTGTCCTCGGCGAGCGGGGCTCCTCGGTGGCGGCATCCCGCATCCGCGCCCGACTCGAAACCGCCGCACGCGAGGGCGTCGTCGCCTCCGGCAGCCACGCATTCGACGGGCTGCCGCTGGACGTCGTCGGCGCGGGCATCGCCGGCTCGGCCATCGCCGTGATCGAGACGTGGCTGGCGCGCGAGCCGCTGCCGCCGGTGGAGACCGCAGCCGGCTGGGTCTGGCGCGTGCTGATCGGCCCCGGCCTGCGCGACTAATCACGGCGCGTCGCCCCCGCTGGTCCAGTGGGCGCGCCAGCGCCGCATCGAGACCTGGTTTCCCGCCCGAGACCGAGCCCCGCGCGAAGTCTCGATACGCTTGTTCCCCGCTCGTCGACCAACGGGGGCGGAGCCACGAGAGCCACGGGCAGGGCGCGGCCACATCGGAACCTCAGGCTGCACTGGGTAGGCTTGGCGGGCAGCCCCGCACGAGTTTTCGTGCTGGGCCACCACTATCGGATGACGCGGCACAGGGCACCCACAATGTGCGCATGCCGGCATCCGCCCCACGCAGTACACGAACCACAGGAAGTGAAGAGTATGGGCGACCTCGAGATTTTCGACCGCATCGAGTCGGAGGTGCGCGGCTACATCCGTTCCTTCCCGGTGGTGTTCGACTCGGCCAGGGGCTCAACCCTCACCACGGCCGACGGCCAGAACTACCTCGACTTCTTCGCCGGCGCCGGCGTGCTGAACTACGGGCACAACAACCCGCTGTTCACCCAGGCGCTCATCGAGTACCTGCAGCGCGACGGCATCATCCACGGCCTGGACATGGCCACCAGCGCCAAGCGCGCCTTCCTCGAGGCGTTCGAGGCTCGCATCCTGAAGCCCCGCGGCCTCGACTACAAGGTGCAGTTCACGGGCCCGACCGGCGCCAACGCCGTCGAGGCCGCCCTCAAGGTGGCCCGCCAGGCGACCGGCCGCAGCAACGTCGTCGCCTTCACCAACGGTTTCCACGGCCTGAGCCTCGGCGCCCTCGCCGCCACCAGCAACAAGAAGTACCGTGACGCCGCCGGTACCTCGCTCGACAACGTGACCAGACTGCCGTACGACGGCTACCTGGGCGCGGGCGTCGACACCCTCGACCTGTTCGAGAAGATGCTCGACGACACCGGCAGCGGCCTCGACCTGCCCGCCGCCGTGATCGTGGAGACCGTGCAGGGCGAGGGCGGCATCAATGTCGCCAGCTCCGCCTGGCTGCAGCGCCTGCGTGCCATCACCGCGGCGCGCGGCATCCTGCTCATCGTCGACGACATCCAGGCCGGCGTCGGCCGCACCGGTGGCTTCTTCAGCTTCGAGGAATCCGGCATCGTGCCCGACCTCGTCACCGTCTCGAAGTCGATCTCGGCCTCCGGCCTGCCGATGTCGCTGGTGCTGATGCGCCGCGAGGTCGACGTGTGGAAGCCGGGCGCCCACACGGGCACGTTCCGTGGCAACAACCTCGCGTTCATCACGGCGCGCGCCGCCCTCGACGTCTACTGGGCCGACACGACGTTCATGGACGAGCTCGCCCGCAAGTCCGAGCTGCTCCGCTCCGAGCTGGCACAGATCGCCGCCGAGTACCCCGAGATCGAGTTCACGGTGCGCGGCCGCGGCCTGATGTACGGCATCGCCTCGACCAAGCACCCAGAGCTGGCCGGCCAGGTGTCGGCCCACGCCTTCACCCTCGGCCTCGTGATCGAGACCTCCGGCGCCCGCGACGAGGTGCTCAAGTTCCTGCCCGCCCTCACCATCACCAATGAGGAGCTGCTGGCCGGACTGGCCATCGTGCGCGCGAGCCTCGCCGCGGTGCTCGCCGCCTAGGCAGCGCCCACCGACGAGAGAACCCCCGCAGCCTCGGCTGCGGGGGTTCTCTCGTTCCCGCGCCGCCGCTAGCGGGTCTGCGCGATGATCGCCTCTGCGACGGTCTGCGCCCCGTCGGAGTACACCTCGTACAGCGTGCCGCCCACCGTGAAGTACACCGGGGCGCGCGGCCCGTCGTCGCGCACGGCCACGATCGCTGCCTCCGGTGGCACGGCGCCGGCCAGGCTGAGCGGCGCGAACGCCACCGCTGTGTCTGGCCCATCGCTCATCGCGCCGAGCGCGGGGGCGAACTCCCGCACCACGGTGATCGTCGTCATGCCGAAGCCCTCCGTGCGCAGTTCGCAGCCGAAGACGCCAGCGACGGCGCGCGCGGCACCCTCGAGCGAGCTCGGTGCACTCGCCCGCGCGTCGTCCACCGTGTAACCGGTGACGGCGCCCGGGTCGATCTGCAACGCGGCCACGATTCCCGCCTCGTCCAGCCCGCCGGTGCAGGCCGCGTCGCCGCTGCGCGTCGGCAGCGTCGGCCAGGCCAGGCGCTCCGGCGCGGCCCCCGTGAGTACCCCGAAGGACTCCTCCGCAACCGCGGCGAGCGCCGCGGCGACCGCGCCATCGGGCATCCCCAGGAAGCGCGAGCCCTCGGCCGTCAGTCCCGAGGCGCGCACGGCCAGAGACACCCACGCATCGCCGACCGGGGCAGAGAGCTTCCAACCCGTCTCCCCCTCGGCCACGGATGCTGTCACCCCGCCGACCTCGATGGTGTCAGTCGACGGCATATCACCGGCCCAGACAGGCGCCCACTGCGCGGCCGCGCCAGGCAGCACCGACAACTGCAGGTACGCCCAGTCGCCGTCGCCTGAGCCGAGGCGCTGCTGCCCCTCCCCGACCCGCCAGGAGCAGGCCAGCCCGCCGACCCCGCCGAGCAGGGCCGAGTCGAACGCCGCGGACGGTTGCACGGCGGGCACCGGCGTCGGCCGGGCGCCGTCCGCACCGGTCAGCACGGTGGCGACGGCATCCGCCCCCACGAGGTCGTCACAGCCGAGCAGCCCGGTCGCCGCGGGCGGGGTCGGGTCGACCGAGGGCGAGCTCGGCGGGGGGCTCGCCGCGGCGCCCGGCTCACCGGCCGGCGGCGCGCACGCGGTGAGGGCGAGCAGGAGTGCTACGGACAGGGTGACGCCAATCGCGGTGCGGGTCATGCATGAACTGTAGGGTGCCCTCCCCGGCCGGGATAGCCCTCAGAAGCGGTGGCAGGGGCAGGCTCAGTGGCCGAACTCGATCAAGAGCACGCCGCCGGCGATCAGCGCGATGCCCAACGCCATCACCCAGCTGAGCGGGTCTGCAAAGAGCACACGGCCGAGCACGGCGGTCAGCGCCACCCCGCAAGCCGTCCAGATACCGTAGGCGACACCGATCGGCATCCCCTCCCCGAGCGCCAGCGCCAGCATGCTGAACGCCGTGGCGTAGCCGACGACGACGGGCACGAACCAGCGTTTCCTGCCCTCTGAGGCCAGCTTGAGCGAGAGCGTCGCGGCCACCTCGGTGACGATCGCGATCACCAGAAAGGCCCAGGCCATCAGGCGTTCGCCGCCTCGTGCGCGCGGGCACTGGCCTGGCGGGCGTGGGCGCGCTGCGACCCGACCTCGACGCAGAGCACGCCGGCGACGATGAGGGCGACCCCGCCGATCATCGACGGCGTCAGCGTCTGGCCGAAGAGGACCGCGGCGAGCGCGGCCGTCAACACCACGCCGCACGCACCCCAGATGCCGTAGACGACGCCGATCGCGGCACCGCGCTTCAGCAGCACGTACAGCAGCGTGAACGCCGTGACGTAGCCGATGACGACGACGACGTACCAGGCGGGCTGTTCCCGGGCGGCCTGCAGCGACAGGGACGCCGCGACCTCACAGACGATGGCGCCGGCGAGCAGTAGCCACTTCATGATCGGGCGGCACCCGGCGCGACTGTGCGCCGAAGCCCTCTGCGGTATCCAAGCATGCAGTCAAAGATAGTGACGCAGCCGCCCGCGGCAGCGCTGCGACACCGGTTTTTCGGCGGCGGGCCGACTCAGCGCTGGCGTGTGGCGGCGAGCAGCGCCGCGCGCAGCTGGTCGACCGTCGGGGCGCCGGCAAGGCCGGCATCCGTCGGGTACACCCGGCAGGCCAGATCGGTGGTGCGATCTGCGCCGGGGAACAGGTCTGCGCCGTCGAGCAGAAACGTTGGCGAACCGGCGAAGAACGCCGCCCCGGCGTCATCCGGCGTGCTGAGCAGGCGCGTGCCCACCTCGGCGACTCCGTCGAGGCCGGCGGATGCCACGGCTTCCCGCAGACGCGATTCGGCTGGCCCGGTGTTCGGACAGCCGTCGATGTGCAGCAGTTCGATTCTCACCATTTCATTGTTGCAGCAGCGCTCGCCGGTCGGCGCGATCACCGAGGACAGCCAACCTTTCGCCCTAGCGGGTCGCGGTGGGGCTGTCAACCCCCTTCTTCGCGGCACGCCCTCGTGCCACTCTGGATTATGAGCAAGCCGCCTCTGAGAGGTCGGAGTGCGTGCCCAGGAAATTGAACTTGAGCGAAGGAAAGAGTGTGCCATGAGTGAGAACAACAAGATCAAGAACGCCACCGAAGAGACGGTTGGCAAGGTCAAAGAGGGCGTCGGAAAAGCGACGAACAACGACTCCCTCAAGAACGAGGGGCGCCTCGACCAGGCCAAGGCGAACCTGAAGCAGGCCGGCGAGAAGATGAAAGACGCTCTGACGGAGGATAAGTAACTATGAACATTCTGCTCATTGTCGTAATCATCGTCGCCGTGATCTTGGCGATCACCGGTGGCCTCGTGCAGTCACTGAACTTCCTGCTGTGGGTCGCTCTGGTGCTGGCGGCGATCGCCGTCATCGCCTGGCTGATCCGAGCGATCTCCGGACGCAACTCCCGCGTCTAGACGAGACCAGCACATACCGCCCCACCGTTCGGTGGGGCGGTATTTTGCTGTGTGCTGACTATGGTCGGTCGTCGTCGATCGGGTCCAGTCGAATGGACTTCTTCGTGTCCTCGTCTGGCTTGGGGTCATCCGGTTGCTCGACGCTGGGTATGGTCATGGGGTCTTCCGGCGCAGCGGGAATCCCCTCCGCTGGATCATTGACGCTGGTGTCAGGTGCCTGAGGGTCGCTCATTGATTCGTCTCCTTCTACTTCTTCGCCGCCGACGCGGCCTTCTTCGCCGATGTGGCCGAGCCCGGCTTCGCGGGCCGCTGTTGCTTGATCGACCCGGGGGTCCGGTTCTCGGCACTGATCATCCAGGCGAACTGCTCGAGCTTCTCGATGATGGCGTGGAGGATGTCGGCCGTCGTCGGGTCTTCCTCATCAATCTGGTCATGCACGCCACGCATCGTCTGGGAGGTTGCGTCCAGTCGCGCCGCGACCAGATCGATCGCGTCATGCGTCGACACCTCGCCGATGGGGAACTCCTCCAGACTCGTCGACGCGGCGACTGTGCGTGACCGGCCGTCCGGTTCGGCATTGAGGGCACGCATGCGCTCGGCCACTTCGTCAGAGAAGGCGCGTGCGGCGAGCACTACCTCGTCGAGCTGACGGTGCAGATCACGGAAGTTCGTTCCGACGATGTTCCAGTGGGCCTGCTTGCCTTGCAGGTGAAGCTCGATCAGGTCGACGAGCACGGACTGGAGGTTCTTGGTCAGAGTTGCAGAGGCTTTCACGGTGTTCCTTTCGTTGGCCAGCGTCACTGGCATGGTGTGTGGATGGAGGTCTTTTCACGGGGTGGGAATTCCACCGTTGGCGTTCAACGTCTCCCCGATGACATAGCTGGACTCCGGCGACGCCAAGAACACAAATGCCGGCGCCATCTCGGCCGGCTGGCCGGCTCGCCCGATGGGCGTGTCGTGGCCGAACTCGGAGATCTTCTCGTCTGGCTGGCCGTCGGTGACCTGGAGCGTTGTCCAGACGGGGCCCGGCGCCACGGCGTTCACCCGGATGCCGCGCTCCGCGAGCTGGGCGCCAAGCGCCTTGGTGAACGTGTTGATTGCCGCCTTCGTCGTCGCGTAGTCGACAAGGATGGGCGACGGCTTGTAGGCCTGCACCGAGGTGGTGTTGATGATGGAGGAGCCAGCCGGTAGGTACTTCAGCGCGGCCTTCGTGAGCCAGAACATGGCATACACGTTGGTGCGCATTGTCGCGTCGAACGCGTCATCGCTCAGGTCCTCCAGCTTCTCGCAGTAGACCTGTTTGCCCGCATTGTTCACCAGGATGTCCAGACCCCCGAGGGCCATCGCCGCCTCGTCCACAACGCGGCGGCATTCCTCACCGACGGAGGCGTCCCCGGGAAGGAGCGCTGCCGTTCTGCCCTCCGCGTCAATGAGCTCTGCGATCCGTTCGGCGTCGCTCTGCTCGCTCGGCAGGTAGGACAGCGCCACATCGGCACCCTCCCGGGCGAACGCAATGGCCACGGCGGCGCCGATGCCCGAGTCCGCACCGGTGATGAGTGCCTTGCGGCCGCTCAGTCGACCCGTTCCGCGGTAGCTCTGTTCACCGAGATCCGGGCGGGGGTCGAGCCGGCTGTCGAGGCCCGGCTCGTCCTGATGTTGCACCGGGGGCGTGATCGCGTCGTAGCGCGTCTTCGGATTGTCGAATGTGTATTGGTCGTTGGTCATCGTGCTCCCTTCGATCGCGTCGTCATCCCACGCTAGGCACGCCCCTCGTTCGGTACCAACGGGTTGACAACCGCCTCGTCTCGACCTATTGGCGCGGCGATGCCGGCGGTGCTCGCCGCAGTCACCGCGTGCGATGCGGCGATTGTCAACCCCTTGTTCATTTCGGTGCGGCGCTGGCAGCCTTGGAATCAGACCGGGCGATGGGCCACAAGCCCATCCCTTCCAGAACAGCAACGCGGAGAAAGCATGGCCGACACCATCCCCCACACGGAACCCCGCAAGCCCCCGCTGCCCGATGACGCACGCAAGCCGACGTGGCCGTGGCAGTTGGAGCCGCGTTCCTGGCGGTTCGCGTTGCGGAAGACGGTGCGGGAGTTCAGCAGCGACAACTGCCCAGACTCGGCCGCCGCTCTGACCTACTACGCCGTGTTGGCCGTCATCCCCGGGCTGATCGCGCTCGTCTCGATCCTCAGTCTCCTGGGGAATGGTCAGAAGTTCTCCGAGATGCTGCTCTCGATCGCGCAACAGGTGGCGCCCGAATCGGCGGTCAGCCTGCTCAACACCGTGCTCGACCAGGCCAGCTCGCGGCAATTCGCCGGCGCGGCACTCATCGTGAGCATCGTGGTCGGAATCTGGTCGGCCTCGGCCTACACCGGGGCCTTCAGCCGGGCGATGAATCGGGTGTACGGCGTCGCCGAAGGGCGCGGCTTCGTCCGGCTGAAGTTCACGCAGCTGCTGGTCACCCTGGTGGGCATGATGCTGATTGTGGTGATGACGGTCTTGGTGGCCATCGGTGACACCACCGCCACAGCGATCAGCCAGTACTTGGGTCTCGGCGACCAGGCGGTGCTCATCTGGACGCTCGCGAAGTGGCCGCTGCTCATCCTCGCGATCATTCTCGCCATCGCACTGCTTTACTACGCGACCCCGAACATCAAACAACCCAAGTTCCGCTGGGTCAGCATGGGCGCACTAGTGGCGTTGGTGGCCATCGTGGCGTTGACGGTTGGGTTCACCTTCTATGTGTCGAACTTCTCGAGCTACGACAGAACGTATGGCGCCCTGGCCGGCGCGATCATCTTCCTCGTCTGGGTCTGGCTGTCCAACGTCGCCCTGTTGTTTGGAGCGGAGTTCGATGCGGAACTGGAGCGGGCCAGGCAGTTGCAGGCCGGGATCGCCGCAGAGCACGGCATCCAATTGCCCCTGCGTTCGGCGAAGAAGATCGCCAAGACGAATGCGAAAGAGGCGAAGGATGCCGCCGAGGGGGCCGGCATTCGCATCGAACAGCAGAGACGGGAGAAGCACAATGAAAAATAGTATGACCGCGGTCATCGACGTCGACGCCACCGTCGACGAGGCGTATGCCCACTGGCAGCGTTCCAACGATTCTCCGCCGGGCCGACTGAAAGTATCCGAGTCCGAGTCCGAGTCCCGCGTGCACTGGGTGGTGCGAGTAAACGGCGTTCAGGACGACAGCGCGCCCTCACCCGGCGGATGGGACGACAGCGGACGCCTCTCCACGTGGGCGAGCCCAGACGTCAGCGGGCCCACCGGCGAGGTGGCGTTCGATCCGCTCGAGGGAGGGCAGACCAGGGTCACCATCTCGCTGGAATGGCAGCGGCCGGATTGGCAGGAGAGCCCCATCCCCTTGATCTTCCTGGACGGCGTGCAGGTCGACGCAGACCTGCGCAGCTTCAAGCGCGAACTTGAGGGCCAACAAACAGAATCGCCCGACTGGAGGCAAATTCTGAGCCGCTTCGAGGCCCTCTAGACACGCCGCCCACTCATTTGTGATCGCCCAGCTTGCTTTCCCCGCTGGACTGCTTCATTCTGTGACAATGGGTGAACTTATTTACGGTGCTGAAACCTCCTACGAGATGGAAGATCGCACTCTCGCCCACGTCAAGGTCGCCGCTGGCGCGAAGCTTCGGCGGCAAGAGTCGTTCTACCTGAGCTGGGTCGTGCCAGCTGCAAACGGCTCCGGGCGAGTGAGCATTTGGCTGTCTCCGGCCATCCCGCTGCAGTTTCACTTTCGGGGAAACACCTCCCCCAGGTTGAACCCGGTCTGGGTCCAGGCGCTGGAGCTCACCGCTGTCAGTGACCGTGGCATGATCGTCCTGCCCGAGAAAGAGGCCGAAGCCTACATTCGGGAACACCCGATCGTTCCGGCCTGAGACCCGTGGCCGAACGGCCGCGCGGCGATTGCCGCCGCGGGCCGAACGACGTGGACCCGCGTCAGGCCACCGCGGCTGCCGGTTCCGGGTCGACCCGGAGGTCGCCAGAGCCGTTTGTGCTCACCATCATCTCGTTGAGCCAGGACCGATTGAGCTCGGGGCGGTCGGAGTCGTCAAACTCGAATTCCAGTGGAATCGACGGGTGAATCCACAGCGAGATCCGGTGGTTCTGCTCACCGCGGTTCTCGATGCACGAGAGAGTGAACGACTCTTGGCGCCGCAGCTTTGTGACGACCACTGACTTCACGTGCGCGAGAGTGCGATCGTCAACTTCGACGCGCCTTTCCCCTCCACCATAAATAATTGCGCCCACGGATCGTGCCCCCGTTATCTCGTTTGAAGCCGATCGGCTTCGACGGCCGCCCGTTGCCCACCACAGTGAGTGGCCGGCGAAGACTGGGCGGTCCGAGCCCACTCTACTGGGTGACGCCCATTCGGGGGGCATTCGTGATGCGGGATTTTTAGCATCTGTACGGCCGGCGGTCAAGCCCACGCGGGCCGCCCCCGGTCGGCATTATCGTGATGAAATCCGAACGATAGGAGTTGATCCAGATGAGTGATGTGAACGACAACCGACGGAATGACCCGCAGCAGCGGGAGGACGATCTTCTGATGGAGGATGAGATCCTCATTGAGGATGCTCTCACCGAGCCCGGCGCGGCTGAGCGCAGGGAAGTGGTCAACGATGGCGAGGCGCCGGCTGATGCTGCCGACAGCGAAGAGGACAGGACCGGTGTGCTCGGTGACCCCCGGGACCAGAACATCGGCGAAGACACCGGCATGCTCGAGTAGAGCCCGCGCAGCTCCGGCCACGGTAGCCGGATGCGCTCACCACGCGCCTCTGGGCGACATTCTCGATCGAACAGTTGGCGGAAGGTGGAATCGACGTGACGAACTCACACGGCCGCGAAGCCGACATCGACATTAGCAACGACCGGGCGATCAAGCGGGCGGCGAGGACCGAGCACCGGTGGCCGGCGGTGGCAGCGGTCCTGCTGGCACTCTCGCTCTATGCGTTCCTGCCCACGGACGTGACACCCACCGCATTCAGAGTCGTCGTCATCATTGTCGCGTTGAGCATGCTCATCCCCGTGATCGTTCTGAACCCGGTGCGACTGAACAAGCAGACGTCGTGGTCGCGCAGGCTGTCCGTCGGCCTGCCTCTCCTGCTGGCGCTAGCCAACTATGCGGCGCTTCTCCAGATTGTCATTCTTCTGACCACCACAGGCTCGAAGGATGCGCAGTCGATTCTCGTCGCGGCTGTGCAGGTGTGGATCACGAATGTGATCGCCTTCTCGCTCGTCTACTGGGAGCTCGACCGCGGCGGCCCGGTCGCGCGACGCGTCGACAAGAGGGAGGAGTTGCCACTGGCTGACTTCAGGTTCCCCCAGGACGAAGACCATGACGCCATCACGGAGGTCGCGAAGCGGTCCTCGGCAACCATCGACTGGACGCCGTCGTTCATCGACTACCTGTATGAGGCGGGCGTGGGCGCCATGGCATTCAGCCCCGGCGCAGCCGTGCCTCTCTCCTCCCGGATGAAGGCGCTGATCTTGATGCAGTCGGGCGGTGGCTTTGTGATGCTCGCGCTGATCATCGCCCATGCGGTCGGCCAGATCGGGGCCTGAGACCGCTGTCCGCAACCTGCCGCGGGAGTGCTCCGCACCCGTGGTGCGGGGCGTTCTGCGTTCACAGGGGTGGCTCCTTGTGGCTACAGTCCGCGGATGTCGCGGTACATTCTGCGTCCGCCTCAACGCGAGTCTGCAGCCGCAGACGTCGTCCAAGGTCCACGGCATGCTCTACAAAACGGCCCGCAACTCGGCGATGGCCGCGTCGAATGCCGCCTCACTGGCCTGCACGTCACCGATCGACGACAGCCAGCCGCCGGCCATCACCGTGAGTGCGGTGTAGGCGGCATTCACGGCAAGTGAAGCCTCGCGTTCCGGCTGACCGGGCAGACGAGCCAGATCGGGGTGCGCACGCAACCACCTCGCGGCCTCCGCCATCAGGCGCTCCCCCGACTCGATGAGCAGAATCATGCCGACACGGCGGGCGGCCGGCTGCTCGGTGACGAGCCGACCCCGCAGCCGGGCAACATCGGAGTTGACGTGGGAATGGCCGATCGAGGCGAAGATCAGCCGATAGATTCCGCGAGTCAGATCGCCGGGCGTCTGAGCGAGTACCTCCGCGGCCTCGTCCCCGCCCAACACCGGGATCGGGCGCCCAACGATGGCGGCGTCGCGCGACGGAAAGTAGTTGAACAGCGTGCTGCGCGAGACATCAGCGCGATCGCAAATGGCCTCAACGGTCACGTTCTCGAAGCCCAGCTCGAGCGCGAGACCGGCGGATGCCATCTCGATGGCGTTCTCGGTCGCGCGCCGTTTGCGGGCGCGCAATCCCTCAGGGGCGGGTGTCTCAATCACAGGCGTAGTCCTCCGGTCCGCGGCGTGAGTCGGGCGGAATTCGGGGTGTCGAAGTCTTATGACGAGTCTACGGCGCGCGGCCCAAAAACCACGGTTGATTAGCTTTACACGCCCGGCGCGGCCTGCCACCATCAGGTATCGACTCGTGGGGCCAGGCTGCGGCACCACCATTACGGAGACCCGCATGATGACCCCACCCAGCCCCGATACCGAGCTGCTCGCCGCCGCGACAGCACCAGCTGGCGGGAGCGCGCAGTGAGCGGGACGATCGGCAGACCGGGCGGCACCCCCGAGCGGCCTGCCCTGTTCTTCTCGACGCCCGAGGAGTTCCGGGCCTGGCTGGAGGCCAACCACGCCACCGCCACCGAGCTCTGGATGGGGCTGTACAAGAGGCATGTGCCCGACCGCGGGCTGACCTGGGAGCAGGCCGTGCCCGAGGCGCTCTGCTTCGGCTGGATCGACTCGGTTGCCCAGCGCATCGATGACGATGCCCGGCGACAGCGCTGGACGCCCCGCAAGAGCGCGAGCACCTGGTCGACCGTGAACATTGCGCTGGTCGAGCAGCTCACCGCCGAGGGCCGGATGCGGGAGGCAGGGCTGGCCGCGTTCGAGCGCCGCCGCACCGACCGCTCCGGCATCTACTCGCACGAGAACCCCGACCAGGAGCTGCCGGCAGAGGCCGCGGCACGGCTGGCGGCAAACCCCGCGGCAGCCGCCTTCTGGGCGGCAGCCACGGCCACCTACCGCCGCCAGGTGACTCACTGGGCGCTCACGGCGAAGCAGGAAGCCACCCGGGAACGACGCTTGGTGCAGCTCATCGATGACAGCGCCGCCGGCCGGCTGGTTCCGTTTCAGCGCTACGGCGAGCTGCCGAAGTGGGCGGAGCGCGCCGCCGCCGCCGCGCAGGCGGCAGCGGCAGCGCAGTCCGACTGAATGCAGGCGCCTCAGCGGGCCAGCGAGACCCCCGCCTCGGCGGCAACGGATTTGATCAGGGCAGATGCATTCTCATCGGAGAAGCCGGCCTCGACCGCGGCATCCACATAGTGGGCTGCCGCGGCAACACTCGGTACGGCCACTCCCAGCCCCTGCGCGAATTGCTGGATCAGCCGGCTATCCTTCTGCATCAGCTTGAGGGCGAACGCCGGCGCATAGTCGTCGGCCAGCACGGCCGGACCAACGCCGTCGAAGATCGGCGAGCGGAAGTCGGTGACCTTGAGCACGTCGAGCACCGCCTGCAGGTCGAGCCCGGCCCGGGCCGCCAACGTCAGCGCTTCGCCCAGGGCGAGCAGCTGCGAGGCGACGACGAGGTTGCCGACGAGCTTCATCCGCACGCCCGCCCCACCGGGGCCCATGTGGTGCACGGTCTCGCTGATCGGCGCCAGCACGCCCGCGGCGTCGGCGAAGGCGTCGGCGTCCCCGCCGACCACGACCCAGAGGCCTCCGCCCTCGGCCTCGCCACGCGAGCCGAAAACGGGGGCGTCGAGGAAGCGCACCCCTCTGGCCTCGAACGCCTCGCGCTCGGCGGCGCTGACCTCCGGGCTGATCGTCGACAGGTCGATGACCAAGCTTCCGGGCTCTGCGATGGACGCGAGCCCGCCCTCGGCCAGCACGACCGCGTGCACCGCCGCGTCATCGCTCAAGCAGTACATCACGACCTCGGCGCCGGCGATGGCCTGCGCGAGAGTCGGTGCCGCTGTCGCGCCGGCGGCCACAGCCTGTGCGACCGGGGCCGCGGAGCGGTTCCAGACGGCGACCCGGTGCCCAGCGCCGAGCAGGTTCTTCACCATGCCGAGGCCCATGGTGCCGAGGCCAAGGAAGGCGATGTCGGTCATGCGGAGGGGGTCGCGGTT
This sequence comes from Microterricola viridarii, assembly GCF_001542775.1. Classification (GTDB taxonomy): domain Bacteria; phylum Actinomycetota; class Actinomycetes; order Actinomycetales; family Microbacteriaceae; genus Microterricola; species Microterricola viridarii_A. The sequence continues at coordinate 2,654,703 of NZ_CP014145.1, forward strand.
GAGGCGTCCACGGGTGCGTTCGTCGCCTTCCAGGACTGCAGGAAGCGCAGGTAGGCGGTCGCGCCCGGGTCCTGCAGGCCGATGCTACGCTCCTGAAGCCAGGAGGCACGGCCGCGCCGGGACTGGAGTTCCTTCGATGCGATGACCCCGTTCTCGGCGGCGACGATGGCGGCGTCCAGGCCGCTCTCGCCGGCATCCGTCGCCAGCAGGGCCTCTGCGGCAGGGAACATGGCGTCGAGGATCGTCTTGTCGCCGACCTGGGACTTGCCGCGCTGGCTGATCGACTCGGCCGCGGCGAGCGCGAAGCGCCCGATCTGCTCGCCCTCAATCGACGGGGTATCGCCCCAGACCCGCGATCCGGCGAGCAGCGCGCCGGCAACCAACGCCGCCATCGTCGACGGGTTCGCGTTGGCGAACGCCTTGGCGCAGGCCAGCACGACTTCAGAGGGGGTGGCCGTCTCGGGGAGCGCGTTCAGCGCTTCCGCCGCGGCGGCGGCACCCAGCGACACCGTGATGCCGAGGTCACCGTCTCCGAGTGCCTGGTCGAGGTCGCCAAGCTCCTCGGAGTACGTCGTGAACTCGCCGAGGCAGTTGCGGATCGCGATGCTCAGTTCATTGCCATTCATGTTTGTTTCACGCTTCCTTGAAGAACGGGGATTCGGCCGGCGCGTTGAGCAGCGCGAGCCGCTCATCGTTCAGCGCCAGCAGGGAGATGGATGCGCCGGCCATTTCGAGGCTCGTCGCATACTCGCCGATGTAGTTTTTGCTGATCGTGATGCCCTGCTCCGAGAGCAGCTGGTGCACGCGACGGAACAGCAGGTAGAGCTCCTCCAGCGGGGTCGCGCCCATGCCGTTGACGAGCACGGCCACCCGGTCGCCGGAACCGATGCCGAGATCGGCAACCAGTCGTTCCGTGAGGCGCTCCGCGATGCGATCGGCGCTCTCCAGCTCGCCGCGGTGGAATCCGGGCTCGCCGTGGATGCCGATGCCGACCTCCATCTCGCCGTCACCGAGCTCGAAGCTCGGCTTGCCGGTCGTCGGCAGGATCGTCGGCGAGATGCCGATTCCCATCGTCGCGGTGTTGTCGATGATGTCCTCGGCAACGGCGGCGACCTGCTCGAGCGTGTCGCCGCGCTCGGCGGCGGCACCGGCGCCCTTGAAGGCGAACAGGATTCCGGCGACGCCGCGCCGGTCAGCGGAGCGTTCCTTGGGCTGGCTGGCCACATCGTCACGCCCGATGGCGGTCAGCGTGGGAATGCCCTCGAGCTCGGCCATGTCGGTGGCGAGGTCGAAGTTGAAGACGTCGCCGCCGTAGTTGCCGTACAGGTAGAGCACACCGGCGCCGCCGCTGACGGCCTTGGTGGCCTCCAACACCTGGGCGGAGGAGGGCGACGAGAAGACGTTGCCGATCGCGACGCCATCGCACAGTCCGCGCCCGACGTAGCCCTTGAACAAGGGCAGGTGTCCGGAGCCGCCGCCCGTGACAATACCGACCTTGCCCGCAACGGGCGCGTCGGCGCGCACCAGCACGCGGCGGTCGTCTGCCGGGGTCTTCAGCAGGTCGGGGTGGGCCAACAGGATGCCCTCGACGAACTCGTCGACGAAGGCGGCGGGCTCGTTGATGATCTTCTTCATGTGCTTCTTGGTCCTTCTTCTCAATCAGGGGCGGAGCGAGGCGGCTTCGACGGGCGAGGCGGTTGGGGGCGGCGGCGCAGCGGAACGCCTAGGTCGTTTCGTTCGGGAGGAGGAGACAGAGTCGAGAATCATCACACCGATCAGGATCACGCCCTGCGCGATGGCGTACTCATAGGAGGAGAGTCGGATCGCGGTGAATCCGCTGGAGACCACCTGCAGTGTGAGCGTGGCCAGCACGACACCGGTCACCGAGGCGAAGCCGCCCGTTGGGTTGGTGCCACCGAGCACGGCGATCACGATCACCAGCAGCACGTAGGACGACCCATAGTCGGCCGAGGCTGTCGGGTTTCGCGCCAGGAACAGCACTCCGGCGAAGCCGGCGAGCAGGCCGCCGACCGCGTAGGTCTTCATCAGCACCGCGCGCCGCGGGATCGCCGAGTAGTGTGCGGCCACCGGGTTGGCGCCCTCCAGCTGGATCATCCGGCCGAGTCCGGTGCGGTTCACAAGCACGGCGACCAGAGCGGCGACGACGAGGAAGATGATGAACAGCAGCGGGACGTTTGCGATTCCGGCCTGCCCGATCGTCCCGAGGATGGCGGGGGCCCCGTAGAGGGTCGACCCGCCCGTCCAGACGATCGCGATCCCGTTGTAGATCTGCATCGTGGCCAGCGTCGCCAGAATCGGTGTGATTCCCACGACACTCACCAGGAATCCGTTGAACATGCCGCCGAGCATGCCCACCAGCACTCCGGCGGCAACGATCAGGATGGCCAGGCTCTCGGCCAGCTCGGGGCTGCTCGCGGCCACCGCGGTGTGCAGGGTCGAGATGGTGATCGCAGAGAAGTTCGCGATCGCAACGAGCGACAGATCGATGCCGCCGGTCAGCATCACGATCATCATGGCGATGGCGATGATGCCGATCTCTGGCGCCGCGATGGCGATGTTCTGCAGGTTGATCGGGCTCATGAACACCCGCGGATTGAGCACCGTGAACAGGGCGATGGCCGCGAGCAGCGCGACGACCATGCGACCGGCGCCGCGGTTGGCCCCCGAGCGGCGCACGAGGCGCTGCGTCCAAGAGTCGATGTGGTCATTGGCCTTGCGCAGCGCGATCAGCTCCGTGGCGGAAGCCTCGGGGCGCGTCTTCGAATCCGGGCTCATGCTCCCACCTTCTGTTCCTGCGTCTGGTCGAGCTCGAGATCTTCGTTCACGTGGATGCGGCGGGAGTCTCTGCGGGCGACGACGGCCTGGATGCCGACGCCGAGAACGAGCAGCACGCCGATGGCCGTGCGCAGCCAGGCGCTGGGCACTCCGGCCAGCAGCAGGCTGTTCTTCATCACCTGCACGAGCAGCACACCGAGCACGGTGCCGATGACGGAGCCTCGGCCGCCGAAGATGGACGCACCACCGAGCACCACGGCCGCGATGATGTCGAGCTCCCCGCCGACCAGATCGCGCGGGTTGGCGCTCCGGCTCAGCACGATGTGGATCACTCCGGCGATCGCCGCGAGGGCACCGACCAGCATGTAGACCGACACCTGTACGCGCTTCACCTGGAATCCGGCACGTCTGGCCGCCTCCATGTCACCGCCCATGGCGTAGAGCGAGCGCCCGAACATGGTGCGCTTGAGCGCCCAGGCCACGAGCAGGCAGAGCAGCAGCACGGGCACGACCAGCACGTGCAGGTAGGCCCGGCCGGAGCTGGTCTCGACGTCGAGCAGGTTGCTGGTCGCCAGCGCTGCCATCGATCCCGGCAGCTCCGCGTAGTAGCTTGCGCCGACGACTGTGTACATCGCCCCGAAGAAGATGCCCTGGGTGCCGAGGGTCACGATCAGCGTGGGGAGGTTGAACCGGGCGATGACGATGCCGTTGACGAAGCCGAGCGCGGCGCCCACGCCGATGGCGATCGCGAAGATGCCGATTAGCCCGGGGTCGAAGCCCAGCGTCAGGCAGAACGACACGGTCGAGTAGCCGGCGAAGATGGCGATCGCGGCAAACGACACGTCAATGCCACCGGTGATCACGACGATCAGCACACCGAGCGCGAGCACCACCGGCACGATCGCGCTGCGCAGGATGGAGAATCCGGTGTTCAGGGTGAAGAAGGTGGGGTTCGCGATCGACATGGCCACGATCAGCCCCAGCAGCACCAGGGCGAGCACGCCCTCATTGTTGGAGCCGCGCAGTTTGCGGAGCATGTCCATCAGGCCGACATCCTCTCTTGAATCGCGTCCACGGTGATCTGGTCTCCCTCGAGGGTGTGGGTCAGGCGTCCCTGCCTGACGACGAGCACGCGGTGGCACGAGGCGACGAGCTCTGGGGCGTCATCCGAGATGACGATCACCGCCATGCCCTTGGCCGCCTGCACGCGCAGGAGCTCGAGAATCTCTTCTTTGGAGCCGATGTCCACTCCGACGGTCGGCCCGTTGAGCATCAGAACCGTTGGCGCCGTGGCCAGCCACTTCGCGAGCACGACCCGCTGGGCGTTTCCGCCCGAGAGCGTGCGCACGGGCGCTTCGGCATTCGGCGCCTTGATCTTGAGGCCCAGAAAGTACTTCCGGATGGTGGCGGCGATTCCCTGCCGGCTGAGCGTTCCCCACCGACTGCGGTGGGAGGGCAGCGACGCGGCGATGATGTTGTCGGCGATCGACTTCTCCAGGAAGAGCCCCTGGGTCAGACGGTCCTCCGGTACATAACCGATGCCGGCAGCGACGGCGTCGTGGATGGAGCGGATCGAGACCAGCTCGCCGCCGACCCGGATCTCGCCGGCATCCGCCGGGGAGACGCCGAACAGCGATTCCGCGATCTCGGTGCGGCCAGAGCCGAGCAGGCCCGTGACGCCGAGGATCTCGCCGCGGCGCAGCTGGAACGACACGTCGCGGAAGGCGCCGGCCAAAGACAGGCGCGATACGTCGAGCGCCAGCGGGGCCTGGGGGTCCAGCTCGCTGACGACCCGAGAGTCGTCGACTTCGCGGCCCGTCATGTGCAGCGCGATCGAGCGCTGGTCGAACTCGGATGTCAGCCCGCTGACGACCTGTCGACCGGAGCGCATGATGGTGAGTCGCTGCGAGATGGCCAGCACCTCTTCGAGCTTGTGCGAGACGAACATCAGCGCGACGCCCCGGGCGCGGAGGCGCTCGACAAGGGCGAAAAGCCGGCCGACCTCGGTGTGGGTGAGCGCGGTCGTCGGCTCGTCCATGATGATGGCGCGCGCGTCGTTGACGAGCGCGCGGCAGATGGCCGTGAGCTGCTTGTCGGCGACAGAGAGGCTGCCGACCTTGCGGTCCAGGTCGAGGGTGATGTCGAGCTCGCGCAGGATCGCCTCGGCCTTGGGCCGGACGGCGCTCGGCGTGTAGAGGCGTTTGCCGCTCGCAACCTCGGCGGTCAGAACGATGTTCTCCGCGACGGTGAGGTTGGGGAAGAGCGAGAAGTCTTGGTAGATGACTTGGATGCCGCCCTGGATGGCGGCGTGCGCGTTGATCTGAGCGTGCGAGACGCCATCGATCACGATCTCGCCCGCGTCGGGGCGTTCCGCGCCCGAGATGATCTTGATGAGCGTCGACTTTCCGCAGCCGTTCTCTCCCGCGAGGCAGTGCACCTCGCCGGGGATCAGCTCGATGGAAACGTCGGTCAGCGCGGGCACCCCGCCGAAGCTCTTCGAGATTCCGCGCGCGGAGACGAAGGGTGCGTGCGGCGGGGACGTGGTCGTGACAGTCACGGAATACCTTTCGAATTCGAGCGTCTGGGCGCGCATCACGTGGATGCGCGCCCAGACTGAACTCGGTTGACTAGAAGTCGTACTTAGCGGCGGTCTTCGCGTCGGCGGCCACAGAGGCGGCGCCCACGAAGACGTTGTCGTATCCGGCCAGCTTCTTCAGCGAGTTGTAGCCCTCAACGCCGAGGTCGGTGCCTTCCTCGATGGTGCCGCCCTCGGCCAGGATCTGCGCGATGGCGAGCTGGGCCTCACCGGCGAGGGCCGGGTCCCAGAAGAAGATCTTGTCGATGGAGCCGTCGGCCAGGTACTGGTTCGCGACCGAAGGGATGGAGGTTCCCATCACGCAGACCTGCTTCTCGAGTCCGGCTTCCTGCACGGCACGGGCGATGCCCGGAACGTCGTTGCCGGCCGAGCCCTGGAACCCGGCGATGTTCGGGTACTTGGCCAGAACCTCCTTGGCGCGCTCGTAGGCGGTGCCCTGGTCGTCGGTGCTCTCGATGGGGGTCTCGACGCGCGTCATGCCCGGGAAGTTCGCGGTCTGGTTGTCGTAGGCCGCACCGACCCACTCCATGTGCGTCTGCGCGGTCAGGCCGCCGACGAACTGCACGTACTCGCCCGTGCCGCCCATGCAGTCGGCCAGGTTGTCCATGATCTCGGAGCCGTAGGACTCGTTGTCGAAGGCCTCGATGTCGATGTCGACGTTCTCGATGCCGGTCGCCTCGTGCGAGACGACGATGATGCCCTGATCGCGCGCCTGCTTCAGCACGGTGGAGAGAGCCTCGGGCGAGTTGGGCACAACGGTGATGGCCGTCGGCTTCTGCGCGATGAGGTCCTGAACGATCTGCACCTGCTTCTCGGGGCTGACATCGTCTGCGCCTTCCTGGCGGGCGTCGATACCGGTGCGCTCGGCGAATGCCGCGACGCCGACAGCCATGCGCTGGAACCAGGGAATGGTCTGCGCCTTCACGACCGTCACCATGACCATGTCGCTGGCGGATGCGGGGGTGTCGCCGCCGGCGGAGCCGCTCCCGGCCGATCCGACTGAGGTGCAGCCGGTGAGCGCGAGAGATGCTCCCACGAGAAGTGCTGCGCCCCGGAGGGTGTGCTTGCGATTCATTCCGTTGACTCCTTTGTGAACGATGCGTGACATGGCCACGCCTGGTGCTGCCGTGGGGGATGTGTGCCTTGAAGGAAGCTATCCCCCATTCGCTCACAATGTCAAGCGATAATGCGCGGATCTTGCGCACTAGTGCGCAAATGGTTCGCGTAAACGACGCCAAACCCGAGCAACACTGGCATTTGGGTGCGCACTGACGCCGCATTCGCCCGCAATCCGGGGCGCCGGCGGGTGCAGGCCGGAGGATTCGGATGCCGCGCCACGCCGAAGCGTGCGCACTTTCGCGCAAAAAACTTTGCACTCTGGCCAGTATCGCCACTAGCCTTCAGTGAGAACAGCCGCGAACGTCGCGGCAAAAACAGCTTCGCGGGAGGTGGATGCGTGTCACGACAGGCCGAGATTATCGACGTGCTGATGGACTCGGGCTTCCAGTCGGTGAACAGCCTCGCCTCGCGCTTCGCGGTGACCACATCGACGATTCGGCGCGACCTTGAGCGGCTCGAATCCATGGATCTCGTGCAGCGCACCCACGGTGGAGCAATCCCTGTCAAGCAGTCGGACACGCCGCGCCAGTTCAAAGAGGAACTGCACCTGGCCGAGAAAGCCGCCATTGGCCGCGCGATGGCCGAGCGCATTCTGGAGGGGCAGACGGTGTTGCTCGATGGTGGCACCACCACCCTCGAGGTGGCCCGCCACCTGACCAAGCGCCGCCTGACCGTGGTGACGAACGACCTGCGTGTCGCGATGGAGATCGCGCAGCGGCGCTCGGCACACCTGGTGTTCATCGGCGGCGAGCTGCTGCCGGACATCTACACACTGTGGGGGCCGGCCGCCGTTCAACAGCTGGAGAACCTGCGCGTGGATGTCGCCGTTTTCGGGGCAGACACGATCAGCGTCGATGGGCTCTACAACACGAGCAGCTACGAGGTCGAGATCAAGCGGGTGATGCGCTCCATCGCGAAAGAGGCCTTCTTCGTGGCGGACAGCTCAAAGTTCGGCCACGAAGCCCTCTTCAAGGTCTTGGACGTCGACGATTTCACCGCCGGCATCACCGATGACCTGCTCGACCCGCTCCGCGCATCCCAGTTCCCGATTCCGATCATCCAGGTCGGCGTTTAGCGCCTCACGCCTCGAAGAAGTTGAGCGCGGCCTCCCGGAACACCCGTGAGCCCGGGGCGTTGAAATGGTGCCGGCCGGGCACCTCCAGGAATGAGCCGTTCGGCGCGGCATCCGCCAACACCTTCGACTGCTCGAAGATGGCGTCATCGCTGCCGGTGGCGAAGAGGATCGGCTGCAGCGGCGGGTGTGCGATGTCGGGGTCGGCGTCGCCGGATCGCATCCCCTCGGCGAGCGCGACGAGCGCCAGCAGGTCGTTGCCGGCGACACGCTCGGACAGCGCCACATAGTTCTGGGTGGCCGGGTCTTGCACCGGGGTGCCGTCTTCGGCGAAGGCGCGCACCTGCTCGATCCGCAGCCGGGCGAGCGGAACACCGTCGGGGATGCCGCCGAGCACGGCGCGCTCCACCCGCTCCGGGTGCACAGCGGCCAGCTGCCAGCCGACGCGGGCGCCGAGCGAATAGCCGGCGTAGAGCACGCTTTCGAGCAGGTAGGTGTCGAGCACGGTGACCAGGTCGTCGACGAAGCTCTCCATACTGAAGTCCACGGACTCGTGCGGCTTGTCACTGGCCCCGTGGCCGCGCTGGTCGACGCCGAGCACCCGGAACCCGGCGCGGGTGAGGTCGCGCACCCAGCCGGTGTTCACCCAGTTGTCGCGGCAGCTGGAGGCGAAGCCGTGCACGCACAGCACGGTCGGCGCATCGTCATCGCCCCACAGGTAGGTGGCGATGCGGCGTCCGTCGGCGGCCATCACGAACTGCGGCTCGGGCATCTCGGTCAGGGCGGGGAGCACGGGAGTCATGGTTCCCATTCTGGGCCTTGGAGAAGTCACGCGCTGCGCGGTGGGCCACGCCGCTCAGTCGGAAGGCTGACGGGACGCGCGTTCGCCGGCGAGCTCGCCGGTGGAGAAGTCCACGACCGAGAAACACGTCGCATCATCCTGCGGATCGGAGACGGCGTACGGCGAGACGGCCGACCCCGAGGGGATCGGGCGCCACGGCCGCGAATCCGCCCGCGAACGCGTCGCTACGTCGTTGTACAGCTCGTCGTGCAGCACCGCCACATCGGACTCCTGTCGCGCGCGGAGCCCGACCCTCTCATTGCTGATCATCAGAACAGTTGATCACACAGCCGGCGCGAATGCCCCGCCGGCAGCAAATACCTGCTCGACGAACCGCTCGCCGATCATCTGATGCGTGGCGCCGTCTGGGTGCAGGCCGTCGGGCAACGGGTGCTGCACCGCATCGGCCTCGCCGTACAACGCGGTGCCCTCCAGGAAGTGCAGGTGCGGGTCGTCCGCCCGCCGCTCCATCACGGTGTGCAGCTCGCGGCGGATCCTCTCGAGGGTGAGTCGCGTGGCGTCATCCGCGTCGCCCGTTGCGATGAAGCGCATCTGACCGGTGCCGAACGAGGCGGGGTCAAACGCACCCGGCCCCGGTGTCTTTTCATGGATGCCGCAGAAGATCGGTGAGACGAGGAGGAGCGGGGTGTCGGGGTGGCCGTCTCGAATGGTGTCGAGGAACCCGTGGATCGCCGGCACGAATGCACGCAGCCGCATCACATCCAGGTTGACGAGATTGATGCCGAGCTTGACGCTGATGAGATCCGCGGGCGTGTCCCGCATCACTCGGGCCAGGAACGGGTCGGCGAGCGCGCTGCCGCCCAGGCCGAGATTGCGCAGCGAGACCCCGGCGCGGAGCGCGGCGACGGCCGGCCAGATCTCGGTCGGCGCGGCCGCGTTGGAGCCGTGGCTGATGGAACTACCGTGGTGCAGCCAGACCCGCGCGGGGCTGGCGTCGGCGACGAGCGGGGCATCGGAGCGAAGCGTGAGCAGCTCGAGCGTCTCATTGTGCGGCAGCCAGAACTCCACCCGCTTCTCCCCCGCCGGCAGACCGCTGACCCGAGTGATGTGGGCGGGGCCGGGGTGGAATGCGGTGTCGCCGGTCTGCAGATCCACCTCGACACGATCGCCGCCATTGAGCTCGTCCCGGAGGTGGAGAGCCCCGTCGACGAGCACGTCGATCCGGCCGCGCGGGCGCTCGGCGCCGCGATACGCGACCCGCGATGGATGCGTCGTGAGCTCGACGCTCGTTGCCGCGGTGCGAACCACCAGCCGAACGCCGGAGGGCTGGGCCTCCATCGCGAGTAGCTGGGCATCCGGGAACTGCCGGCGCGCCCAGTCGGGCAGCCGGTGCAGGCGCAGGCCGCGTTCACCGGGCTCCACCTCCGCAGCGCCGTGAATAAGTGATTCGGTGATGGGCGTGCTGATCACGCGCGTTCCTCCATTTCGGTGGGCCGCACGGTGTGCGTCGCCCAGGCGCTGAGCGCCACATCGAGTGCGGAAAGTGCCCGCGCCCACGAGGCCTCGGTGTCTTCGTCGCGGTTGCCGAAGGATCCGACCCGCTCCAGCGTGAGGAAGCCGTTGATCGTGGCGCCGACGAGGCGCGCCGCGTGCACGATCTCGGGTTCCGGCAGCTCATAGCCGCGGATCACGGCCACAAGCTGGGCGCCCATCCGCTGTGCCGCCGCTGAGGCCATGGTGCCGGGCGATGCCGGGCGCTGCAACGCCGTCCAGCAGCCGGGACGCTGCTCGGCGTACCGTCGATGCGCTTCGCCGAACCCAATCAGTGCGTCCGTCGCCGATCTCCCGCCGATTGCGGCGGCGACCCTATCGGCGAGCTCATCCAGGGCGATCTCATGAACGCCCTCGATGACGGCACCCCGATCGCGTACATGGGAGTACAGGCTGGCCGGTTTCACGCCGAAGTGTCGGGCGAGTTCCGAGATGCTGATGGCGTCGAAGCCATCGCGGTCGGCGAGTTCGGCGGCTGCAGAGAGCACGACGGGGCGGGTGAGGTTGGCGCGGGGCATGCAGACATCCTACATGCTTTAGGTTTTTGCCTACTGCATGTAGGAAAAGGTGGGCGCCCCACCTACGTTGCTACTCGCCCTCTGGCAGCGCCCGCACCGCGTTGCGGTCGGCGACGAGCGTGTCGCGCACGCGGCGGCGCAGGATCTTGCCGATCAGGGACTTCGGCAATTCCTCCCAGACCAGGTAGGTGGAGGGTCGCTTGTACTCGGCCAGTTGCTCCTTGACCAGGGCGCGCGCGGCCGCCTCGTCGAACACGGCCCCGTCCTCGAGGATCAGCGCTGCGGTCACGACCTCGACGCCGCTGCCGCGCGGAACACCGACGACCACCGACTCGACCACGCCGGGCAGCTGGTTCAGAACCGCCTCCACCTCGCTCGGCGAGACGTTGAAGCCGCCGGTGATGATGATCTCCTTCTTGCGGTCGACGACGGTGACGAAGCCGTCCTCGTCCTGCATCACGAGGTCTCCGGTGCGCAGCCAGCCGCCCTCCAGCAGGGTGGCAGCGGTGTCATCGGGCCGGTTCCAGTAGCCCTGGAACACCTGCGGGCCGCTCACCAGCAGTTCGCCGGTCTCGCCGAGGGCGACCTCGACCTCCGGGTTGTTCGGGTCGACCACGCGGATGTCGATGGAGGGGAACGGGATGCCGATGGTGCCGAGCTTGCGGGTGTCGCTGAACGGGTTCGCCAAGGCGACCGGGCTCGACTCGGTCAGTCCGTAGCCCTCGTTGAGCATGCTGCCGGCGAGGTCTTCCCAGCGCTTGACCACGGCGGGCGTGAGCGTCATCGCGCCCGAGATCGCGTAGACGACGCCGCTCAGGTCGAGCTTGCCGTCGCGGGCCACCCGGGCGAGCCGGTCGAACATGGGCGGCACCGCCGGCACGAAGGTCGGCGGGAACCGCTTCGCCGCCTGCGAGACCAGCTCGGGGTCGAACGTCGGGAACAGCACGGCGCGCGAGCCGGTCTCGACCGAGTAGATCACCGAGAGCAGCAGACCGAAGGAGTGGAACATCGGCAGCAGACCGTAGATGCTGCCCTCGCCGCGGGTGAATTCCGGCATCCACGCGGCGCCCTGGCGGGCGTTCGACCAGAGGTTGGCGTGCGTGATCATGGCGCCCTTGGGCGTTCCGGTGGTGCCGGAGGTGTACTGCAGGCAGGCGACGTCGGATGCCGCCGGACGCGGGTGGGCGGCGGGCAGTGGCGCGGTGCGCTCCAGGGCGGCGAACGACACGGTTCCGGTGGTGGGGCCGGTGAGCTTCGCGCGGGATTCGCGCGCCTTCGCCACCGGCAGCCGCAGCGCGAGGCGGGTCATGAACGGCATCGCCCGGGTCACGTCGACCGCGATGACGGTGCTGATGCCGAGCTCGGCCGGCAGCGACTGGATGGTGGGGGCGACCTTGTCCCAGCTGACGACAACCTGGGCGCCGTGGTCGCGGAACTGCGTCTCGAGCTCGTCACGGGTGTAGAGCGGGTTGTGCTCGACGACGATCGCGCCGAGGCGCAGCACCGCGTAGAACGCGATGACGTGCTGCGGGGCGTTCGGCATGATCAGGGCGACCCGGTCGCCGGCCTGCACGCCGAGCTTCGACAGCCCGTTCGCGAAGCGCGCGACGCGGTCGGCGAGCTCGCGGTACTTCACCGTCTCGCCGAAGAAGCTGATGGCGTCGCGGTCGGACCACTGGGCGACGCGCTCGTCGAGCAGGTCGACGAGCGACCCGGTCACGGGCTCGATGTCGACGGGGGTTCCGGGCGCGTAAAAGCGGTTCCAAGCTCGGGTTTCGTTCAGATTCACGGGGTCCAGCTTACTGAGCCTGAGCGCCGCTCAGCTTCGCCGGCCGCAGTGTTCCGGTCAGGGCGTCCACCACGGGCGCAGTGGCAGATCACCGATGCCGCCCTTCGCATCCGGTTTGACTGCGAGCACCTGGTGCAGCTGGATCCCGTTGCTCTCGAATGCGAGCCGGGAGCCGGCCATGTAGAGCCCCCACACCTTCGCGGTGGGCAGCCCCACCTCGGCGACCGCCTCGTCCCAGTGGGCGACGAGGTTGGCGCACCAATCGCGCAGCGTCAGCGCATAGTGCCGGCGCAAATTCTCTTCGTGCAGCACCTCGAGGCCGACATCCTGTGCCGCGGTGATGATGCGCCCGGAGCCGGTGAGCTCGCCGTCGGGGAACACGTAGCGGTCTATGAAGCCGCCGGCCGCCGCCTTGTGCGTGTTCTCTGGCCGGGTGATGCAGTGGTTGAGCAGCAGGCCGCCCGGGCGCAGCCGCGACTGCAAAAACGCGAAGTACGCCCCGTAGTTGCGCACGCCGATGTGCTCGAGCAGCCCGATCGAGGAGACGGCGTCGAAGCGGGTCTCGCCGATGTCGCGGTAGTCGCCGTAGCGCACCTCCGCCAGGCCGTCGAGGCCCTCGTCGGCGATGGCCTGCTGCGCCCACGCGGTCTGCTCCCTCGACAGCGTCACCCCGGTGGCGCGGATGCCGCGGCGGGCGGCGTAGCGCACCATGCCGCCCCAGCCGCAGCCGACATCCAGCAGCCGGTCGCCCGGCTGCAGCCTCAGCTTCTCGAACACCAGCCGGTACTTGTTCTCCTGCGCCTCGTCGAGGCTGGCCTCCGCGTCTGGATAGCACGCGCAGGTATAGGTCATCGAGGGGCCGAGCACCCACTCGTAGAAGGTGTTGGAGACGTCGTAGTGGTGGTGGATCGCGTCGGCGTCGCGCCCCTTGCTGTGCCGCAGCCCCGAGGCGGCGCGGCGCCAGCGGGCGGGGGCTTCCTCGGGCGGCGGGGCGACCGGCAGCAGGTGCGAGACGCCGATGGAGCGCACGATGTCGGCGATCACCCGCGGGTGCGGCAGCGTGAAGACGAGGTCTCCGGCGAGCGCCTTCAGCAGCTCGTACGGGTCGCCGGGGTGCACCCCGTGGATCTCGAGGTCGCCGGCGATGTAGGCGCGGGCCAGGCCGAGGTCGCCGCGGCCGGTGGCCAGGTAGCTGGTGCCGCGCGGCGACTTCAGCTCGATCCCGAGCGCTGCGTCCGGCGGGCCGGCGGAGCTGCCGTCGTAGGCGGTGAAGCGCAGCGGGAGGCGGCCGCCGGCGAGGATCTCCAGGATCTGCGCCAGGGTGAGCTTCGGCGCATGCTCCCCCTGGGCCGCCGCACCGTCTGGTTCTGCCGCATCCGGAGTCCGCTCTTTGAACGTCGTCATCGTCGTTGCACCGCCTTCGCGTAGAGGTCGAGGAGTCGTGAGTCTGGGTCGTACCGCTTCTTCACGGCGCGGTAGGCCTCGCCGCCGTAGAGCGCGTCGAACTCCGCCGGCGCATAGAAAGAGTCGGAGTACAACGACTTGTGCCCGTCGAGCGCGCCGACCTTGCGCTCGATCAGCCGGTTCGTCTCGCCGTGCAGGCGCCCGACCGGCACCGTCGACCAGAAGCCGACGTTGACGTAGCTGCGGTGCGGCCGCAGCGGGTAGAGCGGCCAAACGGCGGCATCCGCGTCGCCGGCGCTCGCCGGGCCGCCCTCGCGCAGGCGCAGCGGGCACAGCCAGATCGGGGTGATCGGCACGCGGGCCAGAAACCAGTCCAGGAACTCGACGCAGCGCTCGATCGGGATCTCGACGTCTTGCACGACCCGCTCCCGCCGCGGCTTGCCCTTGACCCGTTCGAGGCGGTCGCCGATGTGGAACCGCTGCTCGTACCGCATCAGCGCGCCATAGACGCTGCTGCGCCGGTAGCGCTTCGGCCAGAGCCGTCGGATGCGCGGGTCCTGCGCGCCGAACGCCTCCGAGCACCAGAACCAGTCGGTGTCCCAGCGCCACAGGTAGTCGTGGATCGTGAGCCGGTCGGTGCTGATCCGGCCCTCGTGCTGGATGGAGCGGTAGTAGATCGCCTGGTCGGTGTAGTCGCTGACCGGGCCGGGCACATCGCTCTGCGTGCCCACAGAGAGGTAGCTCTCCTCCTCGCTGAAAACGACCCCGTCGAGGTAGTCGACGCGGATGCCGTCCAGCTGCGCGGTCTCGATGATGCGCCCCATCGCCTCGACGAGTTCGGTGAGGGTGTGGAAGCGCACATGCCGGAGTTCGACGAACGGCTTCACCTCCTCCAGCTCGATGCGGAGGCGCACCGCGTAGCCGAGGGTGCCGTAGGAGTTGGGGAAGGCGCGGAACAGATCGGGGTTCTCCTCCGGGGAGGCGGTGAGCAGCTCCCCCGCGCCGGTCAGAATGTCCATCTCGAGCACCGACTCGTGCGGCAGGCCGTTGCGGAACGACGTCGACTCGATGCCCAGGCCGGTCACCGCCCCGCCGAGGGTGATCGTCTTCAGCTGTGGCACCACCAGCGGGGCCAGCCCGTACTGCAGCGTCGCGGCGACCAGGTCCTCGTAGGTGCACATGCCGGCGACATCCGCGGTGCGCGCTGCGGGGTCGACGGAGATGACGTCGGTCAGCCCGGTGGTGTCCAGGCCCGGAGCACGCACCTTGGTGCGCGTGCGGAACAGGTTCGAGGTCGGTTTGGCCAGCCGCACCGGCACCTTCTCCGGCAGTGCCCGATAGCTCGCGAGAAGGCGCTGCACGCCATCGGCGTGAGCGACCCGTGCATCAGCCGGAGCAACGGACACGCCACCACGCTAGCTCGCAACCTCGCGCGCCGCGAGGGTCAAATCCGTCGGCCGTCCCGCTCACCCCTGGAAGTCCTCGGGGTCCACACCGTCCAAGAACCTCTTGAACTCATCGACCGCGTCGTCCTCGTCGGCCACCGTCTCCACCATGCCGGCGGGGATCCCCGCCTCCTCCAGTACCGCGTCGGCGACGAAGAGCGGCGTCTGGGTCCGCACCGCGAGGGCGACGGAATCCGAGGGCCGGGCATCCAGCACCAGCCGGCCGGTGGCCGTGGCCAGGGTGATCTCGGCGTAGAAGGTGCCCCCGTCGATGCGGGTCACCTCGATTCGTTCGACGCGAGCGCCAACGCTCTCGATGAGCGTCTTCATCAGGTCGTGGGTCAGCGGCCGCGGGGGCAGGTCCCCGCCCAAGGCGAACAGCGTCGAGGTCGCTTCCTGCTCGCCGACCCAGATCGGCAGCACTCGTCCCACGCCGGGCGCGTCCGAGACTGACTTCAACAGGATGACGTGCTTACCCTCGACGTCCAGGGCGACCCCGAGTACGCGAACCTCTACCATGTCCACTCCCGTCGAACCGTCGGGCATGACACCGACATAGTACGTCCGGAGACCGCGTGACGGCCCGGGAACCGACATCAGAGGAGGCGCTCCACCAGTTGTTCACCGTCCATTTGATTCGCAGTACGGCGGTCTCGTAATTGCCGCTCACCTTCGGGAGTTTGGATACCGGTGTTCTCGCAATTCGCGAGGGCCCACACCCTGAAAGGTCGCCATGCGTCGCTTTACCCTGCCCGCGATGGGCATGCTCGCCATCTCCGCCCTCGCACTCACGGGGTGCCAGGCCGCCGAGGCCGGCTCCGCGTCGGCCCCGGACGCCCCCATCACGATCGCGACGATTCCCGTCTCGGACGACCCGACGGTCGAGAACCCGGTCGCGGCTCTGGCCCGCTTGCTCGAGGAGGAGACCGGACGCACCGTCGAGATCACCGACGTGCCCGACTATCTGAGCGTCGTCGAGGCGATTCGCTCCGACCATGTCGATATCGGCATCATGAGCGGCTTCCCCTCCGCGCTCGCCGTCAACACCGGCGAGGTCGACGCGCTGCTCGCGTGGAAGGGCAGCGGCGACCCGGTCTCGACCTGCGTCGTGCTGGACGACTCGCCCATCCAGAGCGTCGAGGACTTCGCGGGCAAGACGGTCGCCTTCGCCGACCAGGCCTCCAGCTCCGGCTACTTCATGCCCGTCTACATGCTGCACGAGGCGGGCCTTGAGCAGGGCAAGGACTACACCTCGATCTTCGCCGGCGGCCACGAGGGTAGCTTCGCCGCGCTGGCGCAGGGCCAGGTGGATGCCGCTTGCACCGCGTTCGTGCTGACCGAGATGGGTGCGCCCATGTTCCCCTTCGCCGACGGCGAGTGGCGGGCCGTCGGCGAGAGCCCCTCGATGGACGTCATGGGTACCGTGCTCGCGCGCCAGTCCCTCGACGACGAGACCCGCACGCTGTTGCAGGACGCACTGCCGAAGGTGTTCTCCGCGGAAAACGCCGAGGCACTCGCCGGCTACAGCTCCTTCATCGGCCTCGACGTCGAGATCGCCCCGAAGCCGAGCGCCTTCGCCTCCTTCGCGAAGATCGCGGCCGTCGCCGGCGTGAAGCTCGAGGACTTGAAGTGAGAACCGTGGTTCGGCCAGCCGACCTCCGCGTCGATGCCCTGGCATCCGACGCAATGCCCACCACCGCCCAGCTGCGCCACGCCCTGCCCCTCGTCTCGGTGCGCGGCCTGCGCGTCGCCTACGACGAGCAGCTCGTGCTGAACGGGGTCGAGCTCGACCTGTTCCCGGGCGAGATGGTCGCCCTGCTCGGCGCCTCCGGTTCGGGCAAGTCCACACTGATGAAGAGCCTCACCGGGTTCGCGCCGATCGCGGGCGGCAGCGTGCGGGTCGCCGGGCACGACGTCACCAACCTGGCCCGCGGCGAGCTGCGCACGCTGCGGTCGGAGGTCGGCCAGGTGTTCCAGCAGTTCAACCTGATCCCGCGGCTGAGCGTGCTCGCCAACGTGCTCACCGGCGCACTGCACGAGGCCGGCCCGATCAATCTGATCGGCGGCTTCTCCAGCGCGCACCGGGCGAGGGCCATGCACCTGCTCGACCGGGTGGGCATCGCCCACAAGGCGAAGGATGCCGCCCGCTCGCTGAGCGGCGGCCAGCAGCAGCGCGTCGCCATCGCGCGGGCGCTGATGCAGCAGCCGCGGGCCATCCTCGCCGATGAGCCGGTCGCTTCCCTGGACCCCAAGCTCGCCGACTCGGTGCTCGAGCTGCTGCGCGAGATCGCGACAGAGGACGGCATACCCGTGCTGGTCAGCCTGCATGTGCTGCCGCTGGCCCTCGCGCACAGCGACCGCATCGTCGGGCTACGGCACGGCGAGATGGTGCTCTCCGGGCGCACCGCGCAGCTCGACGCCGCCGAGCTCGCGGTGCTCTACCGGGACGAGGAGGCGGGCGATGAGCGCGACCACTGAGACTCCCCCCGCTCCGGCTGTGCGCCGCGAGACGACTCCCACCCCGCTGAGCGCGGCGGAACGGGCCCGCCTGGAGCGCGCGTTCAGGGCGCCGCGCAGCCGGTTCCTGATCGGCATCCCGGTCGCGATCCTGCTGCTGCTCTGGTCGTTCAACGGCGCGGAGTTCAACTTCGCGAAGCTCGGCCAGGGCACCGTCAACATGGGTGAGTTCCTCTCCCGCCTGTTCCCACCCGACTTCAGCAAGTTCGGCACCATCGCCGAGCTGCTCATCGAGACCTTCCAGATGGCCATCGTCGGCACCGTGCTCGGCGCCGTGCTGTCGCTGTTCGTCGCGTTCGCGGCCGCCTCGAACATCGCGCCGAAGTGGCTGTATTACCCGGCACGCTGGGTGATGAACGCCATCCGCTCGGTGCCCGACCTGGTCTTCGCCCTCATGTTCGTCTCCGCCGTCGGCCTCGGCCCGTTCGCCGGAATCCTCGCCATGACGCTCGGCTCCCTCGGCTCGATCGGCAAGATCTTCGCCGAGGCGATGGAGTCCGTCGACAACGGGCCGATCACCGCGATGCAGGCCGTCGGCGCGTCCAAGCGCCAGGTGATCCAGTACGGCGTTCTGCCGCAGGCCGCGCCGCTGCTGGTCTCGTACACGCTGCTGCTTTTCGAGGGCAACGTGCGCGGGGCGACGATCCTCGGCCTCGTCGGAGCCGGCGGCATCGGCCTCGAGCTGACCACCGCCATGCGCATGTACGACTACGGGCACCTGAGCGCCATCATCATCTGCATCATCGTGCTTGTCACGGCCATCGACCAGGGCAGCGCCCTCATCAGAAAGAGAATCACATGAGCACCACCACCCTCTCCCCCGCCGACATCGAGCTCTCCGGCATCGACATCGTCTTGAGCGCTCCGGTCAACCTGCGCGATCTCGGCGGCATCCCGATCGGCGACGGCCACGTGCTGCCCGGCCTCGCCATCCGAGCCGACGACCTCTCCACCATCACCGCGGATGCTGCGGCCGCCCTGATTGAGGGCGGGCTCGCCGCGGTCATCGACCTCCGCACCCCGCTCGAGGTCTCGCTGACCGGCCGCGGGCCGCTCGGAGGCCACGCCGTCGCGTACCACCACCTTCCGCTGATGGCGAGCGTTGCCGACGGCATGCCCAAGGAGGTGCCGAGCTTCACCGCCGAGGCCATGGGCCAGATGTACCTCGGCATGGTCGAGCGCGCCGCGCCGCAGCTCGTCACGGCGCTGGGCATCATCGCCTTCGCGCCGGGCACGACCGCGTTCCACTGCGCGGCCGGCCGCGACCGCACAGGCGTGTTGGCCGCCATGATCCTGCTCATCCTGGGCGCCGACGACGACGACATCGTCGCCGACTACGCGCGCACCGGTCCCAACATGGCCGCGATCTTGGAGCGCACCCGGCCCGTGATGGGCGCGATGATGGCCCGTCTGGGCATCGACTTCAACGGGGCGAGCGCCGCCTCGCTCACCGAGGAGCCGATGCAGCCTTCGATGCGAGTGCTGCTCGCCGGCCTCCGCGAACGCCACGGCGACGTGCTCGCCCCGCTGCGCGCGGCCGGCCTCGGCGACGACACCGTCGCCCGGCTGCGGGCTCGAGCGCTCGGCGCATGACGCTGCACGACACTCCGCCCACCACCCTGCTCGCCGCTGGGGATGCCGGGGCCGCGGTTCGCCGCGGCCCCGGTCGCCCGCGCGACGAGGAGCTCGACGGCCAGATCCTGCAGGCGGTGCTGGCGTTGATCGACACCGAGCAGGAGGTCACCGTCGCCCGGGTGATCGCGGGCAGCGGTGTCAGCCGGGCCGCGCTCTACCGGCGCTGGCCGTCGATGACGACCCTCATCGCCGCCGCGCTCGACGTCGGGCGCAGCGTGCCGGCCGAGGTTCCAACCGATGGCGACCTGCGCGACGTGATCTTCGCCGGGATTTTGGGCGACCCGAGCTTCGGCGCCGACTCCCGCTACAGCGAGACCCGCTTCCGCCAGCGCATCCGGCTGGTCATGGCCGATCGGCAGCTGCAAAAGGCCTACTGGCACTCACACGTGGCACGCCGGCGCGAGCCGATGGAGCGCGCCCTCCAGCGGGGCCGCGAGCGCGGCATCCTGCGCCCCGACCTCGACACCGAGGCCAGCTTCGACGCCATCGCGGGTGCCTGCTACTACCAGCTCGTGGTGCGCGGCGACAGCTTCGACGACCCCGCCACCCGCGCCCGGGTGAGCGCAGCGCTCGACATCGTGTGGCGCGGCATGCTCGTCTGAGTGCGGCCTCAGCCTTCGAGCGCCGGCTCCGGCCCGCTCGCCTGCTCCGCTGTCGGTGCGGGCGCCGGAGTTTGTGCGGCCTCCAGCCGCGCGATCCGCGCCCGAGCGTTCTGCTCGCTGGGCGACGTGCGCCCGAGCACGCGCACCCCGAACACGAGGAACGCCCGCGTCAGCGTCACCGCCGGCCACCACGGCCGGCGCAGCCCGAGCAGTCGGCGCTGCCGCCGGTCGAGCGAGGCCACCGCCCCACCGAACAGGATCGGGTACACCCGGCCGGTCATGCCCGGCAGCCCGGGCTTGCGCAAGAACCGCATCGCCTCGGCCACCCGGGCGTCGGGTTTCGCCTCCACCAGGAAGGCGTCCATCTGCGCGTGCAGCTCCGCGACGCTCGTCGGCGGGTTCGCGACCCCCATCAGCCTCCCAGCTTGCGCCCACTCGCGCACGTAGGCGTCCGGGCCGCCTGGAATCGTCCCGCCCCAGGTCGCATGCGCGCCGAGGAACGCCTCCGTGAAGGCGTCGTGCACCCAGCGCAGCAGCTCTTCGTCGTTCGCTGCGTAGGCGCGCTCGGCGCCGCGGGCATCGACGTAGGTGCCGGTCACGTGTTCGTGCAGCCGCGAGACGAAGGCGGATGCCGCGGTCGCGCTGGCCCGGTCGCCGAACGTCGTTGTCGCCACCCAGCGCACGGTGCCGTCGAGGCGCCCGAGCGGGTCCTCGTGGTAGCGCGACCAGTCGTGCACGCCCGCCATGGCGCCGGGGTGCAGCGTCTGCAGCAGCAGCGCCCGGATGCCGGCGACGAGCGTCGGCAGCGCGCCGTTGACCGCCCACACCGCGCTGCCCGGGCCGAAGAAGCCGGCATCCGTGCCCTCGGCGAGCGCGTGCGTCCACGGCGGCGGACGACGGCGCCCCGAGCGGCCGGGCCGCCAGCGCTCATCGCCGCCGTGCGCGCTGCCGAGCGCACTGTTGTCGTGCGCGCTGCTGTCGTGCGCGCTGTTGTCGTGCGCGCTGTTGTCGTGCGCGCTCCCCTGCGGCGCCCCCTCGTGTGGGGCGTCGGCGTCGGCCGCGCGGCGATCGCTCATGCCTCGACGCTAGCCCGATTCGGCCCCGCTGCGGCTGCGGATCTGCTGCGAAGCACCCGAATCCGGATCCGGCTCATCTGCGGCATCCGGCCCTCGCCCGGCTATGGCCCACGGGATGAAGCCAAGCAGCACAAAGAAGGGGAAGAGCAAGACCTGGTTCGGCATGGTTGGATCGGCCGGCCCCGCATTCGCGCTCATCAGGCAGAACCAGATCCAGAGCGCCGCGGATGCCGACCCGAAACAGAAGAGGTAGGCGATGCGTCGCCCGCGGCCGGTGCCGTCGGCGGCAGTCGCAAGCAGTCCCGCGATGAGGCTCACACCGGCCGGCAACAGCAGCGCCGTCCAGGCCGGCGCCTCCGTCGTCGCGACCCCGGCCTGCCACTGCGTGGTGATGGTGCCGGTGACGGTATCCCACGACGCGGGCAGCGACAGGAGAAGCACGAGCAGCGGGAGCCAGCAGAGGCTCACGGCGATGATCTGCCTCACTCGGTCTTCTCGCGGCGACATGAGACCACTCTGGCATGCGCGTCCGCGGCCCCGCATCCCGGCCGAATCGGCGGTACCGTCGCAAATAGGATGGCGGAATGCATGCTGTCTCCCTGCGCCGGGCCGTCCCGGGCGATGCCCCTGCCGTGCTCCGGCTGTTCGACGAGGCCATCGCCTGGTTCGTGCAGATCGGCAACGCCGGGCAGTGGGGCACGGAGCCATTCACCGGGCAGCCGCAGTGGGAGCAGCGGGTGTCGGGCTGGTGCGCCGAGCCGGACACGTGGGTGGCGGTGCACCCCGACCTCGGGGTCTGCGGAGCACTCGTTCTCGGCGACGCCGTGGGCTACGTGCCCGCCGCGACTGAGCCCGAACTCTATGTGCGCTCCCTGATCGGCTCCCGCGACCCCCGAGCGAAGGGCACCGGCCGCCGCCTGCTCGCCCTCGCGGACGAGCGGGCGGCCGCGCGCGGGGTCTCCCTGCTGCGCGTGGACTGCTATGCCGGCGGCTCCGGTGAGCTCATCCGCTTCTACGAGTCGTGCGGGTACACCCGCGCGGTCGCCTTCACGGTGGGAGCTGCTCCGCAGGAGTGGCCGGGGCAGCTCCTGACGCGCACGCTCGACTGAGGCCGGCCGCCGTGCGGGCGGCACTGGGTGGGCGGCACCGTGCGGGCGGCACTGGGCCGCCGAGTCGGCTCAGCCGGCGGTGCCGAAGATGCGGGCCCCGAGCGCCCGCAGTTCCTCGAGCCGGGCCGGCTCGGCGACGGCCGCGAGGAGGATTTCCCACATCTCGCCGATCCGCTCCTTCAGGTCGCCCATGTTGGTCAGCACGTCCGAGAGCAGCTGCACACCCGTGTAGGCGGGGATGATGAAGTGCGCCAGCCGCGCGGCGTCGGTGCTGGGCAGGAACTCGCCGGCGCCGACGGCGCCGCCCACCAATTCCTCGAAGGTCAGCAGCCAGTCGTCGTAGGGCGCGCGCGTGGGCGGGTCGAAGATGGCCCCGCCGTTGGTCAGGCGGATGCCGGCCCGCACCACGACGTCGTCCACGAGGCGTTCGGCCAGATCGGCGCACATGAGCATCATCGTCTCCGCCGGGCTGGCCGTCGCGATCCAGATCTCCTGTGCCGCCGTGGTCACCCGCAGGTGCTGCTCGTCGATCACGGCACGCGCGATCTCTTCTTTGGAGCCGAAGTGAAAGTAGAGCGCGCCCTTGGTGACGCCCGCAGCATTCGCAATCGTGGTGATCGACGCGTCTGCGTAGCCCACACGGTAGAAAGCCCCCGCCGCCGCAGTGACGATGCGGTCTCGCGTCTGGACCGCCCGATCCTGCTGTGCCATCGCTCCCCCGTCTAATCCCGCGACAGCAATTCTATCCAGCGGACTGCAAGGCCCAGCGTGACAGGCAGCCCCCAATCCTGCCTGTCACACGCAGGCATCGCGAACGACGCCTGCGTGCATAAACATACCAACCGGACGGTTTTTTGGCTATCCCCGTGTCGGGGCCAGCAAGGAGCTTCCGCGGAGCGAGCCCGTCCGGGGCGGAAGCCGCAGCATCCGCCCCCGCGTCCGCGGTCAGTCGAAGAAGCGACGATGCGGCCTCCCGCCCGTTCAACGGCAAGAGGGGCCGCGGTGTGCCACGATCAATCATGGCCAACTCCCCCTCCGGTGATTCCGTCACCGGCCGCATCGCACGCGTGCTGGAGTCGTTCACGCCCACCCGCACCGCGCAGACCGTCGCTGAGATCGGGCGGCGGGCCGGCCTCCCGCCGTCGACCGCACACCGCTTGGTGAGCGAGATGATCGCCGAGGGACTGCTCGAGCGCGGCGACGACAAGCGCGTGCGCGTCGGCCTGCGGCTGTGGGAACTCTCCACCCGCAGCGCGGGGGCGATGCGGGTGCGCCAGCTCGCGATGCCGTTCATGGAACGGGTGCAGACCCGCATCCGCGAGCACACCCAACTGGCCGTGCTCGAGAACGACGAGGCGCTGTTCCTCGAGCGGCTCTCAGCCCCGGAATCCGGGGCGAACGTCACCCGCGTGGCCGGCCGGCTGCCGCTGCACGCGTCGTCTTCGGGCGTGATCCTGGCCGCCTACGCGGGCCAGGAGGTGCAGGCGCGCCTGCTCGCCGGCCCGCTACCGGCCCTCACCACCGAGACACCGGCCGACCCCAGCACCCTCCGCCGGGTGATGGATGACGCGCGCCGCCGCGGTCACGTCGTCGCTCCCGGGTGGATGGAGCTGGTCTCGACCGGCGTCGCCGTGCCGGTGCGCGACGAGGCCGGCGGCATCACCGCCGCACTCTCGGTCGTGCTGCCGCGTGACTCGGGGCGGGAGGCGGCCGCGCTCGAGGAGCTGCTCGCCGCGGCATCCGGGATCTCGCGCGCGCTGGCCGCCGCCCGCCGCACCTGATTGCCGTTCAACGGGCAACGCGCCGCGCCCGGCGCGGAGGCCGGGGAGACTGGTCGCTCCGCATACCGCCGTCGAAGGAGACGACTTGAACCAGCCTGTGAGCACCCGTGTCGCGATCATCGGGGCCGGCCCGGCCGGGCTGCTGCTCAGCCACCTGCTGGGCGAGGCCGGCATCGACTCGATCGTCATCGACTCCCGCAGCCGCGCCGAGATCGAGGGCACGGTGCGTGCCGGGATCCTCGAGCAGGGCACCGTCGAGGTGCTGGCCAGCATGGGCGACGCCTCCCGCGTGCTGACAACGGGTACGCGGCACGACGGCGTCGAGTTCCACTTCGACGGCGAGCGCCACCGCATCGACTTCGCCGCCCTGGTCGGCCGGAGCGTCTGGCTCTACCCGCAGCACGAGGCGCTGAAAGACCTGATCGCCGCGCGCCTCGCCGCCGGCCAGGACCTCCGCTTCGGCGTCACCGCCGAGGGCGTCGAGGATGCGTCATCCGACCGGCCCCGCGTCATCGCCACAGACGCCGACGGGGCGCACTTCGAGATCCAGGCCGAGTTCGTGGTCGGCGCCGACGGCTCCCGCAGCGTCGCCCGCACCGCCGTCACCGGTTCCTCGACCGGCGGCTACTTCCGCGAGTACCCCTTCGCCTGGTTCGGCATCCTCACCGAGGCGCCGCCGAGCGCCGAGGAGCTGATCTACAGCAACTCCCCCGCCGGCTTCGCGCTCATCAGCCAGCGCAGCCCGCAGGTGCAGCGGATGTACTTCCAGTGCGACCCAGACGCCGACACGAACGCGATGACGGATGCCGAGATCTGGGCGACCCTGCAGGAGCGCGTGCCCGGCACCGAGCTGGCCGAGGGCCCCATCTTCCAGCGCGACGTGCTGCGCTTCCGCAGCTTCGTCGCCCACGAGCTCCGCCGTGGCCGGGTCGCCCTCGTCGGCGACGCGGCGCACACCGTGCCGCCCACAGGGGCCAAGGGCATGAACCTCGCCGTGGCCGACGTGCTCATCCTGAACCGCGCCCTCCGTGCCCTGCTGCTCGAGCGCGACGAACGGCTCCTCGACGGCTACGCCGAGACCGCGCTGCGCCGCATCTGGAAGGCGCAGCACTTCTCCTGGTGGATGACGAGCATGCTGCACACGGCGCCCGGCGCCAGCGACTTCGACCACCGACGCCAGCTCGGCGAGCTGCGCAGTGTCGTCGAGTCTGAGGCCGGCAGCGCCTACCTCGCCGAGGCGTACACCGGCTGGCCACTGGAGGCCGGCGTCTAGGGGCAGGCCAACCAGCCCCGGGTGCCGTAGCGCGGCTCGACTCGCGATCAGGGCGTGGTGTCGGGGCGCGGGCGTTCCGGCGCGGCGTCGCCGCCGCGGCGCACGTCGACGTCCGGGTCAACGGCATCCGCCTCGCGAAACTGTTCCTCGGATTTCGCGTGGAGCGTGGCGGCCTCCGACTGCCGCGACTCGGCCTCCCGTTGCATCCGGTCCGCCTCGATACGGCCCAGTTCGGCGTCGGCCGCGGCACGCTGGGCTTCGGCGTCGCTCTTGCGGGCGTCCTCCGCTCCCTCCTGCGCCCGGGCGCGGATGTCCTCCGCCTTGCGCCGGTCGGCGGCGGCACTCGCCTTCCGGCGCTGCTTCGAGACGTAATACGCGACGCCAATCACGACGATCACCACGATGACGCCGACCACGATCCACAGGACAATGCTCGTATCCATGAACTTTCCGCCTCTCTGCGGAGCTGGGACGCCCTCAGTCAACGCCTTTCCCCGCGGGATGGCAACGGCTCGGCTGGCCCGTGGACGCCGGCCTCGCTCGCCGGGCGCGGCTCCACGATCCCGATCGTGCAATGACTACGCTTCACACCAAGGGCGCCCCGCCTGCCCCGCACCCGCAGTGTGCGGCTCCACTCCTCCGGCTACTCCGGGGCGGAGAGCGAGAGGTTGATGCGCAAGGATTTTCGAATCGAAGAGACGCCCGAGGGCCGCTCCCTCGTGGTCACCGGAGCGTGGAGCGCGGCGGCCGAGCGAGCCTTGCGCACCACGGGTGCCGACGGCCTTGTGCTCAACTACGCGCACGGATTCACCGAGCGAGACCTCGGCTTTCTCCGTGGACTCAGTATTCGCAGGCTCCACATCCTGGATCGCTCGCTCGAAGATCTGACACCGATACACGCCCTCGGAGCATCGCTGGAGTTCTTGGCGGTTGAGGCGGGAACCAGAGCCACCCTCGATCTGAACGAACTACCGAATCTGACCTCCCTGTGGTCCTCCTGGCGGCACGTGTCGAGCACGATCGACGCTGCGACAGAGCTCACCGAGTTCGGCTCGCTCGGCTACACCGCCGCCGACCTCCTCCCGCTGGCGAGACTCGCCAAGCTGACCACGTTGCGCATGAAGCACTGGCCGAGCATCCAGAGCCTGGACGGGTTGAGCAGCTTCCCAGCGCTCGCCCACCTCGAGATCGTCCTCGCCCGGCGCCTCCGCGACTTCTCGGCACTTCGGATGCAGGCCAACTCCTCCGCGCTGAGAGTGTTGAACTTCGACTCCTGCGGTCGCCTCGACCGGTTGGACGATCTCGCCGGCCTCACAGAGCTGACATCGCTCAACATCGGCAACTGCCAAGACATCGAGTCGTTGCATCCGCTCCTGCGTCTCACGAAGCTGGAGAAGCTGTTTGCGTACGAATCGACGGTCGTCCTCGACGGCGATCTCTCGCCGCTCCTCGCCCTGCCTGCGTTGACCACGCTGAGGATGGCGAGCCGCAAGAAGTATCAGCCGTCCACCCAGCACGTCGATGCGGCGCTGGCGGCACGGGCGCCGCGGTAGCGCGAGAATGCCGAACCCAAAGGCGTCAGAACGTGCCTGGGCTCAGAACGTGCCGGGCGTCAGAACAACTGCCGCCAATTCGCGCGCGCCAGATCGAGCAGCTCGTCGCCGCGCCCTGACATCACGGTGCGCAGCGCGTAGAGGGTGAACCCCTTCACCTGCTCGGTCGTGATCGCCGGGGGCATCGACAGCTCCTGTGGCTCGGTCACCACGTCGAGCAGCGCCGGGCCGTCGACGGCGAGAAACTCGGTGACCGCCTGCTCCAGATCCTCCGAGCGCTCGACGCGTCGGCCGTGGATGCCCATCGCCTCGGCGAGGCGCGCGAAGTCAGGGTTGCGCAGCTCGGTTCCGAAGGTGATGAACCCGGCGGCCTTCATCTCGAGCTCGACGAAGTTCAGCGACGAGTTGTTGCACACGACGACCTTCACCGGGAGCTGGTTCTGAGTGAGCGTGATCAGCTCGCCGAGCATCATGCTCAGGCCGCCGTCGCCGGCCAGGGCGACGACCTGACGCTCCGGCTGCGCGGCCTGGGCGCCGATCGCGTGGAGCAGGGCGTTCGCCATCGAGCCGTGGGTGAACGAGCCGACCAGCCGGCGAGCGCCGTTCATGTGCAGGTAGCGCGCCGCCCAGACGACGGGCGACCCCACGTCCGCGGTGAACACGGCATCCGCGCCGGCATGCGCATCGAGGAGCCTGGTGAGGTACTGCGGGTGGATCGGCCGGCCGGTGGCCGCGGGCACGGCGAGCTCGTCGAGCTTCGCCCGGGTCGCGGCGAAGTGGCTGAGCGCGTCGTCGAGGTGGCGGCGCGATTCCTTGCGCTCGATCAGCGGCAGCAGGCTCCGGGCGGTGTCGCCCACATCGCCGACGAGGCCGAGGTCGACCGGATGCCGGCGGCCCAACTGCGCGCCCCGGATGTCGACCTGCACCGTCGTTGCCCGGCTCGGGTAGAACTGTTGATACGGGAAGTCACTGCCGAGGACCAGCACGAGGTCGGCCGCCTCCATCGCGCGGTAGCCGGACGCGAACCCGAGCAGCCCCGTCATCCCAACATCGAAGGGGTTGTCGTACTCGATGAACTCCTTGCCGCGCAGCGCGTGCACGATGGGCGCGGCGAGCAGCTCGGCCAGCGCGATGACATCGTCGTGCGCGCCCTGCACGCCCGCGCCGGCGAGGATGGTGACCTTCTTCGCGCCGTTCAGCAGCGCGGCCGCCTCGGCGAGCTCGGGCCGGCTCGGCGTGACCACCGGGTTGGCGCGGCGAATCCGCACGGCCCGCTGCTCGGTCGCGCGGGCCAGCGCCACGTCGCCCGGGATCACGACGACGGCCACTCCGCGCAGCTCGATCGCCGAACGCATGGCGATCTCGAGCACGCGCGGCATCTGGCTGGGGTCGGCCACGTACTCGACGTAGACGGAGGCCTCGCGGAACAGCTCCTGCGGATGCGTCTCTTGGAAGTAGCCGCTGCCGATCTCCGCCGTGGGGATGTGCGCCGCGATCGCGAGCACCGGCACCCGCGACCTGTTCGCGTCGAACAGGCCGTTGATGAGATGGAGGTTGCCCGGCCCACAGGAGCCGGCCACGACGGCCAGCTCACCGGTGAGCGCGGCGTCGGCGGCCGCGGCGAACGCGGCCGTCTCCTCGTGCCGAACATGCACCCACCGGATCGTGCCGTCCTTGCGCAGTGCGTCGGTGAAGCCGTTCAAGGAGTCGCCGGGGAGGCCGTACACCCGCCGCACCTCGTTGACTTTCAACACCTCGACGATGTTCTCAGCGACGGTTCCCATTGCCTTCTCCTCCGAGTAGCCCTGCGGGTGGTGCGCGTGCGGGCCACCCTACGCCGGGTTCCCGGGAAGCGGCACCGCGCGTTCGCCTGTGGGCCACCTGCGCGCCAGCCGGGGGACATCCGCTGCCGCTTCGATGGCAGGGGCTCGCCGCACGATCGTGCGCCGCCGCGCCCACCCACTCCCATATGAAGGAATGAATTGATGACGACCAAGAACACAGTCCGCTGGCACAGACGGGGCGTGGTCTCGACCGCCCTCCTCGCTGTGCTCGGCGGGGTGCTCGCTGCGCCCATGCCGGCGCTGGCCGCCCCCGACGTACCGACGGAACCGGTGGTGACGACCGCGAGCACCTCGTGGAAGTACCTCGACGATGGAACAGACCCGGTGAACGGCTCCGGTGCCCTGCGGGCGTGGACCGCCCCGGGCTTCGATGACTCCACCTGGAAGAGCGCCACGGGCAGCTTCGGCGCCAAGTCCGGAAAGCTCGCCGCGGTGGGGCCGCACCTGCCGGCCACCCTGCTCAACCACTACCTCAACGGCACCGCCGCTCCCACGGTTCCCACCTACTTCTTCCGCACGAGCTTCGACCTCCAGCCCGGCGTCGCCGACGCGGTCGGCTCGGTTCTCGGCGACGTCGTCTACGACGACGCCCTCGTCGTCTGGGTCAACGGCACGAAGGTCGCCGGCTTCGTCGACGACCGGGTCACCGAGACCAGCAACCAGGAGTACGCGGGCAACAGCGGCGGAGACCCCGTCGCCAGCAGCTTCACCGTCGACCCCGAGCTGCTCGTCGACGGCACCAACACGGTGGCGATCGCCCTGTACCAGGACCGTGCCACGAGCTCGGACATCTACCTCGACGTCCCGTCGATCCGCCTCCTCCCCGTGCAGGACCCGGGCACGCCGGTCGTGGCTCCCCCGACCCGCGTCATCCTCACCCCGACGACCACGCCGGAGACCTCGCAGTCCTTCTCCTGGCTGGCCGGGGATGCCGGCCACGCGAGCGGGCAGGTGCAGCTCCGGCCGGCATCCGGTGGCGACACGCGCACCGTCGACGCCTACCAGGCCGGCCTGGTGAACAACAACCCCAAGCCGCACTACTCCGCCACGGTGACCGGCCTGGCGCCCGCGACCGCCTACAGCTACCGCGTCGGCCTGGAGGGCAGCCGGAGCGAGTGGAAGACCTTCACCACCGCCGACCCCGCCGCCACCGACTTCCAGTTCGTCTACTACGGCGACGCCCAGATCGGCCTCGACAGTACCTGGCCCGAGGTCGTGCGCCAGGCTGAAGCCACCGCGACGCGGTCCGTCGGCTCCGTGCACGCCGGCGACCTCATCGACACCGGCAGCAACGAGACCCAGTGGAACAACTGGTTCGCCGGGATGACCAACTCGGCGGCGAGCACCAACGTCATGGCCGCCCCCGGCAACCACGAGTACTCCGGCGACAAGAAGCTCGCGGCATGGAAGGCGAACTTCGAGTACCCGCACAACAACCCCTCCACCGCGACCATCGGCGCCATGGCCGAGCTCGCCGTCGGTGACACCGACGTGGCGCGCCAGTACGCGGCCTACTTCGCGCACTGGGAGGAGTTCGCCGCGGAGACGGTCTACTACACCGACTACCAGGGCGTGCGCTTCATCACGCTGAACGCGACCCGCGACAGCGCGTTCCTGACCCCCGGCACCCTGCCCTCCTGCACGGGTGTCGAGTGCCCCTCCGGCAAGGTCTCCCGCCTCTGGACCGAGTTCCAGGGCGCCTGGCTCGACCAGGTGCTCACCGAGAGCCCCTCGAAGTGGAACGTCGTCACCTTCCACCAGCCGGTCTTCTCGACATCCGCCGGTCGTGACGAGCCCGTGCTGCGCGAGCTCTGGGTTCCCATCTTCCAGAAGCACGACATCGACCTGGTGCTGATGGGCCACGACCACACCTACGCCCGCGGCTACCTCAACACCGACCGCACCGAGACCGCCGGCATCACCGACGGCCCCGTGTACGCCGTCTCGAACTCCGGCGCCAAGCACTACGACCTCGAGACCGAGGCCAAGAACGTGTGGACGAACAACAACGCCACCCAGGTGTTGCGGGGCGAGGGCGTGACGACCTACCAGGTCGTCGACGTGTCGCAGGGCCAGCTGGTCTACCGCTCCTACCTCGCCGAGAAGACCGCCAACTCGACGACGGCCCTGCCCATCGGCGCCGTCTACGACGAGTTCACCATCACCAAGACGGATGCCGGCCAGAAGTGGGTCACCGAGGCCGGGATCACCCCGCCCGTGGTGGTGGACCCGGTTGACCCGGTCGATCCCGTTGACCCCGTTGACCCCGTTGACCCGGTCGACCCGGTTGACCCGGTGGACCCGGTTGACCCCGTCGACCCTGTCGACCCGGTTGACCCGGTGGACCCGGTTGACCCGGTCGACCCGGTCGACCCCGTTGACCCCGTGGACCCGGTCGACCCGGGCACCCTGCCCGCGCCGATCGACGCGGCCACGCTCACCGAGCAGAACCGCGGCGGCATCACCGTGCCGGCGACCGCCACCCCGGGCCAGGCGATCGCGGTCGAGCTCGGAGCCGGCAACGCCAACGCCCCGGTCTGGCCGTGGATCTACTCCACGCCGACCTCCCTCGGCAAGGCCACCGCCAACGCCAGCGGCCAGATCAGCGTGGTTGTGCCGGCGGATGCCGCAGCAGGCACGCACCGCATCGTCGTCCAGGCCGCCGACGGCAGCCTGCTCGGCTGGGCTCCCGTGCAGGTCGTCCCGGTGACCACCGGCGGCGGCGACGGCACCGGCGACGGGAACGGCTCCGGGAACGGCGCCGGCTCGGGCTCGGGCGGCACCACCGGTTCTGCCACGTCGAACACGGGCCAGCTCGCAAGCACGGGCGCTGAGATCAGCACCGCGCTGATCGCCGCCCTCGCGCTGCTGCTCGTCGGTGGTGTCACGGCGGTCGTCGCTGCGCGCCGCCGCCGTGCCGCGCTCGACACGACGATCGAGCTGGATGCGCTGAACTAGCGGCATCCGCTCGCCGAGGGGGCTCGGCCACGATGTGGCCGGGCCCCTTTCTCGTGGCCCGCGCAGGAGACGTCATGCACCCGCTCTGCGGCACGCGTGGCTCGCTCCCGACAACGAGTCGGGGCGCAGCGCCACGATTCCAGAGTCGACACGGGCTACGCTGCAGGGAGCTCGCGTTTCCTGCTGAACCTCACCGCCGCGGTCAGCGCTTCGGAGAGCGAGCGGGAGGGTCATCGTGGACCATTTGCGCAGTGCCGCCTGGTATCAGGGTTCGGACCGCAACGCCTACATTCACCGCGCCTGGATGCGGCGCGGGCTCCCCGACGACGCGCTCGACGCGACAAAACCGCAGATCGCAATCGCGAACACGGCCTCCGACCTGACCCCGTGCAACATGCACCTCAACGAGGTCGCCGACAGCGTCAAGCAGGATGTCTGGGCAGCTGGCGGCGTGCCGTACAACCTCCCGGTTGTCTCGCTCGGCGAGACCCAGGTGAAGCCGACGGCGATGCTGTGGCGCAACATGGCGGCCATGGCGATGGAGGAGATGTTCCGCGCCAACCCCATCGACGGGCTCGTGCTGCTCGGCGGCTGCGACAAGACGATCCCGGCTCTGCTGATGGCGGCGGCATCCGTCAACATCCCGGCGATCGTGGTGCCGGGCGGCCCCATGCTCACCGGCTACTTCCGCGGCGAGGCCCTCGGATGCGGCACCGACGTCTGGCGGCTGAGCGAAGAGGTGCGGGCCGGCACCATCACGAACGCCCAGTTCCAGGAGTCGGAGCAGTCGACCATCCGCAGCAAGGGGCACTGCAACACGATGGGCACCGCGTCCACCATGGCCGTCGTCGCCGAGGCCCTCGGCATGACCATCCCCGGCTTCGCCGGCACCCCCGCCCCCGACGCCCGCCTGCTGAAGATGTCGCACGAGACCGGCCGGCTCATCGTCGACATGGTGGCCGCGGGCCGCCGGCCGAGCGACATCATGACCAGGGAGTCGTTCCTCAACGCCATCATGGCCGTCGCGGCGGTTGGCGGTTCCACCAACGCGGTCGTCCACCTGCTCGCCATCGCGGGCCGGCTCGGCATCGAGCTGAGCCTGGAGGATTTCGACGAGGCGGGCGCCGGCATCCCGGTCATGGCGAACCTGCAGCCGAGCGGCAGCTTCCTGATGGACGACCTGCACCGCGCCGGCGGGCTGCTCGCCCTGCTCTCGCAGATCGCCGACCTGCTGCACCCGCAGCCGATCACTGTCACCGGAGCGCCCTTCGTCGCCTCCCTCGGCGGCCACCCCGTCTACGACGACACCGTCATCCTGCCGCGCGAGAACCCGCTCATGGCGGATGCCGGCATCGCCGTGCTCCGCGGCAACCTCGCGCCCCGCGGCGCGATCATCAAACCGTCGGCGGCCACCCCGGAGCTCCTCCAGCACGTCGGCCCCGCGGTGGTCTTCGACAGCGTCGAGGACATGCGCGCCCGCATCGACGACCCCGAGCTCGACGTCACGGCCGACTCGGTGCTCGTGCTCCGCGGCTGCGGCCCCCGGGGCTACCCGGGCATGCCCGAGGTCGGCAACATGCCGCTCCCCCGCAAGCTGCTGGAGGCCGGCGTGCGCGACATGGTGCGCATCAGCGACGCCCGCATGAGCGGCACCGCCTACGGCACGGTGATCCTGCACGTGGCTCCGGAGGCCGCCGCCGGCGGACCGCTCGGGCTCGTGCGCACCGGCGACATCATCCGGGTGGACGTTGCCGGGCGCTCCCTCAGCGTGGATCTCAGCGACGAGGAGCTGAGTGCGCGCAGCCAGAGCCCGCAGAGCGAGGCGGCGTACGCCAAGCCCAGCCGTGGCTGGGCGAAGCTCTATGTCGACCACGTGATGCAGGCAGACACCGGGGCCGACCTCGACTTCCTGGTCGGGTCCAGCGGAGACGAGGTCAGCCGTGAGTCGCACTGAGCTGGAGTTTGGGGAGGCGAGCTGATGCGCGCACTCGTCGTGACCGCCCCGCGGCGAGCGGAGGTCCAGGAGGTCCCGGCACCGCTTGCCTTGCCGGGCCAGTTGCTTGTCGACGTGGAACGGGTTGGCATCTGCGGCACCGATGTCGAGCTGTTCACCGGAGAGATGGCCTACATCCACCACGGGCGCACCCACTTCCCGCTGCGGCTGGGGCATGAGTGGACCGGCCGGGTCGTTGCGGTCGGCTCCCCCGAGGACGAGAGCTGGATCGGGCAGCGCGTCACCGGCGACACCATGCTCGGATGCGGGCACTGTACGTATTGTCAGGGCGGCCGCCACCACGTCTGCCCGGACCGTTTCGAGGTCGGCATCCTCGACGGTTGGGCGGCCGCCCTCGCCGAGCAGGTGCTCATCCCGACGCGCTACGCGTACCGGATCCCCGAGAACGTCACCGTCACCGCCGCCGCCCTGGTCGAGCCCGGCGGCAACTCGCTGCGTGCCGTGCGCGCCGCCGCAATCGAGCCGGGCCACAGGGTGCTAGTGCTCGGCTCCGGCACCATCGGGCTGCTTGCCGCCCAATTCGCGCTGGCCGAAGGCGCCGAGGTGCATGTCGGCGGCGTTCGTGAGGGCTCGCTCGAACTGGCGCGCTCGCTCGGCGTGCGGCACACCTGGCAGTTCGACGCACTCGCCGACGGCCACGACAACACGTTCGACGCCGTGATCGAGGCCAGCAGCGATGAACGGATGCCGCCCCTCGCCGTGCAGCTCGCGAAACCGGCGGGCCGGGTCGTGTACATCGGCCTGGCGTCCACCCCCAGCCGTGTCGACACCCGCGATCTCGTGCTCAAAGACGTTTCCGCCGTCGGCATCCTCTCGGCCTCCCCCGGTCTGGCCGGGGCGATCGAGGGCTTCGCCGGCGGCGCCGTGATCCCCGACTCGATCGTCAGCGAGGTCATCTCACTCGAGGAGGTGCCGAGCCGGCTGGAGGGTGCGCGCGGCGCGGCCGCGGGCCCCGGGCCGAAGGTGCACGTCGACCCGCGGCGGCGCTTCGAAAAGTAGTACGCGACATCCAGAATGACACTCAGAACGATGACGCCGACGATTACTCAAAGGAGAAGGTTCGTTTCCACGAACTTTCCGCCTCTCAGCTGAGATGGGTCGATAACGGGGTGGGTCGATGCGGATGCGCGACGGCTGCATGCCTCAAGACACGGGGGCGCCGCCTGGCGACGTTCAGCCCTTCGTGAAGGGAAGCACCAGCCTCGACGGATGCTCGGCGTCGCGGTACACCTTGTGCGTGACCGGGCGACCAACGGGCAGGTGGAACGCGTCGGGAGGCAGCAGGGCGTTGTGCTCGTCGGACAGCGGCTCGTCGTTGGAGAGCTCGGCCACCAGTCGATGCCCGGGCAGCAGCGTCGCCGCGAAGGGATAGATCCGCAGCACATACTCCTCGACCACCCCGGGCTCGACGGGAACGGCACGGGTATGCGGGTGATGGGGGTTGCCCTCTGTGGTGAGTTCGAGGTCAAGCTCGCGGTGCGAGGCCTTCAGATAGGCAGAGGTCAGCAGTTGACGCGCGGCGCCGGGCGCTTCATCCCAGAACCGCATGATGAGGTTCGTGTCCGGCTGATCGATCTCGACGAACAGGTGCGCGGCACCCGTCCCGATCATCTCCACCGCTTCCTCAAAGGGTGCGGTGGTCCAGCGCAGCACCTCGACCTTGTCGGTCACGGTGAGCGGCGCCTGGTAGAAGCCGTCGGGGGCTGCGGCCGTGGCATCCATCGCCTCCGGTTCGGCGGAGAGCCGGCCTCGTGTGCGCAGATAGAGCGGGCGGTGTTCGACCGGCTTCGGGGGGAACTCCGCGCCTTCGGCATACTCGCGCGTGCCCTCAACGAACACACTCACCGCGGGCTCGTCCATCACACCGTTGTCGATTCCCTTGATCCAATAGTCGTACCAGCGGAACATCTTGTCGTGCTCCTCGACCCACGGCCGCGACTGCATGGGAGGGTACGAGCCGATCGTCAGCTTCTTCGGCCCGCCGAGCCGATTGAATGTCTCGATGGTGCCGTCAATGGTCCACCCGCGACCCTGGTCGATCTGCAGCCACACGGGCACCTCGACCTGGGCTGCGAGGTTGATGGGGTTGCGCTCCTCGTACCACTCGCCGTCGAATTCGTTGGTGATGATGTCGAACCACGCCTCGTGGTTGGTCGGATAGTGCAGGGTGTGCACGAGGTTCGGCCACGCCTGCACATCGGGGTCGGCGAGGCGTGCAGCGACGCGGGCCCTGACTTGCTCGTCGGACACCGTCTCCAGCATCCGGCTCTTGACCCTGTCTGTGAACGCCCAGCCGGAGTCGCCACCGCGTCCTTCCCTGGCGGCACGCGGCATGAACCACATGATGCCGCCGTGGTAGGTGGTCTCGTAGAAGTCGTAATGACCACCCGAGATGAACAGGGCCTTCAGGTGTGGGGGTCGCTCGGCCGCAGCCAGCAACTGCATCGATCCGAAGTACGAGATACCGATCATGCCGACCCGACCGTCACACCAGGGCTGTTCAGCAACCCACTCGATGAAGTCGTAGGCGTCTTGGCCGAGCGAGACGCCGCCGGCGTTGTAGTTGCCGATGTGCTCACCCTCTGACCCGCCCGAACCGCGCAGATCGCCGATCACGTGCACGTAGCCCTGGTCGACGACGCGCGCGATGTCCCCGGCCTCGATGCAGCCATCCCACATCGGCGAGGGCCGACGCTGCGGTGGCATCGTCAGAGCCAGCGCCTGCAGCTCCTTGCCGTATGGGCTCAGCGCGACGAGCGCGGGGCGCGGCTCGCTGTCGGCCGCACCATAGGCGTCGGCGACGAGCGCCACGCCGTCACGCATCGGAACACGCAGGTCTTTGTGGACGCCGACGTTGCGACCTCCAGCGGAGATGGTGCGGAAATCGGTCATGAGGTTGCTCCTCGTTCGGTGCCGAACTGCGTGAGGTACGCGTTCATAGTGGTGAAGAAGGGTGCCGGTTCCAGCGTCGGGTCGCCCGCGTAGCCGAGCTGTTCGGCGACGGACTGGAACGGCGAATATGGCGAAGCAGTCGCGTGCAGCCCCACCTCGAGCTGCGAGAGGACGGCTGCGCGGATGCGGGCCTCGTTGTCGATGCTGCCCTGGATCGCCTCAAATGCATCCGAGGCGTCGAGCACCTCGGGAAAAGGTGTGCCGTCGGCTCGGCGGTAGGGGTGCCCGAGATACAGACGCTGCGGACGAACGTCGTCGCGCAGGAACTCGAGGCTCGCGCGATAACGGTTCGGGTCCTCGTAACCGGGGAACCCGCTCGCGGCGCCATAGGCCTGGACGGCGTCGCCGACGAAGACATCCCCGGTCTCTTCGACGACGTAGGCGACGGCACCGATGGTGTGTCCGGGAATGGAATGCACGGCGACACGGACGCCGCCACCGAGGTCGAGCACCTCACCGCCGTCGAGGGCGAGGGTCGGTTCCATCTCGCCGGAGATCGCGTCGCGCAGCAACGCCTCCTCTGTGGCCTCTCCGTCGGGGTCGCTCAGCCATTTGCCGCGTCCCGAGCGCCACTCCTCGACGTGCGCCTCGCGCGAACGCAGCATCGGCACGTCGCCCTGGTGGATGACGACCTGCGCCCGCCGACCGGTCAGCTCCCACAGTGCGTGTGCACCGCCGATGTGATCGATGTGTCCGTGCGTGAGCAGGATCCAACGCACGTCTTCGATTCGGCGCCCGATCGCCTCGAGCCCGGCGCGCATCCCGCCGATGGATTCGGTCACTCCGGTGTCAACGATCGCGGGCTCAGGTGCATCGATGTAGAAGGTGCGCAAACCGAATCGACCCCAGGGAGCGACGAGCGGATGGATGCCGGTCATGGGAGAGCCTTCGCCGGCGTCGGAGCTGTGCCCGTCTGCAGGAATGCCGCCGTCTCGGCGAAGGCGGCTCCGTATTCTGGCAGCCAGGCAAAATGCTGCACGAAACCGTGGCCCGCCCCCTCGTAGCGGTGCACGAGGGCCGGTACGCCGGCATCCTTCAGTCGCTGACCGTATTGCTCGCCCTCGTCGCGCATCGGGTCGAGTTCTCCGGTCAGGATGAGGGCGGCAGGAAGGCCGGACAGATCCGGTCGCCCAATCGGCGAGACGCGCGGGTCGAGCGGGTCGGCCCCACTCGTGAAGTAGAACGCGTTGAACGGCGCGATCCCGGCGGTCTCCAGGCCGAAGCCCACGGCGTTCTCGACCATCGAGGCATAGCGCTTCGGGTCGAGGTCGAGGTCGAGGTCGACAGACGGGTAGTAGAGCACTTGGTGCGTGATCCGGTCGACGCCACGGTCGTGCAGCAGCGACGCCGCAACGGTGGCGATCGTGCCGCCGGAGCTGTCACCGACGACGGCGAGTGTCGTGCCGTCCCAGCCCGCCGACTCACCCTCGGAGATCAGCCAGTCGATGACACCGACCGCGTCGTCGAGCGCGGCGGGGAACGGATGCTCCGGCGCCAGCCGATATCCCACCGAGAACACGCGCAGGCCGGTCGCTGTTGCCAGGCGGCGGGCGACATCGTCGTGGGTGTTCAGACTTCCGAGGAAGTACGCGCCGCCATGGAAGTAGACGACCGCGCCGGAGGTCGGGGCATCCGTGTCGGCGTAAACCCGCACCGGAACAACCCCGGTCGGTGTCTGCACGACGATGTCCGTGACGTGCGCGACCGGGTGTCGGTCGGCGAGCGCGGGAACGTGCGACTCCTCGTCGGCGCGCATCGCGGCGGGGTCGAGCGGGGCGGGTTCGAGCGGGGCGGATTCTTCGTGCGGGAGGGAGGCCAGGAAACGCGCGATCTCGGGATGCAGGGGCATGGTCGTCAGGCTCCTCGGTTTGCGGGGGCTGTGACCTCGGAGCTCGGATCGACACCCGGCCCCTCTTCCGACTCGGCACCACGCTGCCCCGGGAAGCCGTCTTCGATGGTCTCCTCGTTCCAGCCGCCGCGGGATACCCGCTGATAGTTGTCGGTGATCGGCTTGCGGGTGGCTTGGAAGGCGGCGAGAGCCTCGGGCAGCGTGGCTGCGGCGGCGAGGGCATCCGCCAGCCCCTGTGCGTCGAGGACGGCCGAGTTCGCGCCTTGGCCCTGGTGGTGCAGCATCGCGTGCGCTGCGTCGCCCACGAGCACGACAGAATCGGTGTGCCACAGCTCGACGGGGTCGATGTCGTACGCGGAGCGGCAGTTGACCGTCGCAAGGTCGATGGATTCGGTGATCGCCTCGAAGCGCGGATCGAAGCCGCTCAGAGAGGCGACGATGGTCGCGCGGTCAATCTCGGGCGACCAGGTGCTGTCGTCGGACGGCACCGTGATGTCGAAGGACACCTGACCGCGGTGGCGCAGCGGCAGCAGGTACAGGTGGCGATTGGTTGGCGCGTCGAAGTAGACGCGGAAGTCGTCGTCCTCGTCGAAGACGCCCGGCACGAGAGCCATGTCGAACACGGCGCGGTAGGCGTGCTCATGGGCGAACACCGGACCGTCGTCACTGAAGAGCGCCCCCCGCACCCGCGAGCTGATGCCGTCGGCGCCGACGACCAGGTCGGCGGTGACGGTCTCGCCGTTCGCGAAGGAGATCGTCGCGGTCGCACCGTTGTCGACGATCGTCTCCAGGCGGTGGCCGAACTTGATCATGCCGTCCGGCAGCACGCCGAGCAGCGCGTCGATGAAGTCCCGACGGTGGATGAGGTGGGTCGTCGTGCCGAACTGCTCTTTCTCTGGCCATTCCTCGGCGTTGAGGAGATGGTCCTGCGGGGTGAGGATGCGGATGCCGTTGCTCGCTGTGCTGACGGCGGTGATCGCATCCGCCACCCCCCACTCGCGAAAGGCGGCCATCGACGAGGGGCGCAGGCCGATGCCTGCACCCACCTCCCCGGCTTGGCGGGCCTGCTCGTAGACGGTGACGTGTGCGCCGAGCAGGCTCAGGGCCTTGGCCGTGGATGCGCCTGCGTAGCCCGCGCCGATGACGGCGACGGTGAGTCCGTTGATGTCCATGGTCACTTGCCTTCTGAGTTGAGGGTGTCGGGGGTGCTCGTGGTGAAGAAGTCGGCGACGTTGCCGATGAAGAGCTGATCGATGGTGGCGTCGTCGACGCCGTCCTGCCTGAGGTCGGGGATGAGCTGCTCGAACAGGTAGTTGATGGTGTGGCCCTTGACGCCCGGCCATCCGAGCGGACTGCAGTTGGCGTCGGCGGCGACGAGCACCTTGTCGGCCTGCCCCGAACGCAGGTACCGCATGAGGTGCTGGAAACGCTCATCGCGGTGCCGCCCCCAGAACGGTGGGTCAGGAAGTTCGAGGTCGTAGCCGAACGTGTCGAAGCCGATTCGGCCGCCGGCCGAGACGATGCCCTCCTCGTCGACCTTGCCCTGGCTGACGCCGTCGTCGGCGTGGCCGAAAAGCACGCGGGTGAGCGGCAGTCCCTCCTCTTGAAGGGCGTCAATCGCCGTCGCCGCGTCCACCGCGAGGTGCGTGATGATCGGCGCACCGGTGGCGAGCGATGCGCGGGCCGCCGCACGGTAGATGCGCAGGTCGAGCGCGGTCAGCTTGAATCCACGGCTGACGCCCACCTTGATGATGCCGGCCTTGCCGCCGCTCGTGCCGATGCCGACGGTCAGCTCGTGGATGAACTGGTCGGTGAGGTACTCGACGCTCGCCTCGGCGAAGTGCTTCAGAGCCGTGTCGCCGCCGACGAATCCGGTCGCGGCGATGATGTTGAGGCCGGTCTTCTCGGCGATCGACTGGTAGTAGTCGATGTCGCGGCCGTTGCAGATGCCCGTCGCGTCGACGAAGGTCTGCCCGCCGTGCGCGGCGAACGTCCGCAGCTTCGGGATGGTCTCCTCATACCGCTGCTCCGGGGTCTTCCACCACCGGGTGTCGAGCTCACTGCCCGGCATCCCGTATCCGATGTGCTCGTGGATCGAGGTGAAGCCAAGCTGCTCAACGGCGATGGGTCCGAGGACGGTGTTCACGCGGGTCATCTCAGGCCTCTTTCACTGCGAGCAGGTCACGGGGGTTGTCGATCAGGATGCGACGGATGCCGTCTTCGTCCAGGCCGTGCGCGGCCAGCTTGGGTGCGAAGTCGGTGAGAACCACCTCGTATGCACCGTTCACGTCGGCGTGGCCCTTGGCGACGCCGACGGCGCCGGCCGAGAGGAGGATGCGGGCTCCGTGGCCAGCGTCGACGAGCGCGAGGACCAGCGCGGCGCGGTCGTCGTCGCTTGGGGATCCGGCATCCTCGCGGCCGATGTGATCGAACGCAATGTATGCGCCGCGCTTTGCGACGGCACGAGCAGTGGCACGAACGGTGGCACCGGTGCCGGCTCGGTCAAGACCCGAGACGACGATGCGGTCGGCGGGAAGGCCTTCGGCGAGCGCGAGCTCGAGCGCCCTGATCGTGTCGGCCGGGGCAGAGAACGCCAGTGCGACACCGGACCGCGTCGCGGCGGACGCGGCTCCCCGCAGCAGGCTGTCGTCGGTCGGGGTGGCGCCATCGGTGCTCTGGGTGCTCACGATCAGGCCGGCCGGTGCGCGGCGGTCAACGCGCGGATGAACCATGCCGTCGGTCGCCTCGGCGGCGAACAGCTCGGCGAAGCGCTCGGCCGGCCACGGCGTGGGTGGGTTGGTCTGCGGGGTGAGGAAGTAGCCGCCGAGGTTCTCCTCTGGGCCCATGCCGGTGGAAGCGACGATGTGCACCCCGGTGCTCCGCGAGAGGGCCTCGTAGAGGGGCAGGTCGCGACCGTGGAACATGCCGGTGCGATCCACGATCGTTCCGCCCCCGCCGCCTTGAACGCTCTGAGCTTGCTCGCGAGGATGTCGAAAACCTCGGCGCGATCGATCGTGATGTCATACGCGAATTGCGCGCCCGGCACGACCGAGAGAAGCGCTTCGTGGATGGCGACGACGCCGAGCTCGTCGGCGCCGATCGGGCCGAGGACGGTGTTCACCTGTGCGCTCATAGCGAGCCTCTCCATTGAGTGATGGCACCCGCGCGGACGGCGTCGCGCTCGGGGGTGAGACGATCGTGCCATTCGCTTTACATTCTGTCAAGTGAATTATCGCGATGGGTGGCTACAGTGGGCGCATGACAAATCTTCGCGAGAAGCAGAAGCAGCAGACACGGCAGTCGCTGCTTGATCACTCGCTGCGGCTCTTCCAGGAGCAGGGGTACGTCGCCACCACGATCGACGACATCGCCACGGCGGTCGGAACGACGCGCGTGACCTTCTACGCGCACTTCCCCAACAAGACCGAGCTCGCTCGCTCACTGTTCGGCGAGCTCAACAGGCACCTCGACCGCCGAGAGAATTCCAGACAGCGATCGACGGCGGGATCGCTGGTCGATGCCGCTCGCGAGGGCAGTTTCCCCGCGATCCGTGCGTGGATCGGCGAGCAGGCCGAGCGCTGGGCCGACATTCGGCCATACATCACCGTGGTCGAAGAGGCATCGGCCGTCGACCCAGAGATGCGCGAGCTGCGGGATGCGTGGTTCGGCGAGGTGATCGACGACATCGCCACCGGACTCGCGGAAGCCGACCGCTTCGACGAAGACACCCGACGCTATCGCGGGTACCTTGCCATGGAGCTGCTGAACAGCGCGAACCTGCGGTGGATCCGGCATCCGTGGGTGCTCGAGAGTGGCCCAGAGCTCGACATACTTGCCGTGGCGTGGGCGAGCCTGCTCGGCGGCGACCAGCTTCGCGCCCGCTGACCGGGGTACCCGGCCCGGTGCGACAGCGAAAGCCCCTGGCCCGACGCCGGTGGTAACGGCGGCGGGCCAGGGGCCGGTTCAGCACTAACCGATCATCAGCACTGCCCGATCACTTGACGCCCCACAGCTTGAGGAACCCGGCCTGGTAGTCGGCGTCGCCGAACCACTCGCCGCTCGCCTCGGCGTCCGGTGTGAGCGTCAGGTCGGCGACGTTCGACTCGTTGAACGCCCGACGGTAGGGGAAGTCGAGGTTCTCGACGGCCGGCTGACCCGATGCCAGGCGTACGGTCGCATCGGCCATGTACCAGGCGAGGGCGGTCTTGTTGTAGCCGACCGAGGACTTCACGTTTCCGTCGGAGGCCAGGTCCTGCAGGGCCGACAGGTTGGCGTCGACGCTGGCGATCTTCACGTCGTCGCGCGCCGCGGACTGGATGCCCTGGGTGACGGCCGGGAGGAACTGGTCGAACTGCGCCTGCACGTAGGTGATGTCCGGGTTGGCGACCAGCGCGGAACTCACCAGGCTCGGCAGCCGCTCGAGCTGGCCGGAGTTGATCTCGATGAC
Source organism: Microterricola viridarii (assembly GCF_001542775.1). Classification (GTDB taxonomy): domain Bacteria; phylum Actinomycetota; class Actinomycetes; order Actinomycetales; family Microbacteriaceae; genus Microterricola; species Microterricola viridarii_A. The sequence continues at coordinate 2,697,405 of NZ_CP014145.1, forward strand.
CTGGGTGGTGCAGTCGGAACAGGCGTCCTTGTACACGGCGAGGATGCCGTAGTCCGCCCATGCCGCCGTGGCGGGGGTGTCGGTCAGCTTGATCACGAGCACGTTCGCCTTGGCATCCGAGTCGGCGATGACCCAGTTGGTCGACCAGCTCTGCAGCTTCACCTGGTCCTCGGCGACGTATGCGACCTGAGACGGGTCTCCGTCACCGCTCGGCGTGGTTGTGGCCTGCACCCACGGGATGCCGGCGGCCTGCAGATCGGAGACTGCCGACGGTGCGAACTCCGGCGTGATGCCGGACGTCACCACGGCGCCGGCCTTCGCGTCGATCGCCTGCGCGATGCAGCTCGCGATGTCTGCCGGGTTGGCCTTGCCGTCGCAAATCTCGACCTTGGCGTCCAGCTGGGAAAGGGCCTCGGTGAAGGCCTTGCCGATGTAGTTCAGGGTCGGAACCTGCAGGGTGGCCGGGATGTAGTACACCGTCTTGCCGGCCAGCGCGCTGGCATCGACCGCGGGGCCGGGCGCCTCGAACTCGTCGACTGCGACGGATGCCGCATCGACGATGTCCCGGGCCGCCTGCGCCTCGGCGCTCAGCGCTGCGGCCGGCTCGGCGGTGGTGTCGGTTGACTCGCCTCCGCCGCTGGCACAGCCGGCGAGGATGAGCATGCTGATGGCGGCGACAGCGACGCCAGCAGTGCGTGATGACTTCATGCGGGTTACTCCTTTGCTTGGTGTTGGGGTGGCGCTCGTGCTCTGGTGCTGTGTTGCGGTGGTGCGGTCGTGCGCTGGTGCCGTGTGCTGAGCCGGTCAGCTCTTGACCCGGCGTTGCAGCAGGTGCGACACGGTGACGGCGATGATGAGCGCCGCCCCGTAGAACACCTCGGTGACCCAGCCGGTGAGGCCGAGCAGCTGTAGTCCGAAGACTCCGGTGATGAGGAAGTACGCGGCGATCAGCATGCCGAGCGGGTTGAACCGACCGGGCACGACCGCGACGGTGCCGAGGAAGACAGCGGCGAAGGTGGGCAGCAGATACGCGGATGCCGATGCCGGGTTGAACCCTCCGTTGCCGATCGAGATGACGACCCCGGCGAGGCCAGCGAGCAGCGAGCTCGCGAGGTAGGCACCGATCCGCACGCGACCCACCGAGATGCCCGCGAGTGACGCGACGGCGCGGTTGGACCCGACGAAGGTCATGTGGCGGCCGATCGGCGTCGCGCCCATGATGTACGCGACGATGACGACGAGGATCACGCCGTACCAGAACAGGTGCGGCAGCCCTAGGAAGCGTCCGGTCGAGATCGCCGCGAGGGCGGGATCGAGACCGCTCACCGTGGTCTCCCCCGACAGGAGGAACGCGAGTCCCCCCGCGACGCTCCACGTACCGAGCGTGACAACGACGGAGTTGATACCGAGCCCGACGACGAGCGCCGCGTTGATGGCGCCGAACACGAGCGCGATCACGATCGCTCCCACCACGGCGAGCAGGACCGGCCATCCGTGCAGCACAGCGAGCGACGGCACAGCGACCGCGGCGATGCTGAAGATCCCCGCGAACGACAGGTCGAACTCACCGACAGCCATGGTGATCACGACGCCGAGCGCGAGGAAGACCACGGGCGTGATCTGGCTGAACACGGTGCGCATCGCGTTGATCGGACTGACGTCACCGGGCACCAGTGCCAGCAGCACCAGGAGCATGATGATCCACAGGATCACCAGCGCGTAGCGCGAGAGCAGATCCATGCTGATCCGCCGCAGCGGTGACACCGGCGGGGGGATGACGATGTTTGTGGTCGTCGGGGTCTGTGTGGTGGTCATCGGTCGGCTCCTTCAGTGCTGTGGAAAATCGCGGAGAAGATGTCGTCGGCGGTGAACGGGCGGGAGAGCTCGGTGAGCACCTTGCCCTCCTCAAGCACGACGACGCGGTCGCAGACGGCGGCGAGATCGTCGACCTCCGAGCTGCACAGCACGACGGCAGCGCCGTCGACGGCAGCCTGGCGGGTGGCGCGGAGGACAGCCGAGCGTGCGCCAACGTCGACGGCCTGCGTCGGGTCGTCGAGCACAAGCGCCGTCGGCCCCCGAGCAGCCATTTGCCCATGAGCACCTTTTGCTGGTTACCACCCGAAAAAGTCGCGATGACCGCGTTCCGGTTCGGAGGGGTGACGTCGAAGTTGCGCAGCACGGCCTCCGTCTCTGCCCGCTGCCACGCCGCTCCCGTCCACCAGGCTCGTCCGCGCGTGCGCAGGTGCGGCAGGGTCACGTTCTCCTGGACCGTCAGCCCGGTGGCCAGCCCCTCGCCGTGCCGATCCTGCGGGATGTAGGCAACACCCGCGCGCAGCATCCGCCTGATGTTCGCGCTTTCGAGCGGAATCTCGGCACCGTCAACGACGATCGAGCCACGCACGCCGGGCGCGGCCGCCGCGATCAGCGCGCCGAGCCCGGAGAGCCCCGAATCGACGCTGCCGGTGAACCCGACCACTTCGCCGCGCTGGATCGTCGCCGAGACATTGCGGATGCGTCCGCCCCGGATGCCGCGCAGCTCGATTCCGCCTTCGCGGACCTCGGACGGCATGTTCTCCGCGAAGTCGTCGAGCTCGCCGTAGCGGCCGAGCACAAGGTTCGTCAGCGCTCCCTCGTCGAGGTCGTCGGTGGGCAGCCCCATCTCGACAACCCGACCGTTGCGCAGGGCTGTGACGCGATCGGCGATCTGCAGCACCTCGGTGAGGTTGTGGCTGACGATGACGACGGCAGTGCCCTGCGACGTGAGCAGGCGGATCATGCCGTAGAAGTCGTCGAGCGCCTCATGTGGGATCGCTCTGGACGACTCGTCGAAGACGATCACGCCGCCACCGCGTTTGCGGCCCTGCAGAGCACGCGCGATCGCTACTCCCACGCGCTCACTCGGTCGGAGCCGGGCGACCTTGGTCTCGGGGTCGATGTGCCCCAGGTTGAGGAACTCGAGCGACTCGCGAACCGCCGCGGCATCCTTCGCCTTGTTGATCCACCCCGTGAACCGGTTGGTGGAGTGCCGACCAACGCGCACGTTCTCACTGACCGACAGGTCGGGAATCAGCCCGAGATCCTGGTGCACGAACGCCAGGCCCTCTTCATGCAGCCGTGCCGGATCGACCGGGGTGCCGATGCGCTCGCCGTCGACGAAGACCTCTCCCCCGGCGTCGGCGCGATACACGCCGCTGATGAGCTTGATCAGCGTCGACTTGCCCGATCCGTTCTGGCCGATGAGGGCGTGCACCTCGCCGGCGCGAACCTCGAGTCGTGCCTCGCTCAGAACCGTGATGCCCGCGAATGTCTTCGATAGCGAGCGGACTTCGAGCCGTGGTGCAGTCATCTCCGCGACACCTCCTCGTGTGGCAAATGAATGATCCGAGACGGCATCGTCTGAGATCGTGTGTGAAATCCTACGCGATTCAACGCGTTAGAACTAGATCAATCGTGTGCGATCTTCCAGGCGTCTCGTAATGCGCGTCCATAGTCGTTGCCGTTGGGCATCCGAAGGGTCGTGTGCACGTGGAATCGCGCCGGCAGCCGGTTGTTCAGCCAGACGCCCGCATGGTGATCGAGCTCGGCGAGCAGAACCGGGCTGTGGATCCGGAAGTAGAACGGCTGCGTGCCATCGGTCGCTCCGTACCAGCTGAAGAAGGTCTCGTCGCGATGTGCGTCGAACTCCGCGAGGGTGGCCGCCCGCTGCGGCTCCACCAGCAGAAGCAAGAAGTCCTCGGCGATCGCGCGCAGCCTCGACCACTGGTCGTCAGAGAGCGCCGCCGCCGAAATCCCCTCGTACGGCACGACCCGGTTGTCGCGGAACGCTCCAGCCACGTGACGTTCGTCAGCGGGATGGAGCCTCCCCTCCGGCATTGCCCGGTCGAGCACCGAGTTGTACACGACTGCTTCGCCTCGCTGCTCGTCGTCCAGTGACTCGGCGAGCGCGATGGCGAGTTGCTCACGGGCATCGAAGAGCGGTGGGCGCTCGTCATCGGACAGCGCGGGCTCTGCGCCCAAAAACACCGGTGCGATCACGTGCCTGCCACCGACGGAGACGAAGTTGAGTGCGACGTGGTGACCGAAGAGCTGCCAGCCCCACGGCTCATCGGGCGACGGTGTTCCATAGAGAGCGAACCAGTAGCTGCGATCGTTCATGATCGTCGGCAGGTCGACCAGCTCACCGAGGTATCCATTCAAGGCCATGGCCTCGGCGACGCGCTCGTAGCCGGCCGGGCTCAGAGACGCTTCCACGACGCCCAGCGCCGCCCGCACGACCTCGTCACTCTGCTCCTCCAGGCGGAGCCCAATGCGGAAGAACACGAATTCGGGGTTGCTCCATCCGCGCCATTCATCGGCATCGATCGGATAGCAGAGCTTCACGCGCTGCTGCGGCGTGAGCAGATCGAGCAGGGCCAGGGCGGCATCCGATGGCCCCGGCTCCGGTTGAGGGCGCTCCGGCAGGGCGTAGAGCCCCTCGCGCGGACGCCCGTCTGTTGTAATGCCGACGAACGGCTCGTCGTAGAGCCGCTTCCAATACTCCAGCAGCTCGCGCAGGAACGGCGCAGCGTAGCGGTCCGCGGCGAACTGCTCGTAGTCCATCCCGCGCACGTCAGCAAGCATCGGATCATCGAGAGCAATGAGGTTCTCGCGATAGCTCCCGGCGCTCAGCTCAACGGCCTGCTCACGGCCGGCGACGCGGTCGGTGGAGAAGAAGTCGTCAATGTCGTTCTGCGGGGCGTGCTCATTCATCGGATGCTCCGGTGTTCACTGGTGGGCTAGGGGGCGGCGCACGGCTCAGACACACCCGCACGCACGGCGTCGTGCCAGCGGGTTGAGACGATGGTGCCAGTCGCTTTACATTCTGTCAAGTGAATTGGCGCGATGGATGGGACTCAGACCGGCTCGGCCAAGAGCCGGTAGGAGTCGGTCTGCAGCGCGACGAACTCGTCCTGGCGGCCGCGTTCGGATTCGAGCACCCCGAGTCGTGCGGAGTTCTCGACGACCATCCGGCAGCGCTCGAAGCGGCGCCGTTCGAAGGCCGTCATGGCGGCATCCACCGAGTCGTGCGCGTCCAGCTCCTCGGCGAGCACGATCGCGTCCTCCAGGCCCAGGCCGGCGCCGGCGGCGAGATGGGGGGTCGTCGCGTGCGCCGCGTCGCCGATCAACACCACGCGCCCGCGATGCCACGGCAAGGGCAGCAGGAGGTTGTCCATCGGCCGGTACAGCACGAGCGAGTCCTCGTCGAGTGCGGCCTTGACGCCGGCCATCACCGGGTCGGTGAGTGGGTCGAGCAGCGCGCGCAGGCGCGGGAGCAGCTCGTCGTCGCCGACGCGATCGTTGGTGGCCTTGGGCTCGTTGACGAACACATACATCTCGTCGGCCGAGATGGGGTTCACGCCGACCTTCGCGGGGGCACCGACCCAGATCACCGTGCTCGTGATCTCCGGCGGGCGTGGGACGACCGCGCGCCAGGCGCCCTGACCGGAGAACTCCGGCTTCGGAGCATCCGGAAACAGCAGCGCCCGCGTCGACGAGGCGAGTCCGTCGGCGCCGACCACCACGTCGAAGCGCCCGATCGATCCGTCCGAGAATGTGACATCCACCCCGTTGCCGTCATCGACGAGACCACTCACGGTGGTGCCCAGTCGTGCAGCGGCGCCCGAGGCGAGCATCTCGTCGACGAGGATCTGCCCGAGCACCGGTCGCATGATCGCGCCGGTGCCCGGACGATCGGATGCAGCGATCCGCGGCGTGCGGAACCGGCCGATCTCGCGTCCATCCGGGGTGCGCACCGACTGGTCGTCGCCACCGGCCCCGTGGTCGAAGAATGCGTCAAGCACCCCGATCCGCCCGAGGGCCCGCAGCGATGGCCCGCCGATGCTGATGCCGGCACCGTCCATCGTCCAGTGCGGCGACCGCTCGATCAGCAGGGCGACATGTCCAGCCTTCGCGAGCATGATCGCCGCCGCCAGTCCGGAGAATCCGCCTCCGATGATGAGCACCCGCTGGGAATCGATCATGACAAGGCCTAGATCGGGAGGTTGAACATCTTCTTCGCGTTGCCGTAGAAGATGGCCTCGCGGTCGGACTCGCTGATCTCGAGTTCGTTTTTGATGAACTCGACACCCTGGCTCATCCAGCTGTAGAAGACCGGGAAGGAGGAGCCGAACATGTAGTGGTCGGCGCCGTTGATCTTCAGGGCCGCCTCAACCTGCACCTTGCCCCACGAGTGCGGGTGGGTGAGATCGAAGAAGATGTTCTCGTCGAGGTATCGCTTGATCTTGTCGCCCTCGCTGGCGTCGAGGCGCTGCATGGCCTCTTTCTTGACCGGGGCGTGCGGGGTGAGCAGCTCGGTGTTGGCGAACCAGTTGCCGCCGAGCATGGTGTGGATGAAGCGCAGACCGGGCATCTCCTGGAACATGCCACTGAAGAGCTCACGCCCGACGGCGGTGGCCTGATCGGTGATGCGACCGAACTCGCGACGCAGGTTCGTGTAGTCGAGGACCGACTTGTACTCGACCGGCAACGGCGTGTGGTGCACGATGACGGGGATCTCGAGCTTCTCGATCACCTTCAGGTAAGGACGAAAGACCTCGTCGTCGAGGTAGAGCTGGCCATAGTGGCACGCGAGCTGCACGCCAACGACGCCGAGCTCCTTGACGTTGCGCTCCAGCTCGTAGATGTTCTCCTTGCCACCCCACGGCGGCACGCAGGCGGTGGAGAACAGTCGGCCGTTTGAGCGCTTCACGATCTCGGCGGCGTTGTCGTTGACCGCCTTGCAGGTCTCGAGGTCGAGCCACTCCTGCCAGACCGGAACGCGCATGATGCCGTAGTCAACGCCGGCCTCGTCCATCGCCGCGAGCTTCGCCTCGGCGGAGTAGTCACCTTCCACGTAGTTGAGGTTCGGGTAGCCCTTGGGCTTCTCCAGCACGAGCTGCTTCTTGCCGTTCTCCATCTCGATAACGCTGGCGATCTCACCGAAGCCGCGCGGAGCGCTATTCAGGAACCCGTTCAAGATCTTCTCGTTCGTGAAGAGATCTTCGGGAAGGTGGTGGATGTTGATGTCGACGACCTTGGTCATGACGCTCTCCTTTGTGCGCTCCGATTCAATAACGCCACCATAGCGCATCGCGCTTGAAATCGTGTGCGATCCTGCGTACGATCGGTCACACATTCGAGGAGGAGTGATGAAAATGGCCGGTCTTACACGCCGAGACGTCGAGTATCACGTCGGCGACACCGCGATGCGCGGACTCTTCATCGCCCCAGCTGGCGCCGTCAAGTGTGCCACCGTCGTGCTGATCCACGACGCCTTCGGCCTCGGCGACGACATGATCGCGATCGCCGAGAGTCTTGCCGCGCGCGGCCTCGCCGTGTTCGCCGCCGACGTCTGGGGTGACCGTGCCACGCCGGCAGCTCAGGCCGAGATCGTTCCCCTGATCGGATCGATGGCCGGAAACCGCGCGGAGTGGCAGGCCCGCATCGCCGAAGCGCACCGCGTGGCCACCACCCAACCGGAGGTCGATGCCGCGAACATCGCGCTGCTCGGATACTGCTTCGGCGGCTCCTCCGCCCTGGAGTTCCTGCGGACCGGCGGAGTCGTCCGCGGGGTGATCGCCGTGCACCCCGGTCTCGATCTGCTGGAGCGTGACTGGTCGGCCGCCACGGCATCCGGTATCCAGGTGCACGTGGCGCTCGGCTCGCTCGACCCGATGGCCACGCGTGCCGAGCGCAGCCGGCTCGAAGACGAACTGACCGAGGCCGAGGCCGACTGGGAGATCGACGTCTACAGCCACACCACGCACGCCTTCACGAGCCTCAGATCCCGTAATTCGCCCCGCCCAGAGCTGTTCGACTACCACCCACGCAACGCCGCGCGCTCCTGGCAGGCGACCGTCCGGGTGCTCGACGAGCTGTTCCCCCCGACCGCCGGCGCCTAGCCGGTTCCGAGAGAAAAGAGCCCACATGCACGACATTGCCATCATCGGAGCCGGCCCCGGCGGGCTCGTCACCGCCCTGCGGCTTCACCAGCAGGGCATCAGGACGAAGATCTACGAGATCGTCCCCGAACTCAAGCCCCTCGGCGTCGGCGTCGATATCAAGACAGTCGGCACCAAGCAGTTTGAAGACCTCGATCTACTCGAGGAGTTCCGGTCCATCTCCGTCGATGCCGAGGACTCGATCTTCTACAACCACTTCGGCCAGGAGATCTACGCCGAGAAGTGCGGCGTGCACATGGGCTACCTGCACGAGCAACGCTTCGTGCACCGCGGCATCCTGCAGATGCTGCTCTATCGCACCGTGATCGAACGCCTCGGCGAGGATGCCGTTGTGCTGGGTGCCGGGCTCGTGAGCTACGAGCAGGATGCCGACGGCGTGACCCTCGAGATCGAACACCGCGACGGCAGCCGCGAGAGGGTGCGGCACGATGCCCTCATCGCGGCGGACGGCATCAAATCGGTCGCGCGCCGCCAGATGCACCCCGATCAGGCCGAACCCGAGTTCTCCGGCATCACGATGTGGCGTGGCACCACGCTGCACGAGCCGATCCGCGGCGGGCACACCATTCTTCATCTCGGCGATCCGCGCATCTCGACGATGATCATCTACCCGATAGCGGAGAACTTCGAAGGCATCGGCCTCGACCTCATCAACTGGGTCGTCGAGACGAACGGTGAGGAGACCATCGAGGACTGGAACCAGGTCGCCGATCCCGAGCAGCTCATTCCGGCGTTCGACACGCTGAAGCTGCCCTTCCTCGACGTTCAGCAGTTGATCCGCGACGCCCGCGAGGTGTACCTCTTCCCCCTCACCCGGCACTTCCCGCTCGACACGTGGGTTGACGGCAGGGTCGCACTCCTCGGCGACGCCGCGCACGCCATGTACCCGCGCGGCGGCAACGGCATCACCCAGGCCACGCTCGATGCCGCGGTGCTCGCAGAGAAGCTCACCGAGCACGCCGACCCGGCCGCCGCCTTCATCGAGTACGACGCCGCCCGCCGCCCGATGGTCAACCGCATCACCGACAACATGCGCGGCGAGGGCTACGAGGTCATCCGACGGATCGTCGCCGAACGCACAGCGGGCAAGCCGTTCGACGACATCGAGGAGGTGCTGCCGCTGGCAGAGGCCGACGAGATCTTTAGCAAGTACCACGCGCTCGTTGGCGCACCGCGCCCCGGTCGCGAAGCGGGCGAGGCCACCGGCTTCCGCACCTGGGAAGAGGCGCAAGTCCGATGAGCGCAAACGTCGAGAACGACATCCTCTCCGTCGAGAAGCGACGCCAGGACGCCCTGATCGCCGGCGACATCGACGCGCTGGACGCCCTCTTCGAGGACTCCCTGATCCACATCCACGCCCCGGGGCTCGTGCACACGAAGGCGCTGCTGCTCGAGCACGTCGCCGTGCGTCGTGCGTACATCGAGATCACGAGACAGGACCTGCTGCTGCGCACCTTCGGTGACTCCGCGGTGCTGACCGGCGGCATCGTGAATCGGATGCACGCCCCCGACGGCGGCGAGCGCACGATCGACGGGGTCGTCACCCAGGTGCTGCACCGCGGTGACGACGGGCAGTGGCGGTTCGTGAGCTTCCAGATGACGCCGTATGGCGACCAGGTGTGGGGCGCGCTACCCTCCGAGAAGCCCGAGCAAGCCGACGAGGAGGAGAGCGAATGAAGCTCGCACGATTCCGCACCGGCGACTCCCCGGTGCGCCTCGGCCGCATCGACGGCGACGAGATCGTCGACCTGTCCGACGCGCTGGGCATCGGCTCGTCGCTCCGCGCGCTGATCCCCGAGCTGGCGGCCCGCCGCGAGAGCATCCTCTCGGCGTCGGGGCCACGGCATCCGCTCGCCGAGGTGACGCTGCTCGCACCGATCGACGACCCGCAGAAGTATCTCGGTGTCGGCATGAACTACGCCGCACACGCCGAGGAGGCGCGGCAGGCAGGCATCCCGATCCCGACCAGCCAGATGTGGTTCAACAAGCAGGTCTCCTGCATCAACGACCCGTTCGGCCACATCGTGCGACCGGTCGTGTCGGAGCAGCTCGACTACGAGATCGAGCTCGGCGTCGTGATCGGCAAGCCCGCCCGCAACGTGTCGGCCCACGAGGCCCGCGAGTACATCGCCGGATACCTGGTCGCGAACGACGTCTCGGTGCGCGACTGGCTGGCGAAGCTCTCGCCGACGTTCACGCTCGGCAAGTCGTTCGACACGCACGGCCCGATCGGTCCGTGGCTCACCACCGACGACGAGATCGACGACCCGCTGGCGCTGCAGATGACGCTGACCGTGAACGGCGAGGTGCGGCAAAGTGCGGACACCGGTGGCATGATCTACGACATCTACGAGCAGATCGCCTACCTCAGCCAGGTGATGACGCTGCAGCCGGGCGACATCCTCGCCACCGGCACCCCCTCGGGCATCGGCGCGCCGACGCAGAACTGGTTGGTGCCGGGTGATGTGGTGCGCGCCGAGATCGAGGGTCTCGGCGCGATCGAGAACCGCGTCGTCGAAGACCGCGTCGAGAGCTGAGCGGATGCCGCGCCGCAGGAGCATCCACCTCACCGGATTCGGGCACGAGAACCCGGTTCCGGCGGCGAGCCTCATCGGTCAGCACCTTGTCTCGGGGGTGCTGACCGGGCGCGATCCGCTCACGAAGGAGATGCCGGCCGAGCTCGACACGCAGGTGGCCAACATCTTCGCGCACGTGCGCGAGCTCATGGCCGCCGCCGGCGGCACGACCGACGACATCATCAAGATCACGGTGTGGCTGGCCGAGGACGCGTACCGCGATCGCGAGGCGCTGAATCGCGCGTGGATCACCATGTTCCCTGATGCCGACAGCCGTCCTGCCCGTCAGGTGATGGCCGCGCGGTTCGACGGCGCCACGCTCGTGCAGTGCGATCTTCAGGCGGTGCTCGCAGACTCGGCAGAGCAGTGAGCGCTCCGAGCGGGGTGTCGCGCCCGACGGGCGGAAGACTCGTCAGGATCCTTGCCGTCCTCGCCGTACTGTCGTCGCTGGCACCGCTGTCGATGGACATCTACATCCCGTCCCTCCCCGCGATGCAGACCGAGCTCGGCGGCGCCGCGTGGCTGATGCAGGCCAGCGTCACGGCGTGCCTTCTCGGCATCGGCGTCGGGCAGCTCGTGTGGGGTCCGCTCAGCGACCGGCACGGGCGGCGCCCGATCATCCTGATCGGCGTGATCGGCTGGACACTCGCCTCCGTGCTGAGTGCGGTGGCGGCGGATGCCGTAATGCTCATCGCCGTGCGCGGGCTCGCCGGCGTCTGCGGTGCCGCGGGCATCGTGGTCGCCCGGAGCGTCGTGCGCGACCTCTCCGACGACAGCCGCTCCGTGTCCTCGCGCATCGGCCTGCTCGCGCTCGTCTCGGTGATGGCCCCCGTGCTCGCACCGGTGATCGGCGCGCTGATCGCGGCCGCCTGGGGGTGGCGTGCGGACTTCGTCGCGCTCGCGGCGCTCGGCGGTGCACTGACGCTGCTGTTCGCACTCCTCGTTCCGGAGACGCTGCCCGCGTCCGAGCGCGTGACGGGGCCCGGCGCCGGCGTGGCCAACGCCCTGCTCACAGCGCTGCGTGATCGGGAGCTCGCCTGGACCGCGGCAGCACTCGCCACCCACTCGCTCGGGTTCTACGCATACATCACCACCGCGTCGTTCATCGTCGAGCGCGAGTTCGGGTATCCGCCCCTGGTGTTCGCGCTCGTCTTCGGCACGAACGCACTCGCGATGGTCGCGGCCAACATCGTGTTCCGACGGATGGCGCGTACGCGGCATCCGTCCGTTGCGATGGGAACCGGTCTCGCAGGCAGCGCGGTCGCCGGTGCCCTCATGCTCCTGCTCGCCCTCACCGGAGCCGCGCCGTGGCTGTTGTGGATCCTCTCCACTGTTTTCGCCGGGGCGACCGCGTTCGTGTTCACCGGTGCGCACAGCTGGGGCCAGCTGGTCGTCACCGCGAGCGGGGCGGCCTCGGCCCTGACCGGCGCATCACAGTTCCTCGGCGGCGTGCTCGGCTCGCCGCTGACCGGCGTCATCGGCACGACGGCGGCGACACTCGGCGCGGTCATCACGGTGAGCTCCGCACTGGGATGGCTGGCGTTCCGACGTGCAGCCGACGCCCGCGCCCACCACACGTCGGCCTGAGGGAGTCGGCCTGAGAGTCGGCCTGAGAGTCGACCTGAGCGCCGCCGTCGGCTAGGCGCGCCCGAGGGCGCGGGAGACGGCTTGGTGGAGCGCGGCATGCACGTCGCCCGAGGCGTCCGGGGCCCGGAAGGCGACGTGCTGGTCGGGGCGCACCAGCAGCGCGCCCGACTCGTCGGTCCCGCGCAGGGTCGCCCACTCTCCGTATCGATCCTCGGCATCTTGTCGCGGGCCGATCGACACGACGTCGACGGGCACGCCAAGGCGTGACGACGCGGCCACGGCGGCCTCCCGCCACGGTTCGCCGCCGATGCCGGTGAGCAGCGTGAAGCGCCCCTTTCCGACGAGGTCGAGCGTCGACAGCGGCGCGCCGCCACGCTCGATCCACACGTGCGGCAGCGGCGAACCCGGTGTCGTCGTCGGCTCGTAGAACAGCTCGGGGTCCAGGCCCGGCTCGAACGCTGTGCCGTCGGGAGTGATGCCGTCCGACGTGTAGCGATGCCCGAGCTCGACTCCCAGCGCGTTGAAGTTGTAGTCCTGCATCTCCACCGCCTCGGCCAGGAGGCGTCGCTTCGCCGCGCCGGCCGGAGCGTCACTGAAGCGCTCGGCGAGCGCCGCCCTCCCGTCCTCGACGGATTGGCCGGGGCGCAGACCCAGCGCTGCGGGAATCGCGAACAGCGCGCCGAGCGACCGGTTGGCACGCTCGACGATCCGCCGGGCGACGGGCGCGCGCTCCTGCGAGTACGTGTCGAGGATGCCGGTGCCGGCGTCCCCGGCCTGCAGCATCCGGATCTTCCAGGCGACGTTATATGCGTCCTGCACACAGGTGTTGGCCCCGAGGCCACCGGCAGGCGGATGCCGGTGCGCGGCGTTGCCGGCGATGACGACTCGTCCCCGGTGCATGATGTCGGCGTGCACCTGGTTGATCGTCCAGGTGGAGGTGCCGATGAGGTGCACGGCCAGTTCGGGGTCTCCCACATAGGAGCGCACAGTGTTCACGGCGGCGTCTTCGCTGCGATCCGGGTCGCCGACCGCCGGATCGTAGGGGATCGCGACGACCCACTCGTCCCACGGGCGCACGGCGACGAACATGGCGTTGTCGGTGAACGCCTGCCCGCCCGGCTGGAAGATCTGATAGAGCGCGCCGGGCCGGTGCGCGGTGTACTTCGTGAGGTCGGCCTGCACCCAGAAATTGAGCATGTGGCCGAGACCGGTCTGCCCCTCCACCTCGAATCCGATCTCACGAACGACGGCGCTGTTGTCACCGTCGGCACCGATCGCGTAGTCCGAGATGACCTCGACGTCTTCGCCCGTGACCCGGTCTCGGCAGAGCGAGACGACCCGATCCACCTCCTGGCGCATCGACACGAGCTCGAGGCTGAAGAGCACCCGGGCGCCGAACTCCTGCGCCGCCTCGGCGAGGATTGGCTCGAGCACGTGCTGCGGGATGTTGGTCGGCACGCAGGGACTGGCAGCCTCGTAGTCCGATCGACGTGCGGCGCCTCCACCCCATCCGCGCCGGCGGGCGATCTCGGCACCGGCGAAGCTCTCAGCCCAGATCACCTGGTTCATCAGAGTCGCCGGCATGGCTGCGTCGGTCACGCGCTGCTCGATACCGAGGTCGCGGAACACCTCCATCGTGCGCGGGTTGATGATGTGCGCACGCGGCGAATCCGCGAAGCCCGGGTAACGGGTGATCGCGGCGACGTTCACCCCGTCGCGTGCGAGCAGAGCGGCGGCGGCGAGCCCAGTGGGCCCGGCGCCGACGACGAACACGTCGAGCTCGATGGTCCTCATGCGTCGGCCCGGTCGAGGATCTGTGCGAGAACCCGGCGCAGCTCGGCCTCCGGATCGGTCACGGCCGTGCGGCTGCGCCAGGCAACGTGTTGATCGGGGCGCACCAGCAGCGCGCCCTGCTCACCGATCCCGCTGCGGCGCGCGAAATCGCCGTAGAGGTCGACGACGTCGGCACCCGCCCCGATCCGCACCGCCGGCAGCTCGATCCCGAACTCCGCCGCGACGGTTGCCGCGGCATCCGCCCAGGGCTCGCCGCGCTCGCGGAGCAGAAGCGTGAAGCGCTCGGGAGAAGTGAGGTCGAGCGTCGAGATGGTGCGGTCAGCCCCGCCGACCCAGGCGTGGGGCAGGCGGGCGCCCGGATCGCTGCTCGGCTGGGCGAACAGCTGCGGGTCGCGCGCGAAGCCGGCGCGCTCACCGTCGCCGACCACGGCGTCGGACTCGTAGCGCTGATTCATCTCCACCCCGTGCGCGGCGAAGATGTACGCCTTCGCCGCGAGCATCTCGGCCACCGCCACGCGGCGCTCCTCACCCGCCGCGCTCGCTTCCTTCAGCACGGCGAACTGTGCCTGGCGCTCCTCCTGCGGCGCCGCCGGGTCGATGCCGAGCGCGGGAACGACGTCTTTGCCCAGCCGCCAGCTCGCGATGGCCCGGTCGACCACCTGCCTGCCGACCGGCTGGCGCTCAGCGGAGTACGAGTCGAGCAGCGCGGGGCCCGCCTGACCCTTCAGGACCGCCGCGATCTTCCACGCGAGATTGAAGGCGTCCTGGATGCAGGTGTTCGCGCCGAGACCGTTCATCGGTGGATGCCGGTGCACCGCGTCTCCCGCGCAGAAGACCCGCCCCACCGAGTAGTGCTCGGCGATCACGTGGTTGATGCGCCAGGGAAAGAGGCCGGTGATCGTGATGTCGACGCTGTCGGCGCCGATCAGCTGCCGCAACTCATGGATCGCCTCCTCCTCGGTGAGACGCGAGTTGCGCTCGCCCAGATGCACGAACCCGGCCACCCAGTCGTGCCAGGGCTGCACCATGCGCAGCATCCCAATCGCGAGGGCGTCCTGGCGATGCGGCTGGATGACCTCGAACAGCGAGCCGGGGCGGTGGGCGACGTACTTCGACAGATCCGCCGTGAAGCGCACATTCATCGCGCCGGCGATCCCGGACTCCCCCACGAGCGGAAGCCCGATCGCATCGGCCACGCGGCTCTGACCGCCGTCGGCACCGATCACGTAACGCGCCCGGATGCTGTCGGCACGACCGGTCGCCTGATCCGTGACGCGCACGGTGACCCCGTCGCCGTCTTGCTCGAGCGACTCGAACTTCGTGCGGAACACGACGCGCACGCCCAGACGGGCCGCCTCGCCGAGCAGAATCGGCTCGAGCCGGTCCTGGGGAATGTCGAGTCCAGACACCGGGCTCATGGCGAGGTACTCGCCCTGCCGCTCCGGGTCGTTGCCCCACGACCACACCCGCCCGATCTCCTCGCCGGCGAGCGCGGTGCACAGCACCTGGTTCGCCATGTCGGCGCGGGGCGCCGCCTGCGCGTTGACGGCGCCCTCGAGGCCGACCGCGCGCAGCACCTCCATGGTGCGCTGGTTCGTGATGTGGGCGCGGGGCGAGTCGGATGCCCAGCCCGATCGAGTGATCATGATGACATCAAGGCCCTGGCGCGCGAGAAGCAACGCGGCGGTGGCCCCCGTCGGCCCGCTGCCGACGACGAGCACCTCAGTCTGGGTCAGGCGCGTTTCGCTCCGCTGGGAATCGCTCATCGTCTCTCCGCATCGTCGCGTGATCAGGGCTCGTCGGGAGCCTGCTCCAAATCGTATGAATAATCACACACGATTTCAAGTGCGATTTCCGCTCCGGAGGGAGAGGGCGGGGAGGAGTGCGGGTTCAGCCGCAGGGTTCGGCTACGACCCTCAGCTTCGAGCCCGCTCCGCCGCCTTGCGCTCCGCCTCGTGCTTGGCGACGGCATCCAGAGTGTTGATCTCGTGCTGACGCACGGAGGTCTCGATGAGGTCCGCATCTGCGCCGGCCTCGATGAGGTCGAGGATCTGGTCGTGCTCGGCCAGCGAGGCCAGCGCGCGTCCGGGGGCGTACCAGAATGCTGTGCGGCGGATGAGGTCGAGCCGGGTCCACTCCGCGTGCACCAAGTGGTTGAGCCGCTCGTCATCGGACTTCGAGCACAGCGACTCGTGGAAGGTGCGATTCAGATCGCCGAACCGCTGCGGGTCGAAGTTCGCCAGCGCCTCCCCCATCTGCTTGTTGAGGTCACGCGCCTCGGCCAGCTCCGCGGCATCCAGTCGCGGCGCGGAGAGAGCGGTCGCGTACCCCTCGAGCCTCGCCAGCAGGTTCATCGTGCGGTGCCAGGAGTCGACGTCAACCGATTTGACGATCGCTCCGGCGTTCGGGACGATGTCGACCCACCCCTCGGCTTCGAGTCGCCGCAGCGACTCGCGCCACGGGACCGAGCTGATACCGTGCTCGCGGCCGAGTTGATCGATCACGAGTCTCTGACCCGGGCCGTACGTGCCGTCCATGATTCCGCGACTCAGGATCGCGTACGCCTGCTCCGCCTTGCTGATCTTCGTCTCAACCACAGTGCCTCCTTGTGGAGCACATCCTATAAGGGATCACATGCGATCAACGGAGCGCATCGTCTCGATTCCTGCGAGGAGCCGAGCGACGGCCGGCTCACTGGCCGAGCCAGCGCGAGCCAGCACCAGTGCCCGCAGCGGCGTTGGCGGTCGATCGAGCCGCCGCAGCGTCAGATTGAATCGCGTGAGACTCGCGCCGTCGGGGTCGGGCAGGATCGCGCTCGCGATGCCCGCCTCGACGAGCGGGATGCTGGTCTGGATGGTGTCCGCCGTGCGGATTGACGACGGCGAGATGTGGTGTCGCCTGAACGCCGCATCCACCGCCTCTGGCAGACTTGGAACGGCCGCGGTTCGGCCGGGCAGCACCACCACCCTGCCGTCGAACGCGGTCAGCGGCAGCGGGTCCGGCGCGAGGTGCTCCTCGGGCGGGAGTGCCGCGACGAGTGGCACCGGGCCCCAGTCCACGATGTCGAGCACGTGGCGGTGGCGTTGCGCGAACCGCTTCGGATCGGCCACCATCACCGCGGCGACATCGACGCTGCGCTGCTGCAGCATGTCGATCGCCGTCCACGGCGGCGGGTCGACGAGCCGCACCTCGACGTCGGGGGTGTCAGCCGCATACGCGCGAAGCAGCATCGGGATGCGGTGCCACATCAGCACCGGCACCGCGGCGATGCGGAGTGACCCCGTGACGCCGGAGCCGAATCGGCGGAGCGCCGAGGTGATGCCGTCGATGTCGCCGAGCACACGCGTGGACGCATCGAGCAGGAACCGACCGGCGCTCGTCGGCTCGACCCCGCGGGGCGTGCGCACCAGAAGGGGAACGCCGACGTCGGCCTCGAGCTTCGCGATCGCCACACTCAGCGGCGGCTGCGACATGTGCAGTCGCCCGGCGGCTGCGGTGAGGGAGCCGGCCTCGACGACGGCCGCGAAGTAGCGCAGCTGTCGTAGATCCATATAGGAACACTAGCCTTTCAGCCCGAGCGTCATAGCTTTTGTGTATGGCTGCACAAGCGAACGGGTAGTTCCGCCCGCGGCATCCGGCTGGCACGCTGATCGCATGCTGCCGATCACGAACTCCGACCCCGCCTTCACTCTCACCCGTTCGAGCCACGTCGCCATTGCGGTCACGGATCTCGCCCGCAGTCGCGACTTCTACCGAGACGTCGTCGGCCTCGTGGTCACTGAAGAGACCAGCGACACTGTCTACATGCGCGGGCTTGAGGAGGCTGCGCATCACAGCCTGATCCTCGAGCTCGCCCCAGAGGCCAAAGCGCTCCACGTCGGCCTGCGGGTGCGCACCGACGACGACATCGTCGCCGCCGAGAAGTTCTTCCAGGAGAACGACATAGAGCACCAGCGGGTCGAGCGCGACCACCAGGGCCCAACGATCCGGTTCCGCGACGCCGTCGGCACCCGCATGGAGCTGACCTCGTCTATGGATGTCGTGCCCCGCAAGATGCAGAACTACAACGAGTTCGTCGCCGGGGCCCCGCAGCGACTGGACCACTACCAGTGCGTGACGCACGACGTGCAGACCGCGACGGACTTCTGGACAGGTCTCGGCATGCGCATGTCGGAGTACACCGCCACAGACGGCACCGACGAACTGTGGGGAACGTGGATGGAAGTCAAGGGCAACACCCACGACCTGGTCTTCACGAACGGCCGCGGGCCGCGTCTGCACCACTTCGCCTACGCGGTGCCAGATGGGGCGTCACTGATCCACGCCGCCGACGTCGCCGGCTCACTCGGCTTCGGCGGCGAGATCGACCGCGGCCCCGGGCGCCACGGCATCAGCAACGCGCTCTTCCTCTACCTCCGCGACCCCGACCAGCACCGCGTCGAGCTGTTCAACACGCACTACCAGTTCATCGACCTGGAGACTCCACCTATTCGGTGGGATGTGACCGACCCGCGTCGTGCGCAGCTCTGGGGGATGCCCGCCTCCCGTCGTTGGTTCTTTGAGGCCAGCGAGTTCCCGGAGGAGCCGGTTCACGAGCCCCTGCTCCAGGCAAGCCCCGGGACGCTCGAGGACTACCTCGGCATCCACTGACACTCGGCACCCACCGGAAATATCTTGACAAATATATATACCCCCATACGCTCTGAGTGAGCCGTCCCCGCAGCAACGCGGGAACGGGAATCCCACAAAGGTGTAGGAGTGCATATGTCAGAGCGCAAGGTTCTCATCGCCGGCGGCGGTATCGGCGGACTCTCCGCCGCAATCGCCCTTCGCCAGGAGGGGCACGAGGTCCAGGTGATCGAGCGGTACGAGAGCGCGCATGCCTCTGTGTACGGAGTCGGCGTCATCCAGCCCATCAACGCACTGCGTGCACTCGATGCGATCGGATGCGCGCAGCAGTGCATCGACGCCGGGTTCGCGGCCGAGAAGTGGGGCGCAATCCACAGCACGGATGGACACTACGTCGCCGACATCGATGGAGCGCCCATCGAGAGCGGAACGCTGCCGCCCATGAACGGCGTCACTCGCCCGAAACTGCATCAGATCCTCACCGAGCGCGCGGCCGAGCTCGGCGTGCAGATCCGCTATTCAACGTCCTTCGCCTCCCTGGAGCAGCGCGAGGACGACGTGCTCGTCACGCTCGACTCCGGCGAGCAGATCTCTACTGAGGTCCTGGTCGGCGCCGACGGCGTGAACTCCGGCGTGCGACCGTTCGTGCTGGATGCCGACGTGACGCCGCACTACATCGGGCAGTCGGCCTACCGACAGAACCTGCCGCGGCTACCCGAGATCGATCGAGTCATCATCCAGGGCGGCCCCAACGGCACCGCGGGATTTGTGCCGATCGGCCCGGACCTCGCGTACATGTTCTTCAACAAGGCGATGAACAGGGAAGACCGGCCTGCGGCGGAAGACCTCCCGGCGGCGCTGCGCAGAGAGCTGGAAGGATACGGCGGGCTCGCCGGCCGATTCCGCGACGAGTTCCTCAGCGACAACCCCGCCGACATCGTGCTGCGCCCCGAAGAGTCGATGATCGCCGCCGCACCCTGGCACAAGGGCCGCGTGGTGCTCATGGGTGACGCGGTGCACGCCATCACCCCACACCTCGGCCAGGGCGCCGCACAGGCAATCGAAGACGGCGTCGTGCTCGCCGAGGTGCTGACGCGCCATGATGACCTCGCCTCCGCGTTCGCGGAGTTCACGGAGCGCCGTTACGAGCGCTGCCGACTGGTGGTGGAGACGTCGGAGGCGATCGGCGCATGGGAGATGGGAAAACTCCCCGACTTCGACAACGTCGCGGCGACCCAGCACGTGCTGGAGGTCATGGCGCAGCCCATCTGACGCGCCGAGCCGGCGGCGAGAATCCCCACACAAAATATCTTGCCTTATATATATGTAGGCATATATTCTTGCGGGATCACCGCGAAGACGCGGGTGAGAATCTACGAAGGTGTAGGAAATCATGAG
The DNA here is from genome assembly GCF_001542775.1 of Microterricola viridarii. Lineage (GTDB taxonomy): Bacteria > Actinomycetota > Actinomycetes > Actinomycetales > Microbacteriaceae > Microterricola > Microterricola viridarii_A. The sequence goes on from NZ_CP014145.1 coordinate 2,717,389, forward strand.
CAAGCTCAACGTTCTCGTCGTCGGCGGCGGCATCGGCGGCCTGTCGGCCGCGATCGCGATCCGCCAGAAGGGGCACGACGTCCACGTGGTCGAGCGGTACGCGTCGGCGCACGCGTCCGTCTACGGCGTCGGGATCATCCAACCCATCAACGCGCTCCGCGCACTTGACGCCATCGGTGCAGCACAGCCCTGCCTCGACGCTGGCTTCGCGGCATCCGCCTGGGGTGCGATGTACGACCACGACGGCAACTTCCTCCGCAACATCCACGGCACGCCGATCGAGAGCAGCACCCTGCCCCCGATGAACGGTGTGACCCGCCCGAAGCTGCACGAGATCCTCACAGAGCGGGCCATCGAGGTCGGCGTGGTCATTCAATACTCCACCTCGTACGTCTCGCTCACCGACCGCGGCGACGGTGTCGACGTCACCCTCGACACCGGCGAGGTGATCTCGGCCGACATCCTCGTCGGCGCTGACGGGGTCGCCTCGAAGGTGCGCGAACACGTTCTCGACGCGACACTGCGCCCGGAGTACATCGGGCAGTCGGCCTATCGCCAGAACATGCCCCTCCTGCCGGAGATCGACCGGATCATCCTGCAGGAAGGGCCGAATGGAATGGCCGGTTTCGTGCCGATCGGTCCGGACATGGCCTATATGTTCTTCAACAAGCCCATGGCCCGCGACGCGCGCCCCGCCACCGCGGATCTGCCCGCGGCACTGCGCGCCGAGCTCGAAGGCTTCGGCGGACTCGCCGGACGCTTCCGCGACGAGTTCCTCAGCGACAACCCCGCCGATATCGTCCTCCGCCCGGAGGAGGCGATGATCGCGCCCGCCCCGTGGCACAAGGGCCGGGTGGTGCTCATGGGCGACGCAGTGCACTCCATCACTCCACACCTCGGCCAGGGTGCCGCGCAGGCGATTGAAGATGGCGTGGTACTCGGCGAAGTGCTGTCGACGCACGAGAACGTCGAAGATGCCTTCGTCGAGTTCACCGAGCGCCGCTTCGAACGCTGCAAGCTGATCGTCGAGACCTCGCGCAACATCGGCGAGTGGGAGATGGGCAAGCTGCCCGGCTTCGACAACGTCGCTGCAACACAGCACGTGCTCAAGGTCATGGCACAGCCGCTCTGATTCGACTGTGCACGCTCCGGGGATCGCGCGCGGCGCGACCCCCGGAGCGTTCCCCTCATTGTGCCCACCCCGGGCGATAGGCTCAGGAGACCATGGTGAGCCCCGACCGTCCACGCCTGACCGATGTCAGCATCACGCTGCGCGAACTCGCCTGGACGATCCACCGCAAGGCGCCGGAGCGCGCCGGCGTTGGCCCGCTGCCGACCACGGAGATCGCCCTCCTGAAGCAGGTGATCGACGCACCGGCATCCACCGTCGGCGAGCTCGCCGAGGCGCTCGGGCTACAGCAGCCGAACGTCAGCACCGCACTGCGCACTCTGGAAGAGCGCGGCTTCGTCAGCCGCGAGAAGAGCGCACGCGACCGTCGGGTGTCGCTCATCCAGCCGACGCCGTCGGGGGTTCAAGAGCACCGCGCCGTCGCCGCCGAATGGTCGAGGCCGGTGAACGAGGCATTGGAATCGCTCACCGCCGAGCAGCTGGCCACACTTGAGGATGCCGTCGAGGCGCTGACCGCCGTTCACCAGGCACTGCGAAAGGCCTCCGGCCGGGGGTCGGCGAGCGACGTGGGCGACGCGTAACTCGAGTTCGGCGACGAGTGCCGGCACCGGAGCCGAAGGGGGCAGGGCCCGCGGCTACTTCTCCAGCATTCGCCAGAGTGCGCGGAACAGCGCGTCCGCCTCGGCGGATCCCAGATGCGCGGTCAGTTCGCGCTGCACCTCCACTGCCTTCGGTGCGAGCCGCTCGCGTTCTGCGGCTCCGAGCGCGGTGAGGGTCACGACGTTCCGCCGGGCGTCGGCCGATGCGCGCTGCCGCGAAATCAGCCCAGCCTTCTCCATCCGCCGCACGAGGTCGGCAACGGTCGAGCGGTCGAGGTCGACCTCGTCGCACAGTTGGCGCTGGCTCGCCTCCGCCGCCCGGTCAAGCACGACGAGGATGCTGTACTGCGCACTCGTGATATCCGGCGATGCCACGCGCGCCCAGGTCGCCAGGTGCAGTTGCTGCGCCCGACGGATGAGGTTTCCGACGTGCCTCTGCGGTTCGGGAAGGTCGCTGATCGTCGTCACGGCTCCCATCCTGTCAGCTGCTGGGCGGCGCGAAAGCCTTGCTCACGCCGGCAGCAGAAATCCGGTGAAAAAGTCGTGCAGCTCGCGCCGTGCCGTCAACGGCAGCACCAGGGAGACGTACTGGTCGGGACGCACCACGACAACCGCACCGTGGGAAGAGATCCCGCGGCGCGTGAAGATGCTGTCCGCTGGGTCTTCTGCCCACGCCTTCTCCCAGTCCTGCAGGTTTAGGGGGCCGGAGGTAGGGAGCAGGATCGATGGCAGCTCCGTGACGTCGACGTCGTGGTGCGAACCGCGGAACACCGCGTGCACATCAATGACGCCATCGATGTCGGCATCCGCCGCGGTGAACGCGCGCACGGGCGAGGCCGAATCCTCGGTGAGCCAGCTCGCGAACTTGCGGAGCTCGACGTTGCCCACGTCGCCGAAGGCATAGATGCGCCAGCGGCCGTCCGCACGGTGTGAATGCCCCAGCTGCATCGGACGGGCGTCCGACACCCGGCGCACCGGCGCCGAATGGAACCGTGTGCCGACCTCGAAACCGGTCGCCAGTTTCTGGTGCTCGCCGCCGCCGGTGAGCGTTGACGGTGCGTACCGCGTGGCGAGCCCTGCGGTGTAGCGGCCCTGGCGCGCGAACTCCGCCTGCATGCCGGCGGCCGAGACGCCCCCGCGCTCGGGGTGAGCGGGGTCGAGCGCGGGTTGCGCGATGAACGCCGACCAGTGCTTGTCAAAAGCGATGAGGTCGGCGGCGATCGACTGGCGCTCCTCCGAGTAGCTGCGGAGCAACGTGGCATCCGAGCGCCCCTGCAGTACGGCGGCGAGCTTCCAGCCGAGGTTGAAGGCATCCTGCATCGAGACGTTCATGCCCTGGCCCGCCTTCGCGCTGTGCGTGTGGCAGGCATCGCCGGCGACAAAGACGTGCGGCGTGGCATCCTCGGGAGCGTCCGCGTCGAGATCGTCGAAGCGGTCGGCGACGCGCTGGCCAACCTCGTACACGCTGGACCATGCAACCTGCTTCACATCGATCGTGTACGGATGCAGAATCGCGTTCGCCACCTCACGGAGCTCCTCGGCGGTCGTCTTGCGGATCTCGCTGTCTCCGGCCGCAACCTCGCCGAGGTCGACGTAGCAGCGCACCATGTTGCCGCCCTCACGCGGGACCATCAGCAGGCTGCCCTTGCCGGCCGACTGCACGACGTTCTTCGTGCGCCAGTCGGGAAAGTCGGTCGTCGCAAGCACGTCCATGACACCCCAGGCGTGGTTCGCGGCATCCCCTCTGAGCTCAATTCCGAGCGCTGTGCGCACGGCGCTGCGTGCACCGTCGCAGCCGAGGACGAAGCGGGTGCGGACCGTGAATTCCTCGCCGGTGCGCTCCCCCGCCGTGTGCCGCAGCGTGACGGCGAGGGGGTGCGCTGAAACGTCGTCCTTCTCGTAGCCAACGAACTCGACGCCATAGTCGACCTCGAGCCTGCTCACCGACTTCGCTGCATGATCGAGCAGGTACTGCTGCATGCGCGCCTGGTTGACGATGACGTGCGGGAACTCGCTGAGGCCCGCCGGGGTGTCTTCGACCCAGCCGGTGCGGATGATTCTCGATCGATCCTCGTCGGACGGACCCCAGAAACGCACCTCATTGACCCAGTACGCCTCGCGGACGAGTGCCTCAGCGAGATCGAATGCCTGGAACATCTCGACGGTTCGGCACGCGACACCATCGGCGTGACCCACCAGCAGCGGTGCGGCACGGCGCTCGATGACACGCGTGCGGATGTCGGGAAACTCCGCCAACTGCGCAGCGAGTACAGCACCGGCAGGACCGCTGCCCACGATGAGCACGTCGACCGCCTCGGGGAATGCCTCGTCATGCAGCTGAGCGCGTGGATCGGCTGGCTGAACGTCGGGGTCTCCCGGGCGATAGCCGTCGCGATAGAACTGCACGAGATCTCCTTTGATCACGTCCGGGCGATCCGGATTCGTTGGGGCACCAACGATCATAGCCTTCCAGATCGCTGTGCGCTGCACCACGGTGTCATGCGGCTCGCCGCGGCTCTCCGTGCGTAACAATGAACGCACAGCGCACTGCACACCTCACTTCAGAGAGACGGCCCATGATCACTATCCACCTCCGCTACGAGATCGATGCCGACAAGCTCGACGATTTCCGCGCATACGGCCAGGAATGGATCCGGCTCGTCAACAGGTTCGGCGGCACGCACCACGGCTACTTCCTCCCCGGCGAGGGCGATAGCGACGAGGCGTTTGCGCTCTTCAGCTTTGATTCCTTCGCCACCTACGAGCAGTACCGGATTGCGGCAGCTTCCGACCCGGAGTGCATCGCAGCGTTCGAGTTCGCCAAGCGCACGCAGTGCATCCGCCGCTACGAGCGCCGCTTCCTGACGCCCATCTTCGAGTAGCCCGCAGCAGGGCAGCGGGAACGTGCCAGGGCGGCCGAGGAACTCACCAAAGTCGACCGCTGGACGCAACACTCTTGGCGGCGCGAGCGCGAGGCACCGCCTGAGGCACTCGGCTACGAAACTTCGACGGCATTCGTGAGAGCCCGCGTCAACGTCAACGACGAGAAAGCTGACCTCGAATGCCCGGGTCCAGACTGCGGTCCGCCCAGTCGAGCTCCAGGAGCGCAGTTGGCGATCGCGGCCCATGCTGGCAGGGCCCCGCCGCACTCGCCCTGGCGAATCCCTACCGCGCCGAGCACGCGCGGATCGTGCCGGAAGCAGCCCTCCGCTGCGAAGAGCGGCACCGTGAAGAGCACCGAGGCTGGGCTCGCGGACCTCGGCGAACTCAGCACATTTCTATTGAGGGGTTGGAGCGACTGACAGACCCGATTGTTGGATAGCTCGTCCGGGTGGAACCGAAGGCCAATGAAAGGTATGCAGACGCGTGTGAACGCCCTCGACCTAGCTAGTTGACTCCCAATCAGCCCGCACTCGCGCTTCTTCGAGTAGCAGCCCGGGCAGGACGGATCGCTGGAAAATGAGTTCCGAGTCGGCACCGAGCGACTTGCGCACCTCACTGAACGCTGCTCGCGCCTCGCCCTCACGCCCCTGCTGACTAATCGCGATGCCCAGCATGAGCTTCTTCTCAGGGCTCGGGTTGGAGCCGACAATTTGACGAAAGAGGGCTTCGGCATCTCCAAAGTTGCCCATATTGTCATAGGCGGCAGCGAGTGAAGACATCACTTCATACTTCTTAGGTCCGTCTTCCGCATCCAGCGCCGTCCGAAAATGAGAGCTTGCGTCGAGCCAGTCCCCAAGGTTGAAGCTTATGCTGCCTCGAAGATAGCTCGTGCGGCGGGGAGGTGCTCCGCCTTCGACCAGACGGTCAAGGTCGGCGACTGCGCCACTCGAATCCCCGCTTCTCGCTCGCGCCTCGCTTCTGTGGAACAGCGCCTCCTCACTTGAAGGATCGATCTCGAGCGCCTCATCGAGATCAATGATCGCTTCGGCAAAGCGTTTCTCTTCCATCAGGAGACAGGCACGGCCCACTAGCAGCCTCGAGTTCGTCGCATCGAGATCGATCGCGCGTGAGTAGTCGTCAAATGCGCCCTCAAAGTCCCTCAGTTTGCGTCTCATCGTGGCACGGGTCGCCAATGCCGCGTACTGGTATGGCGACGAGAGGTCGGCGACGAGGCTGAGCACGCTGGCCGCCTCAGATGTACTCCCAGATTCGCTAAAGCAGCGGGCGCGGTCGAGGGCCACGAGGGTCCGATCTGCCCCAAAATCATGCGCCAACGTCAAGTCCTCAAGTGCAGTCTGATACTGCCGTAGAGCGATGTGGGCCCGCCCTCGCAGAGCATAGAGATCACCGCTAGTCGGATTCTCCACGATTGCACGGGCAACAACTTCAATTGCTTGCGCGGGTTCGTTTCTAGCAATCAACTGCTCAATCCACAGGGAGATGTTGTGCTTGTCGTCCGGCTGAAGACGCTCAACTTCCCGGAACTGTTCGTCTGAATCTAACGTTCGCCCCACTCGTGCGAGTTCAACCGCACGATGCGACATCGCATGTCGATCTCCCGGGCGAAGCACTAGCGCGGCGTCCAAGTCTTCAAGTGCGCCAGCGTGAGACCCCAGCGAAGCCCGGGTGAGCCCACGCTGAAAATGGGTGTTGAACTTGATTTCATGCCGCAGCGACTCGCCAAACAGTTCCTCTGCGCGCACAAGGTCGCCAGCGTTTCTATACGAACGAGCCATGTTGTACTTCACGTACCCTGGCCTAACTCCATGCGCTAGCGCTGCGCCAAAATCAGCCTCGGCCCCGGCGACATCGCCGCTCTTCATCAGCGCAAAACCCCTCAAAGTGAGCGCTTCCAAATTATCCGGATCGTGCGCGAGAACTAGGCCGAAGTCTTCGAGCGCGGCGTCTAGGTCGTTTGCCGTGAGTCTCTCGCGTCCCTTCGATGCAACCGCTTTGACAGCAATGCGCCCACCCTCGTCAAGGAGAATCACCCGCAGCGCGGCGGAAGGGCTCACACTCTCATCCGTGTTTGCTGTGTCAGCCAGCGCCTTTGCCCGGCCAATTCGAAGGTCGTAGTCTTTCGGATCGAGTTCGATAGCCCTACTGAAGAATCGCAACGATTCTTCCCGCCTGCCGGCTCCGTACAAGGCACTACCCATAAGCCGAAAGACTGCAGGTTCTTCGGGCAGGCCATCTTTGATCGACTCGAGGTCGGCCAACGCCTTCATTGCGTCATCACAGTCGAGCAGTAGCTCTGCGCGCGCGATTCTGTACCAACGGTTCCGAGGCTCGAGGAGAATGGCCCTGTCCATCTCGCGTATCGCTTCGTCGTGCGATTCTTGGGCCGCATAGAGTTGCGACCGAAACGCGTAGACCCAGGGCCAGGATTCTAGATCGGCGGCTAACCTGTTTACTTCAATCAGGGCCTCCGCATGCTCTCCATTGCGACGATGGGCGATTGCTTTTCGAACTATGCCGATCACACTCGCACCCAATCGATCAGCGAGGTCTTTCCCTATCCATCGATATTCTGCGGTACCCACTGCAGCGACTGAAACCGCAATGGCGAGGACGAACAGCAAAGCCCAACTGTCCACAGACCAGATGAGCGGATTGGGTGATAGCGGGCGACCGGACTGAAGGCCGGCCAGAACAGCTAGGGCGGCCATCAGCGCAACGACGAGCCAGTTCAGAATTACGGTGTACTTTCCCATCGGATCAAGTACAGCGGCGTCAGCGTAGGCATCTGATGTGCGCTCAACGTCACGATCAGTAAGCAGGTTTCCCGCCGCACTCCGTCGCGCAAGCTCATTTGTGATCGTGTCGGAGCGCCCCAAAGCTCGATCCCGTTGGGCCCGCAATCGAACGGACGCGAATCCCGCCAAGAAGACGATCGTCGTGAGACCAGCGGCCAAGGCTGCCATCAGACTTTCTGGCATCGTTCACCTGCTCCTTGCGTAGAAGAATTCGCTCGTGTGTAGTCGTCGGATCGCGGAGCTCGAACAACGCATCTGCGGATGTCGCTCCCGCTCCGGCGTCGGAGCGTCCGTGCCCTCCGACGCCGGATCGCTTCACGAGAATCTGTTAGCGCGTGTCCGATGCCGGTTCGTTCACAACGGCGCGAATCGCTAGGTGAAAGTCCCCCGCCAAGAGCACCAAGCGCAACTCGCCATCGATCGCCTTCAGAGAACGAAACGGGCCCGCCAGCGGCTCATGGACAAATCCGTACCTGCACCCGTTCCCATTTTGGACGGAATACCAGTTACCTGGCTCGATGAGGGTCCCGTCTAGGGTGGAATCTACCCAGAACGAAACGTAGGCCGACTTACCATCAATGTCGATGGGCCCAACCGACCCGCGATCTCGAACCTCTTCAGGCGCCGGCACTAGAAGTCCCAGTCCTCGTCTTCCGTGACAACGGCCTTGCCGATGACGTAGCTCGAGCCCGAGCCCGAGAAGAAGTCGTGGTTCTCGTCCGCGTTCGGCGAGAGCGCCGACAGGATCGCCGGGTTCACGTCGGTGACCGTCTTCGGGAACATCGGCTCGTAGCCCAGGTTCATCAGCGCCTTGTTGGCGTTGTAGTGCAGGAACTTCTTGACGTCCTCGGTCAGGCCGACTCCGTCATAGAGGTCCTGCGTGTACTGCACCTCGTTCTCGTAGAGCTCGTACATGAGGTTGAAGGTGTAGTCCTTCAGCTCCTGGCGACGCTCCTCGGTCTCGTTCTCGAGACCCTTCTGGAACTTGTAGCCGATGTAGTAACCGTGCACGGCCTCGTCACGGATGATGAGGCGGATCATGTCGGCGGTGTTGGTGAGCTTCGCACGCGAAGACCAGTACATCGGCAGGTAGAAGCCGGAGTAGAACAGGAACGACTCCAACAGGGTCGAGGCGACCTTGCGCTTCAGCGGGTCATCACCCTGGTAGTAGTTCATGATGATCTGAGCCTTCTTCTGAAGGTTCTGATTCTCGGTCGACCAGCGGAACGCCTCGTCGATCTCCTTCGTGGAGCAGAGCGTCGAGAAGATCGACGAGTAGCTCTTGGCGTGCACCGACTCCATGAAGGCGATGTTCGTGTAGACGGCCTCCTCATGCGGAGTGATGGCATCCGGAATCAACGACACGGCGCCGACGGTGCCCTGGATCGTGTCGAGCAGGGTCAGACCCGTGAACACGCGCATCGTCATCAGCTGCTCTTCGGGGGTGAGCGTCGCCCACGACTGGATGTCGTTGGAGAGCGGCACCTTCTCGGGCAGCCAGAAGTTGTTGACGAGACGGTTCCAGACCTCAACGTCCTTCTCATCCTGGATCTTGTTCCAGTTGATGGCGTTGACGTGGCTGACCAGCTTGATCTTGCCCTGGTGGGCGGGATCGTTCTGGGCCGAGTTGACCTTGTCGGTGAGAGTCATTGTGATTCCTTTGAGATTCGAGGGATGCCGGTCAGAGGGCGTTCGGCGCGCTTAGAGCGCGCAGCTCACGCAACCCTCAACCTCGGTGCCCTCGAGAGCCATCTGGCGCAGGCGGATGTAGTAGATGGTCTTGATGCCCTTGCGCCACGCGTAGATCTGGGTCTTGTTGATGTCGCGCGTGGTGGCGGTGTCCTTGAAGAACAACGTCAGCGACAGCCCCTGGTCGACGTGCTGCGTGGCGGCGGCGTACGTATCGATGACCTTCTCGGCACCGATCTCGTAGGCGTCCTGGTAGTAGTCCAGGTTGTCGTTCGTCATGAACGGAGCCGGGAAGTACACACGGCCCAGCTTGCCCTCCTTGCGGATCTCGATCTTCGCGGCGATCGGGTGAATGGATGCCGTCGAGTTGTTGATGTAGCTGATCGAGCCGGTCGGCGGCACGGCCTGCAGGTTCTGGTTGTAGATGCCGTGCTCCATGATGGAGGCCTTCAGCTCGCGCCAGTCGTCCTGCGTCGGGATGTGCACGGCCGAGTTGGCGAACAGCTCGGCAACGCGCTCCGTGGAAGGCAGCCACTCGGCATCCGTGTACTTGTCGAAGAACTCACCCGAGGCGTACTTCGAGTCGGCGAAACCGTCGAAGGTCTCGCCGCGCTCGATCGCGATCTGGTTCGACGACTTCAGGGCGTTGAACACCACCGTGTAGAAGTAGATGTTCGTGAAGTCGATGCCCTCTTCGCTGCCGTAGTAGATGCGCTCACGGGCGAGGTAGCCGTGCAGGTTCATCTGGCCCAGGCCGATGGCGTGCGACTTGTCGTTGCCATCTTCGATCGAGCGAACCGAGCTGATGTGGCTCTGGTTCGAGACCGAGGTGAGGCCGCGGATGGCGGTGTCGATGGTCTTGCCGAAGTCGGGCGAGTCCATGGCCAAGGCGATGTTCAGCGAACCGAGGTTGCAGCTGATGTCCTTGCCGATCTTGTCGTACGAGAGGTCCTCGTTGTACGTGGTCGGCGTGTTGACCTGGAGGATCTCGGAGCACAGGTTCGACATGTTGATGCGGCCCTTGATGGGGTTCGCAGCGTTGACGGTGTCCTCGTACATGATGTACGGGTAGCCGGACTCGAACTGGATCTCGGCGAGGGTCTGGAAGAACTCGCGGGCCTTGATCTTGGACTTCTTGATCGCCGGGTTGTCGACCATCTCGCGGTACTTCTCGGTAACCGAGATGTCGGCGAACGGCACACCGTAGACGCGCTCGACGTCGTACGGCGAGAACAGGTACATGTCCTCGTCGTTCTTGGCCAGCTCGAACGTGATGTCGGGAACGACGACGCCGAGGCTGAGCGTCTTGATGCGCACCTTCTCGTCGGCGTTCTCACGCTTGGTGTCGAGGAAGCGCATGATGTCGGGGTGGTGCGCCTGCAGGTAGACGGCACCGGCGCCCTGGCGGGCACCCAGCTGGTTGGCGTAGCTGAAGCTGTCCTCGAGAAGCTTCATCACGGGGATGATGCCGGAGGACTGGTTCTCGATCTGCTTGATCGGGGCGCCGGCCTCACGGATGTTGGAGAGTAGCAGGGCCACGCCGCCGCCGCGCTTGGAGAGCTGCAGCGAGGAGTTGATGCCGCGAGAGATCGACTCCATGTTGTCTTCGATGCGCAGCAGGAAGCAGGAGACGAGCTCGCCGCGCTGTGCCTTGCCCGAGTTCAGGAAGGTGGGGGTGGCCGGCTGGAAGCGACCCGCGAGGATCTCCTCGACCAAGTTGGTGGCAAGCTTCTCGTCGCCGGCGGCCAGGCCGAGGGCGGTCATCACGACGCGGTCCTCGAAGCGCTCGAGGTAGCGCTTGCCGTCGAAGGTCTTCAGCGTGTAGCTCGTGTAGTACTTGAACGCACCGAGGAACGTGTCGAAGCGGAACTTCTTCGAGTAGGCGAGGTCGTTCAGCGCGGTGATGAACTCGAACGAGTACTGGTCGAGCACGGCAGGCTCGTAATACTCCTTCTCGACCAGGTAGTCCAGACGCTCGCGCAGCGAGTGGAAGAACACCGTGTTCTGGTTCACGTGCTGCAGGAAGTACTCCCGGGCAGCCTCGCGGTCCTTCTCGAACTGGATTTCTCCGTTCGGGCCGTACAGGTTCAACATCGCGTTCAGGGAGTGGTAATCCATCCCGGTGCGCGGTGCCTCCATCAGTGAGACGCTGTCGCCATTTGTTCCGACCAAAACGAGTCCAATCCTTCGTGGACGATGTTCACATCGTCCGGTGTTCCGAATACTTCAAATCTGTAGAGCTGCGGCACTTTGCATTTGGCCGCGATGATGTCTCCGGCCAGGCCGTAGGCCGAGCCGAAATTGGTGTTGCCTGCCGCGATCACGCCGCGCAGCAGCGCCCGGTTGTTCTCGTCGTTGAGGAACCGGATCACCTGCTTGGGCACGGCCCCGTTCCCGTCGCCGCCCCCATAGGTGGGAACGACGAGAACATAGGGCTCGGTTGCGTGCAGCGGTGCATCTTTGGCGTAGAGCGGGATGCGCTCAGCCGGTTGGCCGAGCTTCTCCATGAATCGGTGCGTGTTGCCCGAGACACTTGAGAAATAGACCAGATTGGCCATGGGACTCGACCCCTCTCGGTATGCCGAATGGGTTGTTACGTTGTGGTGCGTGCCTGTGCGAGCTTTCGCATGGGCGCACGGATGCCGCCGAGGCGGCGGTGTGGGTGGGGCCGCGCGTGCGCGGCATCCGCCCTGTTATCGCTAGGCGAGGCGCGCGGCGAGCTCCGAGATCTTGTCGGGCCGGAAGCCGGACCAGTGGTCCTCATCGGTGATCACAACGGGGGCCTGCAGGTAGCCCAATTCCTTCACGGCTTCCAGAGCCTTCTCGTCGACCGAGAGGTCGAGGATTTCGTACTCAATACCCTGGTTATCGAGGGCACGGTACGTCGCCGTGCACTGCACGCACGAAGGCTTGGTGTAGACCGTTACAGTCATCGATTTCCCCTTTTTGAGTACGAAGTCTGGGCTTATCCCCCGACTCCTCAATACTACATCTAGTGCCAGCAGATAGGAACAGCCACTAGATGATGTAGTTACATTTATGTAGTTATCCACCGGTTACTCACCGGTTGTCAACATGTCGGGCGATGCAGTTCGGCCTGTTTCCGCGCCTCTCGCGAGGCTTATCCACAGCCCCCATTTGGGAAGCAGTTTTCCTGTGGAAAGCTCACCGGCGTGTCGCTTCCGGATGTCGCCGACCACAAGATGTTGTGCTGCTATGGCCACCTTGCACCCACCCTCTGACACCCCTTTTCGCGGCCCGGGACCGCCCCCGCACCGCCATCCGTGCACGCTCGCGGCCCTCGAAAAGTCTCGCGGCACTCGATAGATCGGGGGCCGCGAGACTTTTCGGGGGCCGCGACGAGCGGATGCGTGCGGAGGCGTGCGTCTGCGACCTCAGCCGACGACGAAGCGACTCCGTGTGCTCTCACCGCGGCGCCCTCGCACCGGTGATGCGAGCGGGACCCCCGCTTCCCTGGTGAAGCGGAGGAATGCCAGTGGAGGGAACACGACGTCCCATACCCAGCGTGTCATCGAGTTAAGCTGCGGCCGCAGCGCGTCTTCACGTCGTTTCTCGGAGAAGACAATCTCTCCGGGATCCTGACCAGGCTTGACGATGGCGCCGCGCGTGTATTTGAACTTGCCGTCGTACTCGCCGGCTTTTCGGATGCCGCGCCAGAGGAAGTCGAGATCGGCCTCGCCCGCATCGGAGCGCGCGAGCGTCACCTGCAGCTCGGGAATCTCGAATCCGTGCTCATGGAACCGCACGCGGGTGAGACTCTCACCCACGCTGCCCGCAAGTCCACTCGCGAACGCAATCGCAAGCTCCGCCTGCCGATACCCCCGTCGTGGAGCGGCTCGCTCCAGCTCGGCGTGCACGTGGTCACGCATTCCCTCCTCCGCCACCGACTGTGCCGAACCCATCTCTGCACTCCGCCACGCGAGGCCCTGCGCCGCACCCGACGTCCCCGCGCTCTCGCGCACCATGCGCAGACCGGCATCGATGGCGGGAACTGCTCGGCTCAAGGGCTCGCTCGCGGCGACGTCGGCGAGCGTGCGCGGCAGCGAGGTAACGAGAATGCCGTCGATCAGAACGGTGTCAGGTCCGGGGGCTCCGCGATGCACCGTGATGTGGGCTGAGGAGGCCCCACCCCTCGCCTCCGGATCACTCACATGCACAGTCGACGGCCAGCCTCCGATCGTCCCCAGCCCATGCATCGCCGCAGCAGAGAGGTGCGAGACGACCCACTCCCGTTCGGCGAGCAGCAGCGTCGCTCGCACGAGTAGCCGGTGCTGCTGTTCGGGCCAGAGCGCCGCCCAGAGCGGTCCCGATACATAAACGCCAGGCCTCACCCGCCGCAACAGACCCCGCTGAAGGCACTGCACGATCCGCTCGGAACTCAGCCCAGCCGAGCGCAAAGCAGATCTCGTGATCAGCCCGTCGCCGAGGGCGCTGAGCAACTCAATGGTTTCGATCATGCGAGCATGCTTCCGGATGCCGCGGCCAACGGCATCCGCTGTCTGCCAGCGTGTGCACAACCCCTCCGGCGACTCGCCCTGTGCACAACACCGCGCCGGCGGCCATCGCCCACTCCAACAGTCGCGGCACGTGAAAATTCTCGCGGCCCCCGATAAATCGGGGGCCGCGAGACTTTTCGGGTGCCGCGAGGTGCGAGCGGCTAGCGGCCGCCGCCGGCGCGGCGCTTGTTGTAGACGTCGAAGGCGACGGCCAGCAGCAGCACGAGTCCCTTGACGGCCTGCTGCCACTCGATGCCGATACCCATGATCGACATACCGTTGTTCAGCACACCGATGATCAGACCACCGATGATGGCGCCGGCAATGGTTCCGACACCGCCCTGCACGGCCGCGCCACCGATGAAGGCGGCGGAGATGGCCTCGAGCTCGAAGCCGTCACCGGCCTTCGGGCCGGCCAGGTTCAGGCGGGCGGTGAAGATCAGGCCGGCGAGGGCCGCGAGCACGCCCATGTTGACGAACAACATGAAGTCGACGCGGCGCGCCTTGACACCGGAGAGCTCTGCCGCGTGGCGGTTGCCGCCGATCGCGTAGATGTGGCGACCGAAGACGCTGCGGTTCATGATGATGCCGTAGATCATGACGAGCACGGCGAGCACGATCAGCGTGATCGGGATGCCCTTGTACGAGGCGAGGGCGTAGGCGAACGCGCTGATCACGGCCGTGATGAGCACCAGCTTGGTGACGAACCAGGCGAGCGGCTCGACCTCCTGGCCGTACTTCTGACGGCCGGCGCGGGTGCGCACCTGCTGCACGATCAGCGCGACGACGGCGATGACGCCGACGCCGATGGTCAGCGGGTCGATCGGGAACTTGCCGAACACGTCGGTGAGGAATCCGTTGCCGAGGGCGCGGTACTCCGCCGGGAAGGAGCCGATGTTGGCGTTGCCGAGCACCACGAGCGCGAGCCCGCGGAAGATCAGCATGCCGGCCAGCGTCACGATGAACGCCGGGATTCCGACGTAGGCGATCCAGAAGCCCTGCCACACACCGACCAGGGCGCCGATCGCGAGCGACAGCACGATCGCAAGCCACCACGGCAGCCCCCAGTTCACCGCGAAGACGCCGGAGCAGGCCCCGACGAAGGCGGCGACCGAGCCGACCGAGAGGTCGATGTGGCCGGCGATGATGACCATCACCATGCCGATCGCGAGAACGAGGATGTAGCCGTTCTGCACGATCAGGTTCGAGATGTTCTGCGGGCGCAGCAGGATGCCGTCGGTCAGCACCGTGAACAGCACGACCACGGCGATGAGCGCCAGGAAGATGCCGTTCTTGCCGAGGTCGGCGAGCACGTGGCTGAGCCAGTTGGTGAATTTGTTCGAAGCCGGGTGAACCTGGCTGGCCGCCACCGTGTTGTCGGTCGGCCGGTTTTCAAGTTTTGTCATGTCTGTGTCTCCTTGAGATTCCCGAGCGCCGAGCTAGCGGGGCTTTTCCATGGTCATGAGTTTGAGGACGGATTCCGGTGTGGCCTCCGCGATGGGCATCTCGCCCGTGATGCGGCCCTCGGAGATCGCGTAGACGCGGTCGGAGATGCCGAGCAGTTCCGGCAGCTCGGAGGAGATCACGATGATGCCCTTGCCCTCCGCCGCCAGCTTGTTGATGATCGCGTAGATCTCGTACTTGGCACCGACGTCGATGCCGCGGGTGGGCTCATCGAGGATCAGCACGTCCGGGTCGGAGTAGATCCACTTCGACAGAACGACCTTCTGCTGGTTTCCACCGGAGAGCTTGCCGGTCTTGGCCAGCACCGACGGCGCCTTGATGTTCATGCTCGTGCGGAACTCGTTCGCGACGCGGTACTCCTCGTTGTCGTGCACGAGCCCCCACTTCTCGAGCTTGCCGAGGGAGGCCATCGAGATGTTGCGCTTGATGTCCTCGATGAGGTTGAGACCGTAGGTCTTGCGGTCCTCGGTCGCGTAGGCGATGCCGTTGCCGATCGCCTCCGAGACGGTGCGCGTCTTGATCTCCTTGCCGCGCTTGAACACGCGGCCAGAGATCTTGGTGCCGTAGCTGCGCCCGAACAGGCTCATCGCGAACTCGGTGCGGCCGGCGCCCATCAGCCCGGCGATGCCGACGATCTCGCCGGCGTGCACGGTGATGTTCACATTGTCGACGACGACGCGGTTCTGGTCCTGCGGGTGGTGCGCCGTCCAGTCCTCGACGCGCAACAGCTCCTCGCCGATGTTCGGCGTGTGGTCGGGGTAGCGGCTCTCGAGGTCGCGGCCGACCATGTCTTTGATGATGCGCTCTTCGGTGACATCCGTCTTCGCGATCGTCTCGATCGTCTTGCCGTCACGGATGACGGTGACAGAGTCGGCGATCTTCTTGATCTCGTTCAGCTTGTGGCTGATGATGATCGACGTGATGCCCTGCCCCTTGAGGTGCAGGATCAGGTTGAGCAGGTGGGCCGAGTCCTCGTCGTTGAGGGCGGCCGTCGGCTCGTCCAGGATGAGCAGCTTGACGCGCTTGGAGAGTGCCTTGGCGATCTCGACCAGCTGCTGCTTGCCGACGCCGATGTCCATGATGCGGGTGGTCGGGTTGTCGCTCAGGCCGACCCGGGCGAGCAGCTTCTGCGCCTCGTGGTTGGTCTTGTTCCAGTCGATCAGCCCGAAGGGGTTCTTCAACTCGTTGTTGAGGAAGATGTTCTCTGCAATAGAGAGGTACGGGCTGAGCGCAAGCTCCTGGTGGATGATGACGATGCCCTTGGCCTCGCTATCGGTGATGTCCTTGAACTCGACGATCTCGTCTTCGAACACGATGTCGCCGGTGTAACTGCCGTGCGGGTAGACGCCACTCAGCACCTTCATGAGGGTGGACTTGCCCGCGCCGTTCTCACCGCAGATCGCGAGCACCTCGCCGCGTTCGGCCGAGAGCGTGACGTTGGAGAGTGCTTTGACACCGGGGAACGTCTTGGTGATGCCGCGCATCTCCAGAATGTTGGTGGTCACGAACGTGCCTTCCTCATTCGACTTCCTATTTCTTTGCTGGCTATTTCTGTGCCGGGGAACCGTGCTGCCGGTGGGGGTACCGAAGTACCCCCACCGGCCTCTCACGGGGAGAGTGAACGGGTGTTAGCCCTTGATCTCGTCTGCGGTCCAGTAGCCGCTGTCGACCAGAACCGAGGTGATGTTGTCCTTCACGACGACCTGCGAGGAGAGCAGGAACGACGGAACAACGAAGTTGCCGTTGTCGTAGGTCTTGGTGTCGTTGACCTTGACCTCGTCGCCGTTGAGCAGGGCGGATGCCATCTCAACTGCGACCTTGGCCAGCTCGCGGGTGTCCTTGAAGATGGTGGCGAACTGCTCGCCCGAGTTGATGGCCTTGACCGAGTCGAGCTCGGCGTCCTGGCCGGAGATGATCGGCCATTCAGCGCCGACCTTGTAGCCGGCGTCGGTCAGAGCGGAGATGATTCCGCGGGAGAGGCCGTCGTAGGGCGAGAGGACGCCGTTGACCTTGGAGCCGTCGGAGTAGGTCGACGTAAGCAGGTTCTCCATGCGCTTCTGGGCAACTTCGCCGTCCCAACGGAGGATGGCGGCCTGCTCGAAGTTGGTCTGGCCGCTCTTGACGACGACGGTGCCGGCGTCAATGAAGGGCTGGAGCTCGTCGATGGCACCCTGCCAGAAGAAGGTGGCGTTGTTGTCGTCGGGCGAACCGGCGAACAGCTCCACGTTGAAGGGTCCGGCGGGGGCGTCGGCGATCGGCGTGCCGTCGAGTTCGACGAGGCCGAGACCGTTCAGCACCGACCAGGCCTGCTGCTGGCCGACGATGTAGTTGTTGAACGTGACGTAGTAGTCGATGTTGTCGGTGTCACGGATCAGGCGGTCGTAAGCGATGACCGGGATCTCGTTCTCGGCGGCCTGCTCGAGCACGCTGCTCAGCGTGGTGCCATCGATCGAGGCGATGATCAGGGCTTCGGCGCCCTTGGTGATCATGTTCTCGATCTGTGAGACCTGCGTGGGGATGTCGTCCTCTGCGTACTGCAGGTCGACCTTGAAGCCCTGGGCCTCGAGCTGCTCCTTGACGGCGTTGCCGTCCTGGATCCAACGCTCGGAGCTCTTGGTGGGCATCGCAACGCCGATGAGGCCGCCCTTGGCTGCGCCGTCGCCAGCACCAGCATCGGTGCCAGCCGTGGTGCCGGCGCAAGCCGACAGAGCCAGCATGGCCCCGGCGGTGAACATCGCGAGAAGAACCTTCTTCGTCTTCACTGTGTTTCCTTTCATTGTGACGCGGACGTCATTGTCTGGTGCTGCACATCGAGCTCGGCGCCGAGGAGGGCGCCGGGCCCGGGTTTCTGCG
The DNA here is from genome assembly GCF_001542775.1 of Microterricola viridarii. Lineage (GTDB taxonomy): Bacteria > Actinomycetota > Actinomycetes > Actinomycetales > Microbacteriaceae > Microterricola > Microterricola viridarii_A. The sequence continues at coordinate 2,735,339 of NZ_CP014145.1, forward strand.
AGGGGCTTATGAGCCCTTCGCCGCTCGGGCCCGCACACGGGGTGCTGGCTTCTGGCGACGAACCTCCGTCGCCTGTCCGTAGACGTTTTGGTAGCGATCGAAGAGGGCATCGATCGCGGGCTGGGGGATCTCGATCAGCTCGCCTGACTGCCGTGCCAGTTGCACGGTGCGGGCGGCGTCTTCGACCATGACGGCGGCCTTGACGGCATCCCGTGCGCTGGCGCCGATCGTGAACGGGCCGTGGTTCTTCATCAGAACCGCCTTGGAACGGTGCCCGTTGAGGGTCTCGACGATGCCGCGCCCGATCGAGTCGTCGCCGACGATGGCGAACGGGCCGACCGGGATGGGCCCGCCGAACTCATCGGCGATGGCCGTCAGCACGCAGGGGATCTCTTCGCCGCGGGCCGCCCAGGCGGTGGCATATGGCGAGTGGGTGTGCACGACGCCGCCAACCTCCGGCATATTCCGGTAGACGTATGCGTGCGCGGCGGTGTCGCTGGACGGCGCGAGCCCGCTGCCGGGGGTGTCGTCGATGACCTTGCCGTCGAGGTCGCAGAGAATCATGTTCTCGGGGGCGAGCTCCTCGTAGGAGACACCGGAGGGCTTGATCACGAACAGATCGGCGCCGGGAACCCGGGCAGACACGTTGCCGCCCGTCCAGACGACGAGCTCGTTGCGCGGCAGCTCGGAGTGCAGCTGGGCCACGTCGGCCCGCACTCGGGCAATCGCCACTTCGATGGTGGGTCCGAAGCCGCTCACGAGCGCACCGCCTGAGTGTCGTGCCCACGGGCTGCGCCTGGGGCCGGGGTCGAAACGGATGCCGCAGCGTCGGCGAATGCCGCCATGCTCCGGTGCATCGACTGCTTTGTCACGTTTCGTTATTCCTTCGTCACTTCATCGTGGGCGTGCTATCGCCCGCCGCGATCTGAGGATCGCAGGGCGGGCGATTTGCAAATGTGAACGGTCACATTGGCTGCCCTCATGGTAGCTGCATCGGCAGATGGATTGTCAAGTTCAGAATGTTTCATATCGGTAACGGCGCCAATTTCGCCGTAATCATGCGGATGTCGCGCTCTCACGAGCGGACTGGCTGGCGCGACCGGGGCCGAAAAGTCAGCGCCGGCCGGTGGTGGGGGCTAGAAGGCAGGCAAACCCGTCGATTGGCGCACGATGAGCTCGGGCACGAGCAGGCGATTGGCCGCAGCGGGCTCCCCCGTGCCGTCCTCTGCGTCATCCTCGGTGCCATCCGGGGCGCCATCCGCGGCGCTATCCGGGGCGGCATTCCCGGCGTGCTCGCCCCCCGTCGATGGCGAACGCCGGTCGATCTCGGCGATGAGTTTCTCGATGCTGCGCCGGCCGAGCTCCGAGAAGTCCTGGCGCACGGTCGTCAACGGCGGCGCGTAGTGCGCGGCCTCCGGGATGTCGTCGAAGCCGACGATGCTCACGTCGCCCGGCACGTCGAGGCCGGCATCCCGCACCGCGTGCATCAGGCCGAGCGCCATCTGGTCGTTGGAGGAGAAGATCGCGGTGAAGTCGCGCACGCTGAGCAGTTCGCGCCCCGCGTAGTAGCCGAAGTCGGCCGTCCAGTCGCCGAGGATCGGAGCGGTCGTCGCCACTTCGCTGTCGGACATCTCCCGCAGGAACCCCGTCATCCGCGCCTCTGCTTCGATCCAGTCCTGCGGACCGGCCAGGTGGTAGATGTGGCGGTGGCCGAGCTCGATCAGGTGCCGCGTCGCCAGCCGGGCACCGGTGATCTGATCGACGGCCAGGGTGTTGTCGCCGAACCGGCCGGTGGGCTGCAGAGTCACCAGCGGCACGTCGATCGCGCGCTCGGCGAGGATGTCGAACACCCGCACCTGGGGCGCGATCACGACGAGGCCCTCGACGGCTTGCGACATCAGATGCTCGATGGCACCGGTGATGGCGTCGTGGTCGGAGCCGACGATGTTCGCGGTGTTGATGTAGTAGCCGTGGGCGCGGGCGGCGACCTCGATGGCGGCGATGCTCGAGGCCGGTCCGTATTGCGAGCTGGAGGCCGACAGCACCCCGATCACGCGGGAACGGCTGGTCACAAGCGCCCTGGCCGCGCGGTTCGGCCGGTACTGCAGCTCCTCCATCACCGTGAGCACGCGGGCCTTGGTCTCCGGCCGGATGCTGGGGTGGTGGTTGAGCACGCGAGAGACGGTCTGGTGCGAGACGCCGGCGAGACGGGCCACATCGCGGATGCTGGGCGCTCTGCCTCGGCCTGCCTCGTCCGTCACGACTGTCCTTGTCTGTGCGTATTCCCGCGCATGTGTACGTTCACATGCGTGCGCAGGTCAATTATGCCGAAAATGGCGGATGTGACTGACACATTTGTGACAGTCACACGAAACCATGTGACAGGAACATGCCCGCCCCGGTGATTGAGCCTGCTTCCGCCCCGGCGATTGAGCCTGCTTCCGCCCCGGTGATTGAGCTTGCTTCCGCCCCGGTGATTGAGCCTGTCGAAATCAGTGCGCGGGAACGCTGACCGATGCGCGGCTGCGCACCAGCACGGCCACTAGCCAGAACACGGTGGCCAGGCCGAAGCAGCCGACGAAGGGCCACACGCCTCCGACCGGGGCCAGCAGCACGAAGACGATGCCGGCGAGGGCGATCGAGATCGCGGCGCCGATGGCATCGGAGATCGCGATGGCCGAGCTGTTGAAGCCCTGATCTGCCTCAGTCGAGGACTGCAGCGCAATCACCGAGGTGCGCGGGTACATGATGCCCATGCCGCCGCCGGCGAAGGCCCACGCCACGATCAGCACGAGCGCCGGCAGCGCGAGGGCGGTCGCGGTGATCGTGACCACCAGCGCCGTGCCGAGCAGCAGCAGGCCGATCTGCAGGCAGCGCGCGTGCGAGAGCGTCGCCGAGTAGCGCCCCTGGATCTGCGCGGTCACGGCCCAAGCCACGCCGCCGACGGTCAACGCCAGGCCGGCCAGCGAAGGCGTGAGCTCATAGCGGCCGGTGAGGATCAACGGCACGTAGACCTGGGCGCCGAAGAAGGCTCCGGCGATGAGGCCGCGCACCAGCACCGCTGCGGGCAGGCCTCGCGCCGCGCGCAGCGCCCCGACCGGCAGAAGCGGGCGCAGGGCGAGGGCGAGCACGACGACCGCCAGCACGGGCAGCACCCAGAGCACCCAGCCGGCCGCCTCGGCGCTGAGGTTCAGCACGAGCACGGCCACGGCGGCGAGCGCCGCCCAGAGGATGCGGGGCACGTCCCAGCGGGGAACGGTCGCCTCGGCATCCGGCGCGTGGACCATGCTGCGAAGCGCTGGGACCACCATGAACAGAGCAGGGATGACCAATGCGACGACGCCGAGGAACACCCAGTGCCAGCTCACCGCCTCGGCGATGACGCCGGCCACGAACGGGCCGACGAGGGACGGGATCACCCAGGCGGCCGAGAAGCCCGCGAAGATGCGCGGCTGCAGCACGTGCGGGTACACCCGGGCGACGATCACATAGAGCGCAACGGTAAGGCCGCCGCCGCCGAGGCCGTGGATGAGGCGGCCGGCGACGAGCGCCTCCATGCTGGTGGCGGTGCCGGCCAGCAGCAGGCCGATCGCGAACAGCGCGACCGCCGAGTAGAGCGGGGCCTTCGGGCCGCGGCGGTCGGCCCAGTTGCCGGCGAGCACCATGCCGACGACGCTGACGGCCAGCGGCCCGGCGAAGGCGAGGGCATAGAGGGACTGGCCGGCGAGCTCCTCGGCGATCAGCGGCATCACCGTGGTGACGGCGAGCGACTCGAAAGCGGCGAGCAAGATGAGCACACACATGCCGATGCTGATCCAGCGGTACGTCGGGCCCAGCACGCTCTCTTCGGGGCCAGCCGAGAGGGCGCCTTCAGCATTCTGGGGTTCGGTCTCCTTGGGGCCGACGGATGCCGGAGCGCCGGACACCGCCGATGAGGTGTCGCGGGGCTCGCTGGGGTCAGTCTCTACGAAAGGCACGAGTCTGAGCCTAGGACCTCAACTATGGTTGAGGTCAACACTCCGTGGCCCCTCGCCTGAGGGCACAGGAAGGACGGCCATGCCCTCACTCGGCGGCAATCCCACCCGCGTGCTCAGCGTCGGCGAGCTGGCCTCCCGCAGCGGCGTCAGCGTCTCTGCACTGCATTTCTACGAGCGCGAGGGGCTGCTGCAGAGCGAGCGCAACGACGGCAACCAGCGCCGCTACCGCCGCGATGCCCTGCGCCGGGTCTCGTTCATCAAGGTGTCGCAGCGCGTGGGGGTCTCGCTCGCCGACATCCGCTCCGCGCTGGACTCGCTGCCGGGCGACCGGGCGCCGAGCCCGCGCGACTGGGCCAGGATCTCGGAGCATTGGCGCGCCCAGCTCGACGCCCGCATCGCCGAGCTGCAGCACCTGCGCGACGACCTGGAGGGCTGCATGGGCTGCGGCTGCCTGAGCCTCGACAGCTGCGTGCTGCGCAACCCCGGCGATGAGCTGGGCGCCAGCGGCAGCGGGCCGCGCCGCTGGCAGCCCACGCCGGGCGAGTAGCGCTCCCCGCTAGGCGTCGAGGGTCGCGAAGGCGCGCACCGGGAAGGTGCCGAAGCCCTCGACCTTGGGCGGCACGGCCGTGAAGCGGGCGCCGCGGGCGGGCAACTCCTCAAGCCGGGTGAGGTGCTCGACGACGTGGATGCCGGCCTCGAGCAGCAGCGTGTGGGCCGGGCGCTCCCCGCCGCTCTCGGTGTCGTCGATGTTCAGCGCGTCGATGCCGACGAGCGCGACCCCCTGCTCGACGAGGTGGCGAGCGCCGGCCTCGGTGAGGAACGGCGAGTCGACGGCGTACTCCGGCTGGCCGAACAGCCGGTCGGAGCCGGTGTGCAGCAGCACGGCGGCGCCGGCCAGCTGGCGGTCGAAGAACACCTCGGCCGGGATGCCGCGGCTGGCGGCATCCGTCAGGTGGAACACCTCGGCCGGCAGCTCGACGAGGCTCTCCAGGCTGAGCTCGGCCAGGTCGCGGCCGCCCTCGTAGCGGTGGTACGGGCTGTCGAGGTAGGTGCCGGTGTTGCCGATCATGGTGATCGTGTCCATCGCGAACTCGGTGCCCGGCGCGTACTTCTCGCGGGAGTCCTCGCGGGTCAGGTGCGGGGTGATCACCGGAGCAGGCAGGCCGGGGTATGTCACCAAGCCGGCCCGGATGACGTGGCTGAGGTCGACGATGCGGCGCACGGCGGGTGCGGTCGCGCCGGCATCCTCCTCGGTGTCTGCCTCCTCGGCGTCTGCCTCCGCCGCCAGGCGCTCGGCCAGCGGGCTGCCGTCGAGGGCCTCGCTGAGCATCTCGGCGAATGGGATTCCCCGGCTGCCGCGGTGCTGCTCCCGCACGATCTCGATGTTCGTCAGCGACACGTCTTCGACGAGGGTGAGGCCGAGGTGGCGCACGAAGAGTTCGGCCAGCCGCTGCTTCGACACCTCGGCGGAGGGTAGGTCCAGTCGGAAGCCGCGGGCGACGAGGTCTCCCCCATTGACGAAGGTGACGGTGGCGTCGAAGCGTGCGCGGTACTCGGTCATGAAGTCTCCAGCTCTGAGGAGGTGCGGGTGAGGGGGGTGGGGATTTCGACAGGCTCAACCAGCGGGGTTCCGCGGATTTCGACAGGCTCAACCAGCGGGGTTCCGCGGATTTCGACAGGCTCAATCAGCGGGGTTCCGGTGATTTCGGAAAGCTTGACCAGCGGGGTTCCGGTGCTGTCGGGCTCAGCCAATGAAACCCGGCCGCGCGCCCGGCGCGCAAGGCCGCGTTTCACGAGAGCGACGGCGACGGCCGCGAGGGCAAGCGCGGCGGGGATCGCCAGGTTCGGGCCGGCCAGCACGAGCATCCCGGCGGTGAGCACACTGGCGACAACGGCCATCCACCAGCCGATGCTCCAGCGCTCCAGGATCCGCACCGCGGCGACCATGCCGAAGGCGTATATGGCGGCCGTGCAGCTGGTGTGAACCAGGATGAACGCGGTCAGATTGAAGCCGACCGCTGCCATCACCACGAAGTAGAGCGCGGTCAGCACGGCCGTCACGACGAGCGCTCGGCGCGGAACCGCCCCGTCTTCGACGCCTTTGGCGAGCCAACGCGGCAGGTCACCGTCGCGGCCGAGGGAGGCGCCCAGCTTGCCGAAGGCACCGATGTAGACGTTGATGACACCGAGCACGACGATACCGGCGACGATCGCGACGGCGATGGGCCCCACCCCCGGCGCCACAGTCGAGACGAGGCTGATCAACGGAACGGGGCCGTTGCCGGCATCCACCCCGAGCACGGCGACGGTGACGATCTGCAGCAACAGGTAGGCGATCCCGACGACGACCACGGCGATGCCCGTCGCCAACGGGATGACGCGGCGCGGGTTCTTGAACTCTCCGGCGATGTGAGTGCCGGCCTCCCAGCCAGCGAACGCCCAGAGGAACAGGCTGATCGCGGTGCCGACGCCGCCGAGGCCGTGCGGCAGGAACGGCGAGAAATTGGCCGGGTCGGCGGCGGGGAAGGAGACGGCGACGACGCCGATGACCACGGCCAGCAGCAGCACGGTGAGGCCGAGCTGCACGGTGCCGGAGACCCGCAGGCCGAACATGTTCGCGATGAACGGCGGCACCAGGATGGCCAGGCCGACGATCCCGACGGCGGAGCGGTCCACGCCCAGCACCGCGACGATGTACTCGGCGCCGAGCACGCCGACGACCGGGGCGCCGACACAGACGCCGAAGTAGAACCAGTAGCCGGTGATGCGCGCCGGGGTGTTGCCGAGCGCCCGGCGCACATAGCTGGCGACGCCGCCCGGGTCCGGGTAGCGCGCGGCGAGGGCGGCGAAGGTGCCGGCCAGCGGGATCGAGAGCAGGAAGACGGCGGCGACGGCGAGGATCGAGCCGGGGCCGGCGACGGATGCGGTGAGGCCCGGCAGCACGAGGATGCCGGTTCCGAGCACGGCGGCGATGTACAGGGCCGTGCCGCGCACGAGGCCGAGCGAGCCCTGGTGCACCGCGGCAGGCCGCTCCGCTGGTGCCCCCGCCGGGTGGGTGGGTGTCGATGCGGGCAGTCTCGTCGGAGTCACCCCCTCATCATGCCGTGCCCGGTCCACCCCGCGCGCTGGCAGAAATGACACTGTTCGTCGAAAAACCGCCAAGCCTGCGGCGGCCGGGGGCCGCGTCATCCGCCGGCGGCTCCCCGCCGCTACTCCTCCATCCACCACTCGGTGAAGGAGTTCGCGCGCCCGTCCGGGCTCATCTGCACCACCCAGAGGTTGTGGTAGACGTCGTTGTCGCCGGGGTAGGTGGTCACGCCGCGCACGACGGCGGTCTCCGGGCTGGCCAAGACCGGCTGCCACTCGAAGGTGCTGCCGCCCGGGCCGTCTGCGTTCTCGATCCAGTTGGTGACGATGTCGTCGTGGCCGCGCCACGGAGCGCGGAAGGGGCGGGTGTAGTACTCGGCGTCCTCGGTGAAGAGGGCGCGGATGTCGTCGGGGTCGTTGCTCAGCCAAGCCTTGCGGTAGCCATTGACCCAGCGGGTGATCGCCTCGTTCTCGCTCATGGCACTGTTCTACTCCGCCGCATCCGAAGCCGCCACCCCCTGCGCCGGCCGACGCGACATCCGCCCGCTCATTCAGCGCCTCCTCAGCGATTGCCGATACATTCAGAGGGTTCGGGGCGGAGGCTACGCCTCGACCAGATCCCGTGCACCCACCCCAGCGCTCCCCTTCGAGAGGCCGAGAATGTCTTCTTCCCCGACCCCGCCCGTTCCCCCTGCCGCCAAGGCGCAGGCAAAGGCACTCACCATCAAGGAGCAGCGTGCCGAGGCGCGCTCCAAGAAGCTCGAGGAATACAAGAAGCGCGAGGCCCGTGCCCGCCGCAACCGCCTGATCGGCATCTGGTCGGCCGTCGCCGGCGCCGTCGTGGTCGTGGCTCTCGTTGTCTCCGCCGTCGTGCTGACCCCGCAGCGGGCCAGCTACACCGCGGGCGGCACCGGCGCGAAGGTCAGCGGCGTCGAGACGTTCAACAACGGCGCCGGCCACGTCGAGGGCACCGTCGACTACCCGCAGAACCCGCCGGCCGGCGGCGAGCACAACCAGATGTGGCTCAACTGCGGCGTCTACGACCAGCCCGTGCCCAACGAGAACGCCGTGCACTCGCTCGAGCACGGCGCCATCTGGGTCACCTACGACCCCTCGCTCTCCGAAGACGCCCTCAACGCGCTCAAGCTCAAGCTGCCCAGCAGCTACATCGTGCTCTCCCCGAAGGAAGACCTGCCGTCGACCATCGTGCTGAGCGGCTGGAACTCGCAGCTGCAGGTTGACTCCGCCGACGACGCGCGCATCGGCGAGTTCCTCGAGGAGTACTGGAAGAGCCAGTTCGTTCCCGAGCCCGGCGCCCTCTGCTCCGGCGCATTCGACGCCCCGGGCAAGGTCTCTTAGTGGCGGACGCCCTGCAGACCGATTCGGTGCACACCGACGCTGAGCTGACGGATGCCGCCGACGCCGAGACCGGCGTGCCTGCGGCATCCGCTCGCCCGCGCCTGGCCGGCCGGGCCGTCGTGGCGATCATCGCCGTCATCGCGCTCGTCGTCGTGGCTCTCGTGTCGTTCTCGATCGGCCGGCTGAGCACGATCGGCGCCACGCCCAGCGACACCAGTGCAGAGGCGGGCTTCGCCCGCGACATGCAGGCGCACCACGTGCAGGGCGTCGAGATGGCGATGATCATCCGCGACCGCACCGACGACCCCGAGACGCGACTGCTCGGCTACGACATCGCGACCACCCAGGGCCAGCAGTCCGGCCAACTCTACGGCTGGCTGAGTGAGTGGGGCCTGGGCCAGTACGGCTCGGAGCCGTCGATGACGTGGATGACGCGGCCGGCGTTGAACGGCGCGGTCGGGCACGTGCACGGCGGCACCGATGCGGCGAGCACCGACCACGTTCCCGGCGGCCCCATGCCCGGCATGGCGACCGCTGAGCAGCTCGCCGAGCTGCAGGCGGCCAGCGGTGTCGAGGCGGAGCGGCTGTTCCTGACGCTGATGATCGCCCACCACAAGGGCGCACTGGAGATGGCGGAGTCGGTGCTGGAACGCAGCGACAACTCGGTCATCGTGCCGTTCGCCAACTCGGTGCTGGCCAGCCAGCAGTCCGAGATCGACCTGATGGAGTCGATGCTGGCCAAGCGCCAGTAACCGCGCCCGCCTTGCCCCGACACCCGCTCGGGAGGCATTCGGCAGATCGGGAGGCCACTTTCACGCGAAAGTGGCCTCCCGTTCTCATTGTTGCCTCCGAAGGGCAAGCGGCCCGCTGGTCGAGCGCACGGCAGCTACTCGGGCAGGTCGGCCACCGGCAGCGGCCCGGCGATCGCCGAGAGTGCACTCTGCTCTGCGAACAGGCGGGCGTACACCCCGCCGAGGGCGAGTAGCTCGCCATGCGTTCCGCGCTCGACCAGCCGGCCCGCCTCGACCACGAAGATGACGTCGGCGTTGACCACGGTCGAGAGCCGGTGCGCGATCGCGATCGTCGTGCGACCGCGCGCCGCGTCGTCCAGCGCCGCCTGAACGATCCGCTCCGAGATCACGTCGAGCGCGCTCGTCGCCTCGTCCAACACCAGCACGGCCGGGTCTTTCAGCAGCACGCGCGCGATTGCGATGCGCTGCTTCTCGCCGCCTGAGAGCCGGTAGCCACGCTCGCCGACCAGGGTGTCGTAGCCGGCCGGGAACCCGGCGATGGTCTCGTGGATGTTCGCCGCGCGAGCCGCCCTCTCCAGCTCGGCGTCGGTGGCATCCGGCCGGGCGTAGCGCAGGTTCTCGGCGATCGTCGCGTGGAAGAGGTACGTTTCCTGGCTCACGATGCCGATGTGTGAGACCAGCGATTGCTGGGTGAGGTCGCGCACGTCGACCCCGGCGAAGCGCACCGCCCCGCTCGAGGCCTCATAGAGCCGCGGCACCAGGTACGACACCGTCGTCTTGCCCGCTCCGCTCGGCCCGACGAAGGCCGCGTACTGGCCGGGCTCGACCGTGAACGACACCTCGTCGAGGGTGGGCCGCTCGCTCTCGGCCTGGTCCGGGTAGCGGAAGCTGACCCGGTCGAACTCGACCCGGCCAAGCTCCGCTGCCCCCTGGCCGACGCTTCGAGCCGCGGATGCCGCGGCACCATCGGTCGGCAGCGTCAGGGCATTCGGGGCGTCGACGATCGCGGGCTTCAGGTCGAGGTACTCGAAGATGCGGGCGAACAGTGCCGTGGAGGTCTGCAGGTCCAGCGCGACCCGCATCAGGCCCATCAGCGGGAACATCAGCCGGGCCTGCACCGTGGTGAAGGCGACGATGGTGCCCGCCGTCACGTCGGTGGCGCCGCCGGCGATCAGGTAGCCGGCGGCCAGGTAGACGATCGCCGGGATGCTGGAGAGGAAGATGCTGACGAGGGCGAAGAACCACTGGCCGCTCATCTGCTGGCGCACCTGCAGCGTCACCTGGTTGGCGTTCTCGTCGGCGTAGCGGGCGATCTCGGTGCCCTGCCGGGTGAAGCTCTTGGAGAGCAGGATGCCGCTGACCGACAGCGTCTCCTGCGTGATCGCCGTCATTTCCGACAGCGACTCCTGCGTCTTGGCGGCGATGCGGGCCCGCACCTGGCCGACCCGGCGCTGGGCGATGACCATGAACGGCATCAGCACGACGGCGATCAGGGTGAGCTGCCAGTTCAGCAGCAGCATCGCGATGAACGCCGCGATCACGGTGACGGTGTTGCCGAGCACGCTGGAGATCGTGTTGGTCAGCACGCTGGCGACGCCGCCGACGTCGTTCTGCAGCCGCGATTGGATGACGCCGGTCTTGGTGCGGGTGAAGAAGCTCAGCTCCATCGCCTGCAGGTGGGTGAACAGGCGCACCCGCAGCGTGCCCATCACCGAGTTGCCGACCGTGGCGGTGAGCCAGGTCTGCCAGACGCCGAGCAGCGCGCTGACGACGAACACCACGACCATGGCACCGACCAGCCAGGCGAGCAGCGTGAGGTCGGGGCCGCCGGATGCCGGGAACAGCGCGTGGTCGAACACACGTTGCGTGATCAGCGGCGGGATGACGCTGAGCCCCGCCCCGATCAGTACGAGCACGACGGTGATGACGAGCTGGGGCTTGTGCGGGGCGAACAGCGCCGCGATGCGCGTCAGCAGGTGCGGGATCTCGGGCGCCTCGGCGTTGATCGCCCGTTGCGCCTTCTCGTCGGCCGCGCTGACACGCCCGCCGCGGCCTCCACCGCCACCCCCGCCGCCGCCTCGTCCGCCGCCGCCTGGTACTCCGCTCATAGCCTCACCCTACGTCGTCGCCCGACGCCGGGGCGCGGTGCCCGTCTCGACGAGCCCGGCTAGAAGTTCTCAGAGATCCAGGTGGTCGGCAGCACGGCCCACCCGTCGAGCAGGGCGGCCGCGTCCTCGTCGACGATGGTCGCGTGCCCGGCATCCGCGATGCTGGCCACGCTGGCCGAGCCGCTGAACCAGGCGGCCAGGCCGCGGGCGGTGAACCGCACGCCCGCATCCGCCTCCGCCGCTGGCTGCACGGCCATCGCCCCGCCGGCCACGGCCAGCGCCCAGCCTCCGGCGTTGTCGGCGAACACCTCGTCGTCGACGGCGATCACCGCGCCGCCGTCGAGGCGGGCCCATTGCCGCCCGGCAAGCGCCCCGGCGACGTCGAGCACGCGCAGCATGTACGGCGTGCGCCGCCCCGGAATCGTGTTGCCGGTGAGCTGGGCGAGCGCGGGGTGAGCGTCGACGCCCGCCATCGTCGCCACCCTGACGACCGAGCTCCAGCTCGCCACCGAGCGCATGAGCGCCGCGTAGGCGCCGGGGCTGAGCGCCGCGACCTCCTCGACGCGCAGCGCCACCTCGTCGTTCTCGGTCTCCGTCCTCCAGGCGAGGTAGCCGAGCACGCGCTGCCCGTCGTGCACGACGCTCACCCGCGAGAACTCCGGCCAGCTGCTCTCGTCGCGGTGCACGGCGAACGCGCTGCGGCGCGCGGCCTGCCGGTAGACGTCGAGCAGGGCGGCCGCGTCATCCGGGGTGGACTCGCGCAGGGCGAGCCCGGCAGGCACGCGGATGCCGGCCGCCGCTGCCATCGGGATCTTCCACCGCTTCGGGCGGGCGATCAGCTCGAAGCCCAGCGAGCGGTAGAGGGCCGGCGCCGCCCCGAAGAGCGTCGAGATCAGGGCACCGCGCTGCCTGGCTGCGGTCAGGGTGTCGACCATGATCGTCTGTGCCGCCCCACTGCCGCGGTACTCCGGGGCGACGGTGACATTGCCGATGCCGGCCGTGGCCAGTTCGGCGCCGCCGATCAGCGTGTGCATGTGGATGTCGAACGCCTGCGCGACGAGCGCGTCCCCCTCGAACAGCCCGTAGCGTTCGAACGGACGCCTCGGCCCGGTGACCTCCCCCGTGATGCCGAAGGCCTCCCGCAGGTGCCGTTCGGAGAGCGCGGACTCCGACTCATTGAGCCGGCGGCTGACCCGGCTCATCGAGGGTCCCCCGCGCTGTTGGCATCCTCTGCGGCGATTCCCGCCGCCCCGTCCGGTGCTGCACTCATGGTTTCACCCTATGTGCTCGACCCCGGCCGGCGCGGCGGAGGCTACCCCTTGGTCGACCCGGCCAGCAGACCGCGCACGAAGTAGCGTTGCAGCGCGAAGAACACGATCAGCGGAACGATGATGGCCACGAATGCACCGGCCGTCAGCAGGTTCCAGTCCTGCCCGCGGCTGCCGCTGATCTCGGCCAGCAGCTTGGTGATCGGCGCTACCTTGCCGTCGGCGAAGACGAGCGCGACGAGGAGGTCGTTCCACACCCACAGGAACTGGAAGATCGCGACGGAGGCGATGGCCGGAACGGTCAACGGCAGCACGATCCGGTAGAAGATCTGGCCGTGTCCTGCACCGTCCACCCGTGCGGCCTCGATCACCTCTGAGGGGATCTCGGTGACGAAATTGTGCAGCAGGAAGATCGCCAGCGGCAGCGCGAAGATCGAGTGCGCGATCCACACCTGAGTGTAGGAGTTCGAGGCACTGAAGCTGCTGAACAGCTCCACGTTGCCAATCTTGACCCCGCGCGAGAACAGGCTGAGCAGCGGCACGAGTGCCATCTGCAGCGGCACGATCTGCAGGGCGAAGACTCCGATGAAGAGGATATTGCGCCCCTTGAAGTCGATCCAGGCGAAGGCGTAGGCGGCGAGGCTGGCCAGCACCAGCGGGATCAGCGTCGCCGGGATGGTGATGGCGATCGAGTTGATGAACGCGCCCGCCATGTTCAGCTGGCTGTTGCCGGCCTCCAAAACCTGGGCGTAGTTGTCGAGCGTCACACTCGGGTTGGCGAACCAGGTCCACCAGCCGGAGACGTTGATGTCGGCGGCCGGGCGGATCGAGGTGATGAACAGTCCGAGGGTCGGCAGCGTCCAGAACACGGCGATCACGAGTGCCGCCAGCGTTGCCCACCGGTTCGTCAGTCGGTGCTTCACCCGGCCGCCGGTGGTGCTGGTGTCCGTTGTCCCGAACCGCGCCCGCCCGCCGCCGCGCTTGGCGCCGCCGGCGTCCTTCGTTGTGACCAGCTCGGTCTCCGTGGGGCTCATCGGATCTCCCTCTGCTTGCTGATCTGTCTGGCGTTGTAGACGATGATGGGCACGACGAGCAGGAACAGCACCAGCGCCAGTGCGGCCGAGCGGCCGAGTTCGAAGCCCTTCCACTGGCTGTACATCTCATTGGCGAGCACGCTGGTCGAGTTTGCGCCGGCTGTCATGGTGCGCACGATGTCGAACACCTTGAGCGAGACGATGGAGATCGTGGTGAGCACCACGACGAGCGAGGGCCTGATCGCCTGCACCGTCACATTGCGGAAGCGCTGCCAGGCATTGGCGCCGTCGATCTCTGCCGCCTCCAGCTGTTCGACCGGAACGCCTTTGATCGCCGCGGAGAGCACGACCATGGCGAATCCGGTCTGGATCCAGATCATCACGACGATCAGGAAGAACGTGTTCCACGGCGAGTTCGCCAACCAGTCGACGGGTTGGCCGCCGAACATCACGACCACCTGGTTGAGCAGGCCGATCTGCTGCTGGTCGGCCGGCCGGGCCGCGTACACGAAGCGCCAGATGATGCTGGCGCCGACGAACGAGATGGCCATCGGCATGAACACGAGAGCCTTGAAGTATTTCTCCCCGCGCGACTTGTCGATGAAGACGGCATAGGCCAGCCCGAAGATCGTCGAGAGCACCGGCACGAACAACACCCAGATGATGGTGTTGATGACGGTGCGGATGCCGGTCTCCTGCGTGAAGATCCAGACGAAGTTCTCGAAGCCGACGAAGCGGTTGCCGCGACTGTTCATGAAGGCGGCGATCGTGGTGATGATGGTCGGGTAAATGAGGCCGATGGAGAGCAGAACCACGGCCGGGGCGAGGAACCCGACGAGTTGGAACAGGTAGCCGGCACCTTGCCGCGCCCGCATGTCGAGCCAGAAGAAGAGGCCACCGAGCACGGCAGCGACGGCCGCGGCCCACCAGAGCGAGCCGAGGAACAAGAACACCAGAGCGGGGATCAGCACGCACGCGGCGAGCCGGATCACCGTGAACTTGCGGCCGCTGCGCGGTGCGACCTCCAGCAGGAAGATGAGCACGGCGATCGCGGCCCCGAAGCTCAGCACCACCACAACGACTTGCAGCAACGCCGGCAATGTCGCTATCCAGCTAAAGAACGCGGACACGGGGCCTCCCTCGGTGGAAACGCTCTGCAGCGGTGCTGAGCAGTAGGTGGTGCAGTGCTGAACGTGGTGCTGCGTAGAAAGTGTTGCTGTGCAGTATCGCGGAGCGGTGCCCCTGTGTCGAGCGGATGCCGGGACTCGAAGTCACCGGCATCCGCTCGGCTCATGCAGCGCTCTGCTGCGTGGCGCCTGTTATTCGGACGGCCACGAGGCGTCGATCGTCTTCAACACCTCGTCGGTCGGCTTGCCGTTGATCCAGTCGACCATCCCGGTCCAGAACGAGCCGGCTCCCACGATGCCGGGCATCAGGTCAGAGGCGTCGAAACGGAACGTGGTGTTCGGGTCCTGCAGGATCTTGATGGACTCCTGCAGAATCGGGCTGGAGGCGTTCGCCGGGTCGAGACCCTTGTTGGCGCTCAGCACGCCGCCGAGGGCGACGCGGCTGTTCGCCCAGTCGGCACTCGAGAGGTACTCCTGCACCTTGGCGGTGTCGGCGTCGTTGGAGAACGCGGCGACGATCTCGCCACCACCGGTGACGGCGGTTCCGCCGGCCTTGACCGACGGGGTGATGAACGCCCAGATGTCGGCATCCGGCCCGACGGTTGCGTTGCCGTTCTTCGGGTCCTGCAGGAAGCCGTCGAAGAAGCTGGCCTGGTGGGTGAGCGCGCAGCTGCCGTCGCCCATCACGCGGGCCACATCACCGAATGGCGTGGAGTTGATCGACTTGACGTCGCCGAATCCGGCGTTGACGTAGTCGGTCTGGAGCAGGATGTCCCCGACGGAGTTGAACGCATCGGCAATGGCGGGGTCGGTGAACGGGATCTCGTGCTTGACCCACTTGTCGTAGGTCTCCGGCCCGGCCTGGCGCAGCACGAGGTCCTCGACCCAGTCGGTGCCCGGCCAGCCGGTCGCCGCGTCCGAGCCGAAGCCGGCGCACCACGGCGGCTTGCCCGTCTTCGCCTGGATGGTCTTGGTGAGCGTCATCATCTCGTCCCACGTGGTCGGAACCTCGACGCCCCACTCCTTGAACTGTGCCGGCGAGTACCAGATGAAGCCCTTCACACTGGCCATGAGCGGAGCGCCGAAGAGCGTGCCGTCGACCGTCGCGTAGCTCGCCCAGTCCTCGGACCAGCCGTCCTTGACGTTGCTGGCAACGCCGTCGGGTGCCGGCTGGATGTAGTCGCGCGAGACCATGTCAGAGAAGAGACCGGGCTGCGGGAAGATGCCGAGGTCCGGGGCGTTGCCGCCCTGCGCGCGGATCGCGATCTGGGTCTCGAACTCCTTGCTGCCCTCGTACTGGATGTCGATGTTGTTGGCCTTCTCCCAGTCGGCCCACGACTTCTCCAGCAGCTCAGCCTCGGTGTCGACGATCGTGCCATAGACGGTCACAACGCCGTCGGCCGTGCCCGCATCGCCCGGACCGGCCGGTGCGCTGCTGTCACCGCCGCTTCCCGAATCCGATGCACAGCCGGAGAGCACCAGCCCGAAAGCCGCGAGAGCGGCCACGGGCAGAAGTACCCGGCGAGAATTCTTCAACTGCATGATTCCTCCTCATTGAGTCCGTGAGAGCGCTCCCACGACGGCCAGTCAAGCGATTACGCACGTTCTGCGCAAGGCCGACGAGTGGATCGTCACGACAACGTTAGGCAAAGAGAACCACGTCACTCAATGATTCCGCAGTTCGGCAGCATCCTTGATAGTCGAATCGTTACGCAGCGCGCAGTGCGCGTTATGCGTCGCCGATGCCGATCGCCTCGGCCTCGACCAGCGCCGTCTCGACGTGCCCGTCAGCGCTTCGCAGCGCCTTGCGGCCGACGATCACGATCGTCACCGAGACGAGTACGGCCAGCGCCCCGGCGAAGAACGGGGCAGAGGGCGAGAGCGCCTCGGCCAGCAGGGTCGCGACGGGCGGCGCGACCGCGCCGCCGAGGAAGCGCACGCCCGAGTAGGCGCTCGAGGCGACGGAGCGCGGCAGATCGGTCGCCTCCATCACGCACTCGGTGAGCACGGTGTTGAGCACGCCGAGCAGCATGCCGCCGACCACGACGCCGATGATCACAGCCGGCAGCGAGTCGACGAGCAGGGCCATGACGAGCAGGTCGACGGCCAGCAACGGCATCACCAGCCAGAGCACGCGGGTGCGCGGCATCCGCTTGGTCAGGATCGGCGCCACCCACACCGAGGTGATCGCCACCGAGACGCCCCAGCCGAAGAAGACCAGGCCGAGGCTGATCGCGTCACCGACGCCGAGCGGAACCAGCGCGAACGGCGTGTAAGCCAGGAGCACGAAGAAGGCGAAGTTGTAGAAGACGGCGGCGGCAGCCAGGATGCCGAGGGCTGGCCGGGCCAGCGCACGGAAGGGCGCCGAGAGCCGCGTCGGGGTCGGCTTCGTGGCGCCGGCTGGGGCGGGCTGCAACAGCACGAGCAGCGCGATGAATCCGATGGCCATGAGTGCCGCCGTGCCGAAAAACGGCCCGCGCCAGCTGATGCTGCCGAGCAGGCCGCCCAGCAGCGGGCCGATGGCGAGGCCGAGCCCGAGTGCCGCCTCGTAGAGAATGATCGCAGAGGAGGTGCCGCCGGATGCCGCGCCGACGATGGTCGCCAGCGCGGTTGAGATGAACAGCGCGTTGCCGAGGCCCCAGCCGGCCCGGAAGCCGATGATCGTCTCGATGTCACCGGCGAGGCCGGCCGCGAGCGCGAACACCACGATCAGTGCCAGGCCGATGAGCAGCGTCTTCTTGGAGCCGATCCTGCTGGAGATCCAGCTGGTGAAGAACATCGCGACACCGGTGATGACGAGGTAGCTGGTGAACAGCATCACGGTCTCTGTCGGCGTTGCCTGCAGCTCGCTGGCAATGGCCGGCAGGATCGGGTCGACCAGGCCGATACCCATGAACGCGACGACGCTGGCGAAGGCGACCGCCCACACCGCCTTCGGCTGTCGCAGAATACTGGTTCGCTCCTCGAGCGTTTCTGTCATCTCATGCTTCTTTCGGTGTTGAGGATGGGGCGTCCAGCCGCTGGTGCACGATCTGCACGGCGCGGGCGATGGCCGCCACCTCGTCAGGGTCGAGCCCGTCGAACTGCGGCAGGATGGCCGCGATGAGTTCGGCCCGCCACGCCGCGAGCGCGGCGTGGCCGCTGCTCGTTGCGGCGAGAACGGTCGCCCTGGCATCGGCCGGGTCGGCGATCCGCTCTACCCAGCCGCGTTCAACGAGCGTGTGCACGAGCTTGGTCATGGTGGGCTGGGCGACGCGGCTGAGCAACGCCAGCTCGCCGAGGCGCACCGGCCCGGCGTCGCGCAGGGCGCTCAGCGTGCGCCAGATAGCGGGTGACTCCGCCCCCTCGGTGAGTTGCGCCGCCATGCGCGTGAGCTTGTTGCTCACGACGATGAGTTCGCCGAGCACCTCGGGGAGTCGGTCGGTCGTGTTCGTCATCTCCCGATTATACATAGCTCAGCTATACATAGCCTGCGAGTGCCGTTAACGGGCGAATGCCCCGACTGGCGTGTCGGGGCATTCATCGTGGGCGGACTACCGGATCCAGTTGGCCGTGGTGGCCAGGTGGCTCCGGTACATATCCGGCGGGTGGCTGGCGTGCTGCCGCTCATCGCCGGTGAGGTACGCGTCGGCGATGAGCCCGCCGAGCGCTGCGGCGAATCGTCGCCAGTTTCCGAGTTGTCTATTCACGGGGTGTTGCCTTCTGTGCATGCGTCCACCACAGTGTGGGTGCACAGCCGCACCGCCCCGCCGGTGCGGGAGGGCGCGCTGGAATGGACGCGGGGTTGCCGAAACTGCCGAGTGGCAGAACGGATGCCTCAGGCATCCGTCGACGGAACCCTCACGCGTCTGGCAACCGGCCGCGCGAGCGACCAGGTTAAACGCAAGAGGGCGCCGCCCCGTTTCGGGGGCGACGCCCTCGGAACACGGAATACCTGATTTTTCGAGGTCAGAGACCTCGGATGCAGGAGACCGCGTCCGAATTCAAGCCCGGCAAGCCGGGCGCGAATTACTTGAGGGTGACGGTAGCGCCGGCCTCTTCGAGGGCAGCCTTCGCCTTCTCGGCGGTCTCCTTGTTTGCGCCTTCGAGGACAGCCTTGGGGGCGCCATCGACGACAGCCTTGGCCTCGCCAAGACCGAGCGAGGTGAGCTCGCGGACGGTCTTGATGACCTGGATCTTCTTGTCGCCAGCAGCCTCGAGGATGACGTCGAAGGAGTCCTTCTCCTCAACCTCTTCAGCAGCGGCGCCCGCGCCACCGGCAGCGGCGACGGGAGCGGCCGCGGTGACCTCGAACTTCTCTTCGAACGCCTTCACGAACTCGCTGAGCTCGACAAGGGTCAGGCCGGAAAACTGCTCGAGCAGCTCTTCAGTGGTGAGCTTCGCCATGATGTATCTCCTAAATTTCTTGGGGTTGTTGAACGAGAACGTCGGGCGCTTACGCGGCCGCGGTCTCCAGCTTTTCGCGAAGCGCGTCGATGGTGGCGGCAGCCTTGCCCATCGTCGCCTTCATCATTCCCGCTGCCTTCGCAAGCAGAACCTCGCGGCTCTCGAGCGAGGCGTACTTGTTGACCTCGTCGGCATTGAGGGCCTTACCCTCGAAGATGCCGCCCTTGATCACAAGACTCGGGTTTGCCTTGGCGAAGTCACGAACGGCCTTTGCGGCGGCGACAAAGTCGCCGTGCACGAAGGCGACGGCGGACGGGCCGACGAGGTCGGCATCCAGCGTCGTGATCCCCGCGTTGTTCGCGGCGATCTTGGTCAGCGTGTTCTTCACCACGGCGTAGCTCGCGTCCTGACGGATGTTGCCGCGCAGCTGCTTGAGCTGGGCAACCGTCAGGCCGCGGTATTCGGTCAGCAGAACGGCGGTCGAGGTCTCGAACAGGTTCGTGAGCTCGGCAACCGTGGCTTCCTTGTTCGCCATGGCCTACTCCTATATGTCTACGTCACACATCACGGTAGCGATGTGCACCCAGACCGCCCGGATTGAGGCAACAAAAAAGCTCCGGCGCAAGCGCACGGAGCTGGAGACAATCTTGCGATTGAAAACTACTTCACACACCTACGCGGGCCCTTGTTTTCACAAGCCTTCGGTCGCCGTGCATTTCTGCACAGCAACGCCAGCGGTCTTTGGCTTCGTACAGGCTAACGGATGCCGCGCGCCGGCGCAAATCGCGCGCCCAGTCGCCATTAGTTGACAGTGGTCAACTAGAAACCTATAGTTGATATCAGTCAACTACATTCTGGAGCCCCTTTGTCACAGAGCACGACCGACGTAGCGAAGAACGCGTCGAAGAAAGCATTACCACCCATTTCCGCGAAGGCCGCGAAGAAGGCCGCGAAGAACGCAGAGCTTTCTGAGAGCGGCATGACCCACCGCGAGGTGATGCAGGCACTCAGCGGCCTGCTGCTCGGCATGTTCGTGTCGATGATCGCCAGCACCGTCGTGGGCACCTCGATGCCCCTCATCATCGGTGAGCTCAAGGGCGACCAGGCCGCGTTCACCTGGGTCATCACCGCGACCCTCCTGGCCACCACCGTGTCGACGCCCATCTGGGGCAAGTTCGCCGACCTGTTCAACCGCAAGCTGCTGCTGCAGCTCGCCATGGTCATCTTCGTCCTGGCATCCGCCATCGCCGGCTTCTCCCAGGACCCCGGCATGCTCATCACGATGCGTGTGTTCCAGGGCCTCGGCGCCGGCGGCATGGCCGCACTCAGCCAGATCGTCATGGCCGACATCATCAGCCCGCGTGAGCGCGGCAAGTACGCAGGCCTGTTCGGCGCCGTGATGGCCATCGGCACCATCGGCGGCCCGCTGCTCGGCGGCGTGATCACCGACACCCTCGGCTGGCGCTGGAACTTCTTCGTCGCCCTGCCGTTCGCGATCGTGGCACTCATCCTGCTGCAGCGCACACTGCACCTGCCAAAGCTCCCCGCGCGCAAGGTGTCGATCGACTACCTCGGCATGGTGCTGATCTCCGGCGGCGTCTCGCTACTGCTCGTCTGGGTCAGCCTCGGCGGTTCGCAGTTCGAGTGGGACTCGATCACCAGCTTCGCCATGGTCGCGGGGGCCCTCGTGCTCCTCGCCCTCGCCGTGGTCGTTGAGCTCAAGGCCAAGGAGCCGATGATCCCGCTGGATCTCTTCAAGAGCCGCACCTTCACCCTCTCGGTGATCGCCAGCATCTCTGTCGGCGTGGCCATGTTCGGCACCTCGGTGTTCCTCAGCCAGTACATGCAGCTCGCCCGGGGCGCGACACCGACCGAGTCCGGTCTGCTCACCATCCCCATGATGGGTGGCCTGCTCATCTCCTCGACCGTGGTCGGTGGCCTGATCAGCCGCCACGGCAAGTGGAAGGGCTTCATGATCGCCGGCAGCGCGCTCAGCGTCATCGGCAGCTACATGCTCACCTTCCTGCACTACGACACCAACTTCTTCTACGTCGGTGTCTCGATGTTCCTGCTGGGCGCTGGTGTCGGCATGGTCATGCAGAACCTCGTGCTCGTCGTGCAGAACCAGACCGCGGCCAAGAACATGGGCGTCGCCACCAGCGCCGTCACCTTCTTCCGCAGCCTGGGCGGCACCATCGGTGTCACGGTGATGGGCTCGCTGCTTGGCACCGTCGTGGCCAGCAACATCAAGGACCACGTGATGAAGCTCTCACCCGCCAAGCAGGCCGAGGCCATGCAGGCACTCGGCGACGGCCGCATCCCGCAGGTCAACCTGCTGCCGGACTTCCTGCGCGAGATCGTAGAGAGCGCATACGGAAGCGGCGTCGGAACGATCTTCATGCTCGCCGTGCCGCTCGCGATCGTCACGCTCATCGCCGTGATCTTCCTGCCGAACGCACAGCTCAGCACGCTCACCTCGATCCAGCGCGCCAAGGCCGAGACGCCGGGCGGGCAGGATGCCCCCGGCACGCTGGCGCGTGAGCTCGAGGATGCAGAAGACGCACTCATCGATGCCACCTCCGCGGCGTCCGCGCTCCCGGCGGTGGGTCTCGCCCACCCGACGGACACGGAGTCCGTGCGGATCACTGCGGCGGCCTCCGGCCCCGGTCAGAGCACGACAACCAAATAGGATGCCGAGTATGAGCCCCGTCCGTTCCCCCGAAACCGAGGCGGCCATCGCCGAGGTTGAAGCACAGCTGGGCGTGTTGTTCGCCCGCGTTCGCACGATCTGGAAGGACGGGGCGCACGCGGTGCACCCCGACCTCCAGCCGGTGGGCTACAAGCTGTTGGCGAGCTTGGTGCGGGCGGGCTCCTGCCACGCGGGGGCGCTGGCCGAGCAGCTCGCGACCGACAAGAGCGTGATCAGCCGTCAGGTGAAACTGATGGAGGAGCTCGGGCTCGTCGTGAGCGCGCCTGACCCGACCGACGGTCGTGCCCGCATCCTCACGGCGACGCCGGAGGCCGTGGAGAAGATCAACATCATTCGTGACCGCAACCAGGCCATGCTGCGCTCGCGATTGGACGACTGGACCGGCGACGACCTCACCCGGTTCGCCACCCTGCTCGCGCGCCTCGCCGAGTAACGTCACCGCGTAGCCTCACCGAGCACCGCACCCCCTCCCGTTTGCCGGGAGGGGGTGCAGCGTTTAACGCTCGGTGCGCCTACTCCTCATTGCGGCCGAACACCAGCAGCCCCGCCATCACGGCGAGCGCGCCGAGTCCGCCGATCAGCAGCACATCGTCAGACAGATTGAGGCTGATGACGGAGCCGGATGTCGCGGCCGGCAGCTCTGGCGCCAGCGTGTCGACGGATTCCGGCTCGTCCGCCCAGTCATCGGCCCTCTCCCCTGCTGCGGTGCCGGATTCGGCATCGAGCACCAGGTTCGTCACGGGCTCGGGGAGCGGGGGCTCCACGTGCGGCGGGATTGCCGTGCCCGGATCCGGCTCCGCGCCGGCGCTCACTGGGGCAGTGGGCGTGCTCAGGCAGCGGAGCAGTGTGCCGCCGCCATCCGCAGCGCTCGCGACGGCGCGCACCGTGACGACCTGGCCGAGGTCGGCGCCGCGCACGATGTACTCGCCACGGACCGGCTTCGCGCTCGGGGTCGGGGTGGGCGTTGCCGTCGGCGTCGCGGTGGGTGCGGGCGTCGCGGTTGGGGGCTCCGTCGGCTGCGGTGCGGGCGGGGTCACCTCGGGGGTGGGCGTCGGCACGACGGCGGGCGCCGGCCCCACCAGCCAGTCGAAGGTCACGGCGGCGCCCTCGAATAGCCCGCCGGCGACGGTCGCGACGAGGGTCGAACCGACGACCGATTCGCCGCTCAGGCGCAGGTCGACGAGCGCGCACTGCGGCTCCGACAGGGCAGCGGACGAGGTGTCGGCGGCCGCGCCGACCGGCTGTGAGAGAGCGAGTCCGGACCCGACGAGCAGAGCACCGACGGCGAGCGCGCAGAGCGCTCTGCGGCTGCGCCTCATCTGCACGTGGGTCTCCCGATTGACTCGGGGCGGCACACCGGCCCGGCATCCGCGGGTGCAGCGGCTCAACCCCGGGTCAAGGCTAGTCGACGCCGACACGCCGCCAGGCCCGGGTCAAGGCCAATCGATGGCGGCAAGCCGCCAGGCCCGGGTCACGGCTAGTCGACGCCGGCACGCCGCCAAGCCCGGGTCACGGCCAAGGCCAATCGATGGCGGCACGCCTCCAGGCCCGCGTCAAGGCCAACCGACAGCGGCAAGCCGCCAAGCCCGTGTCACGGCGAATCGACGCCGGCCGTGCCGCCGAGCGGCAGCGTCACCGTGAACACCGTGTCGCCCGGTGCGCTCTGCAGCGTTACCGTGCCGCCATGCGCCTCGACGACGGCGCGCACCGTGGCCAGGCCGAGGCCGGTGCTCGGCACGGCCGCTGCACCCTCCTGCCCCGCCCGGAAGCGCGAGGCGTCGCCGCGCACGAAACGCTCGAACACGCTGTCCTGCAGCTCGGGGTCGATGCCGGGGCCGTCGTCGCGCACCGTGAGCACGGCATCCGTACCCACCCGGTGCAGGCCGAGCTCCACCGCGGTTCCCGGCGGGGTGTGCACCCGGGCGTTCGCGAGCAGGTTCACGACCACCATCTGCAGCCGGCTGGCGTCACCGTTGATGACGACGGGCTCGTCGTCGAGCGAGGCGCCCCACTCGTGATCGGGGCCGGTCACCTGGGCGTCTCCGAGCGCGTCAACGGCGAGGCCGGTCAGGTCGACGGGGCGCGATTCCAGCGCACGCCCCTCGTCGAGCCGGGCGAGCAACAGCAGGTCTTCGACGAGGGCGCCCATGCGCCGCGACTCGGCCTCGATGCGCTCGAGGGCGTGGGCGGCATCCGGCGGCAGCGCCTCGGGGCTGCGCCGGGTGAGCTCGGCGTAGCCGCGGATCGCGGCCAACGGTGTGCGCAGCTCGTGGCTGGCGTCGGCGACGAAGTGGCGCACCTTACGCTCGCTGTTCTCGCGCGCGGTGAGCGCGGATGCCACATGCCCCAGCATGCGGTTGAACGCCGCGCCCAGTTTTCCCACCTCGGTGCGCTCATCGGCGTCGGCGACGGGCAGCCGTTCGGCCAGCGCGACATCGCCGCGATCCAGCGGCAGCTCAGAGACCCGCGTTGCCAGATGGGTGACGCGTTCGAGCGGGGCCAGGGAGGCGGCGATCAGGCGGGATCCGGCGATGATCGCGATCCCGATGCCGAACAGTGCCACGATGGCGATGATCAGGCCGAGCTGTGCCGAGGTGGCCTCCACGGTCGCCAGCGGCAGCGCGATGATGAAGCTGAGCCCGGGGCCCTGCGGGCTGACGATGGCGCGGTAGTTGCCGAGGCCCGGCACGTCGACGCTGTGCGGTTCACCGTCGATGGGCATGCTGAGCAGCGCGGACCGCTGCGCGTCGTCGACGCCGAGCACGCCGCCGGCCTCCGAGATACGCCCGGCCGACTCGACGGAGTTGCCGAGGATCACCGCACCGATGGTGCCGACCGGTTGCCCGGGCACCTGCAGGGCGAGCCCGGCCTCGCCGTTGCCACCCTCCGGCGGGCTGCTGCCGGGCGGCAGGCCGGAGCCGATGCCGATGCGTCCACGGTCGGCCGCCGAGTGCAGCTGCACGTCGAGCCGTTCGAGCAGCGAGCTGTGCAGCGCGGCGACGCTGACCAGGCCGATGACGGTGGTCACCACGATGAACAGCGCGATCACGCCGAGCAGCAGCCGCCGGCCGAGTGTCAGCGGTGCACGCAGCCCGGCGAACGGGTGCCCGCCGGCGCCGTCTGGCTCCTGCCCGTCCGCCGCCGCGCCCACCGCGGCGGCCCGGGCGGTGGCGGCACGCGGGGTGGACGCCGGGACCGCCGCCTGCGGAGAGGGGCCGGATGTCGAGCTCGGCGTAGGCTCCGGCGCGCGGTCTGGCGCCTGCGTCATCCGGCAGCCTTGATCATGTAGCCGGCACCGCGCACGGTGTGGATCATGGGCTCGCGGCCGGCGTCGATCTTCTTGCGCAGGTAGGAGATGTAGATCTCGACGACGCTCTGCCTGCCCTCGTAGTCGTAGCTCCAGACGCGGTCGAGGATCTGCGACTTGCTGAGCACCCGGCGCGGGTTGCGCATCAGGAAGCGCAGCAGCTCGAACTCGGTGGCCGTGAGCTCGATCGGCTCGCCGGCCCGGCTCACCTCGTAGCTGTCCTCGTTGAGCGTGAGGTCGCCGACGCGGATCACCGGTTCGGCGCTCTGGCCGATGGCGGAGCGGCGGATCAGCGCGCGCAGTCGGGCGATCACCTCTTCGAGGCTGAACGGTTTGGTCACGTAGTCGTCGCCGCCCGCCGTGAGCCCGGCGATGCGGTCATCGAGGGAGTCCTTGGCGGTGAGGAACAGCACGGGCACCTCGCTGCCGTCGGCGCGCACCCGACGCAGCACCTCCAGCCCGTCGAAGTCGGGCAGCATGATGTCGAGCACGATCGCATCGGGTCGGAAGTCCCTGGCCACGGCCACCGCGCTGCGCCCGTCGTCGGCCGTGCGTACGTCCCAGCCCTCATAGCGCAGCGACATCTTCAGCAGGTCGGTGAGTGAGCGCTCGTCGTCGACCACGAGCACGCGCACCGGGTTCCCGTCGAAGCGCAGCGGGGCTGCGGCCTGGGCGGATGCGGCTGGGGCGTCGAAGTTGGGGCTGGTCACTGTCCGAGTATGCGGCGTGCGCCTATGAGCCGTCTATGAATCGGCTCGACGGATGCCGCATGGGCCGGCCATAGCGATCTCCCAGCCCGGCCATAGTCGCGCCATAGTCCTGCTCCCTAACTTCAGGATCGTGCCCCGGCAATCTCCGGCCCGCGCCCACCACACGATCGATACAAGGAGCTTCATGTTCTTCACACTTCTCCGGCGCGAACTCGCCGGACGGCGCAAGCAGACGGTGATCATCGCCGTCGGCCTGGGCCTCGCGATCGCCCTCGTGATCGTCGTGAACGCCTTCTCCGCCGGCGTCAAAGATGCCCAGGCCTCCGTGCTCTCCTCTGTCTACGGCGTCGGAACCGACATCACGCTCACCCAGCCGCCGACGGCGCCGAGCGACGCATCCGGCGGACCTGGCCGCTTCGACTTCGGCGCCGGGGCCGGTGCCAGCTCCGACGGAACCACGGCGATCAGCACCTCGCGGCTCGAGGTGGCGCGCGGCACCAGCACCTTCGACGCCGCGACGCTCACGACGGTCGCCGGCGTCGACAACGTCGCCGCCGCATCCGGCGCCCTGGCTCTGAACAACACCACGTTCAACGGCGAGCTGCCCGATATGTCGCAGATGCAACAGGGCGGGGCGCCAGGCGCCGGAACGACGCCGCCGGAGGGTGGCCCGGATGGCGCGGGCGGCAGCTCCTTCAACGTCGACTCCTTCAGCGTGCTGGGCATCGACCCAAGTGCGGCGGCCGTCGGGCCGCTCTCCTCCGTGACCCTCAGCTCCGGGCGCACGTTCAGCACCGCCGACTCGGACGCCGCCGTGGCCGTGCTCGACTCCAGCTACGCCACCACCGCGAAGCTCGCCGTCGGCGACAGCATCACGGTCGGCGACACCGAGGTCCAGGTGGTCGGCATCGTGAGCTCGAGCTCGGCGGATGCCGCCACCGCCGCGAACGTCTACCTCCCGCTCGGCCTGGCGCAGAAGCTCTCCGGGCTCGACGGCCAGCTCAGCACGGTCTACGTGCAGGCCGCGTCCTCGAACGACATCGCGCAGGTGCAGGCCGCGATCAAGACCGCGCTGCCCGACGTGACCGTCAGCACACAGGCCGACCTTGCAGCCAGCGTCTCCGGTTCGCTGGCCACCGCGTCCAGCCTCGTCACGAACCTCGGCCTCTGGCTCTCGATCGCCGTGCTGCTCGCGGCCTTCCTCATCGCCATCCTGTTCACGATCTCCGGCGTCACCCGACGCACCCGCGAGTTCGGCACGCTCAAGGCGATCGGCTGGTCAAACCGGCGCATCGTCGGCCAGGTCACCGGCGAATCGCTCGTGCAGGGCCTGATCGGCGGCGTCGTCGGCGTGGCCCTCGGCCTGCTCGGAGTGCTCGCCATCAACGTTGTCGCCCCGAGCTTGAGCGGTGGGCTGGGCGACGGCACTGGCGGAGGGCAGCTGGCCGCTGGCCCTGGCGGCCCCGGCGGGGCGCCCGGCGGCTTCGGGCAGGCGGCATCGGCCGCCGCGTCCACCGAGATCACGCTGCACGCGCCCGTCGCGCTCGAGGTGGTGCTGCTCGCCGTCGGGCTGGCCGTGCTCGGCGGCCTGCTGGCCGGGGCGTTCGGTGGGTGGCGTGCCGCCCGGCTGCGGCCCGCCGAGGCGCTGCGCAGCATCAGCTGAGCGGTCTCCGCCCCTCCCTCCGCTGATTGATCCACCTCCGCTGATTGAGCCGCCTCCGCCGGTTGAGTCGCCTCCGCCGGTAGATCCGCCTCCGCTGGTTGGCCGCCTCCGCTGGTTGAGCCTGTCGAAACCCCACCCCATCCGCCCCAGATCCCGAAGGACCCCACATGTACACGCTCCAGAACGTCTCGAAGAGCTACAAGCAGGGCAAGCGCTCCGTCGCCGCCCTCACCGACGTCACCCTCACGATCGACGACGGCGCCCTCGTCGCCATCCAGGGACCGACGGGCGGCGGCAAGTCGACGCTGCTGCAGATGCTCGGCGCCCTCGACCGCCCCAGCTCCGGCACCGTGCGGCTGGGCGACAGCGAGCTGTCGGCCCTCGGCGACCACAAGCTCGCCGCGATCCGCGCGCAGCAGATCGGCTTCATCTTCCAGGGGTTCAACCTCATCCCGACGCTGACCGCGCAAGAGAACGTCGAGACCGCGCTGGCCCCACTCGGCCTGGCGGCGGATGCCCGGCGCTCCCGAGCCGCGCAGGCGCTGGCGTCCGTCGGCCTGTCCGACCGCGCCGGGCACCTGCCGAACGAGCTCTCCGGCGGCCAGCAGCAACGTGTCGCCATCGCGCGGGCATTGGTCAAGGAGCCGACCGTGCTGCTCGCCGACGAGCCGACCGGCAACCTCGACGAGCAGACCCGTGACGAGATCATGGACCTGCTCGAGGGGCTCTGGCGCGATCGGGGCCTCACGCTCATCCTGGTCACCCACGACTCGGCTGTTGCCGCCCGCGCCGAACGCCGGCTGCACATCAAGCACGGCGCCGTGCACGAGCAGTAGCGGCCCGACGATTGGCCTCGGCACAGCATCCGTCGCTGGGGCCAATCGTGCCGTTCAGGATTATCCGAGCCGCGGTGCGCTAGCGTCTTGAAAGTGACTGACTTCCATGGCGCGCACCCGCAGCAGCCGCGCTCGCGCGCCGAGCGTCGAGAGATGCAGAAGGCCGCCGACCTCGCGGAGTCGGCTCGCCACGCGCGAGGCAAGTCCGGGAGCGGCCGGACGACAGTTATCTGGTTCATCGGAACCCTCTTGGTCGTTGGCCTAGGCGCAACGGGATGGGTCGGATACCAGGCACTCACAGCCAAGAATTCGCTCGAGGCGGCCAAGGGGCTGATCGGCACGGTCAAAACTCAGGCCGCCGCCGCAGATTTCGCCGGCATCGCGCAGAGCGCAGAGCTACTCTCCGATCACACCGGCACCGCCGTCGCGGCTGCCCACGACCCGTTGTGGCAAGCGGGCGAGTACGTGCCGGTCCTCGGCAAGAACCTCACCGCAGTGCGCGAGATGGCGGAGGTCGTGGATTCGATCGCCAAGGGCACCGTCGAGCCGTTGGCCTCTGTCGCAGGAGGGCTCAGCCCCGAGTCATTGAAACCCGTCGACGGGCGCATCAACATCGAGCCGATCGTGCAGCTCAGCGCCGCGTTCGGCCCTGCCGCCGAAGCTTTCCACTCGGCAGTCGAGCGTGGAGCCGCAATTGACGTCGACGGCACAGTCGGGCCAGTGCAGGATGCTGGGGCCGAACTCGTGGGGATGCTCACGAGCGCCGACGACTTGATCGGCAGCGCAGCCTCGGTGATTCAAATCGCACCGGAATTGCTCGGCGCCAACGGCCCGCGCACCTATGTGCTCATGTTCCAGAACCTCGCCGAAGCGACCGCCCTCGGTGGCAGCTCGGCAGCCCTCACCGAGATCAACGTCGACAACGGCGCGGTCGCCATTGGCCGGCAGGCCTCCAGCGGTGACTTCCCATGGCGCGACAAGGAGGGGAAAGGCGGCCCGATCGTCGCCCCGGACCCAGCGGTCGAGGACATCTACGGCCCGCTCATGTACACCCGACTCAACCTGGCGCCCAGCCGCCCCGACTTCCCCACCGCGGCCACGATCGCCAAGGAGTTTTGGCAGCAGCACATCGGCGGGAATGTCGATGCTGTCGTCTCTATCGACCCAGTGGCCCTTGCGCACATTCTCCGCGCTACAGGCCCGATCGCCATGAGCACTGGCGACCAGCTCAGCTCCGACAATGCAGTGCGACTCCTCTTGAATGAGGTCTATTTCCGCTATCAAGGGGACGACATCCCGCTATCTGACGCGTTCTTCGCTGAAGCGGCCAAGAGCGTCTTCGACTCGCTGATGAGCCCTACAACCGACATGCCCCAGCTCGTCGCGGCGATGGCGCAGAGCATTGGTGAGCATCGCATCCTCGCTTGGAGCCCGAATCCCGAGGTTCAGGCGACGCTCGAACGCACCCCCCTCAGCGGCGTCCTCCCGGCAGACAACGAAACCCAGACGACGACCGGTGTCTTCTTCCGCGATATGTCCGCATCCAAGATGGATTACTACCTCGAGACTGCCGCGGCGCTGGACACGGATGTCTGCACGGCAGAGTCCCCCACTTTCACCACAACCGTTGACCTCCGCTCCACAATCACGCCCGAGCTGGCAGCGACTCTCCCCGCTTACATTGCAAGCGCGCCGTGGGGCGGGGACAAATTCCGCACCCAGGTGTTCGTCTATGGGCCGCCTGGCGCCACGCTTGCCGACGCAACGGTGGTCACGCAAGGCGTAGAGACCACTTTCGACAAGTCGGCCAACGACCTCGGTCGCCCGGTCGCAGTCTTCAGCGTCTATCTTGCGCCTGGCGAAACGAGCCAGGTTGTCGCGACGTTCAACGCACCCGCTGGCAGCTTCGGCCCGGCAGACTTGCGCGTAACGCCAATGTTGATCCCGACGGCAACCACTGTCTCCAGTCCGGGATGCAGCTAGGAAACGCTCCCCTCCCCCCGTTGCGCAGTGACTGCGAACTCGCGCATTCGACTTCGTGCGCAGGCTGCGTCGATTCCGGTACTCATGCAAAGCTATGGAATCATGGCTGAGTAAGGTTGCGCTCGGCCCCCAAAACGGGGCATGTCGGTCGTGCCGGGAATGACATGGGGACTGATGGGGTTAGTGAGCGCTCGCGCGACAGGCGTGGTCAAGCGATTGTCTTGGCAACGTGCATACGCGGTGCGACTCTTCGTCAGTGATGTCTCCATGGTCGTGATCGCTGTTTTCGGCGCTCATTTCGTGTGGTTCAGGGATGCATCGGTTGAGCTTGGGACCGCTGACGCCCCGGAGATCCGAATCGGCTACACCACGATCTCGCTCCTCCTTGTCCTGGCGTGGATGGTCGTGCTCGACATTTTCGCCACCCGCGACCACAAAGTGATCGGAAGCGGGACACTCGAATACAAGCGCATCGCCGACGCGACGGTTTGGCTTTTCGGACTCTTCGCGATCCTCGCGTTCCTCTTCCGGCTTGAGCTTGCCCGGGGCTACTTCCTGACAGCTCTGCCTGTGGGCTTCCTCCTGCTCTTCATGTCGAGATGGGCGTGGCGCCAATGGCTCAGGCGGCAACAGAAATCGGGCGCGTATGTCTCGCGCACAATCCTGCTGGGCGAACGCAACAAATCGGCGCACGTGGCAAAAACTATCCAGCGAACCGCAGGCACCGGATTAGACATTGTGGGTGCACTCACTCATGCGGGCACAATGGCCAAAGGACCGATCGAAGGCGTCGAAGTGCTCGGCGGCTACTCCGATCTCCTGACCGCTGTAGATTCAACCCGGGCCGATACTGTCGTGCTCACCGGCGCCGATGAGATCAGTCCGGATGACATGCGCCGCATCGGCTGGGAGCTGGAATCGCGCAGTGTTGAGTTGATCGTTGCACCGGCGCTCACCGATATCGCCGGTCCGCGCATCCATGCCCGCCCTGTGGCAGGCCTGCCACTTATTCACGTGAGCTATCCCACGCTTGAGGGCGCGAAGCGTGTATACAAGCGCAGCTTCGACATCCTGGGCTCCGGCCTCTTACTTCTGCTGGGCTCACCGATCCTCATCGCGGTCGCCATCGCCGTCAAACGATCCGGCCCGGGCAACATCCTCTATCGCCAGGTGAGAATTGGCCGCGGCGGCAAGGAATTTGGCATGCTCAAGTTCCGCTCAATGGTGCAGGACGCCGATGACCAGCTTGAGAGCTTGTTGGATGCGCAGGGCACTTCCAACACTCCACTCTTCAAAGTGACGAACGACCCCCGCATCACCCCTGTCGGAAGGTTCCTACGCAAGTATTCGCTCGACGAAGTCCCGCAACTCTTCAACGTCTTCTTCGGCGAGATGAGCCTCGTCGGCCCTCGCCCGCAGCGCGCAGCCGAAGTTGCGCTGTATGACGATGCCGCCCACCGACGTCTCATCATGAAGCCCGGGATGAGCGGGCTCTGGCAGGTCAGTGGGCGGTCCAACCTCAGTTGGGAAGACAGCATTCGTTTGGACCTCTACTACGTCGAGAATTGGTCACTGACCACCGATATCGTGATTCTTTTCCGCACCGTGCGTGCTGTTGTCACCCCGGAGGGTGCACACTAAGCGTCTCT